>NZ_JAFIBZ010000074.1:0-1039 GCF_017832375.1 Methylocaldum sp. RMAD-M | reverse complement strand
GCGGCCACGAAGTCGTGGATGGTTTCGAGGATGTCCTGATCGATGAATTGCGCCCGCGTGGCATCGATGATGACATACCCGTTTTCGCCCACCCGGTTCAGATACTCCCGCAACAGCGCCTTGTTGAGAAAAGACACATCCTTGTGCAAGCGCAAGAGATAATTGTTGCCGTGCTGGGTCAGGGTGATCGCCGCCTGGAAGTTGGTTCTAATGACGTAATAGAGACCGACGACCATGCCGACCGCGATGCCCTTCAAGAGATCGGTCGCGAGGATCGCGACGATGGTGACCACGAACGGAATGATCTGGCTCGCCCCCTTGGCGTACATCTCCTTGAACAGCTTGGGTTTGGCCAGCTTGTAGCCGGTCAGGAGCAGGATCGCCGCCAAACAGGCCAAGGGAATCAGGTTCAAGTAGCGGGTGATGAACATCACGCTCAACAGCAGCAAAACGCCATGGATGAAGCAGGCCATCTTGGTGCGGCCGCCCGCGTTCACGTTGGCGGAACTCCGGACGATCACCGCCGTCATCGGCAAGCCGCCGATCAAGCCGCTGAGCAGATTGCCGAGCCCTTGGGCCTTCAGTTCGCGATTGGTCGGGGCGATGCGTTTCAAGGGGTCGATCTTGTCCGCCGCTTCGAGGCTCAGGAGCGTCTCGAGGCTCGCGATGATGGCGATGGTGACCGCCACCGTGTACACCTCGGGATTGGCCCACTGGCTGAAATCGGGCAGGGTGAACTGCTGGAAGAAGCCCGCGACGCCCTGAATCTCCGGGAGGCTCACCAGGTGCTCCTTCGCGATCGCGAAGGCCGGTAGGAAGTGTTGCGAGAGCAGATTGAACGCCACCCCCCAGAGGACCGCGACCAGGGGACCGGGGATCAGGGATAAAACCGCATTCTGTTTGAAGAGGCGGGTCTCCCACAAGAGCATGATGCCGATGGCGACCGTGCTCACGATCACCGCGCCGGGCGAAATCGCTTCGAGCGAATAGGCGAGTTCGGAGAAGGTCGTGTGGCCGTCGGCCTGGACATAGGCTTCAT
>NZ_JAFIBZ010000073.1:0-1161 GCF_017832375.1 Methylocaldum sp. RMAD-M | reverse complement strand
GTGCGCGCGGCCTCGGTGTCCTATCCGCAGCGCCGGGCCGAGATCGAGGCGGACGCGGGTGTGAGTCTCGACCCGTTGGTCGCAGCCGTCGCCGCGCTCGGCTACCGCGCACGGGTTGCCGACACGCAGAACAAGCCAGTCGGCCTGCTGAACAAGGCGCTGGGCTGGCTCGGTGGCGAAACGAAGCATGGTGGCGGTGAACAAGCGCTGCACGTGGCTGTGATCGGCAGCGGCGGCGCGGCGATGGCGGCAGCGCTGAAAGCCGTCGAGCAAGGCGCGCGCGTGACGCTGATCGAGCGAGGCACCATCGGCGGCACCTGCGTCAATGTCGGCTGCGTGCCGTCCAAGATCATGATCCGTGCCGCCCACATCGCCCACCTGCGCCGCGAAAGCCCGTTCGATGACGGTCTGCCCGCCGCAGCGCCGGCCGTGCTGCGCAAGCGGCTGCTGGCCCAGCAGCAAGGCCGCGTCGAGGAACTGCGCCATGCCAAATACGAAGGCATCCTGGCGAGCACCCCGGCCATCACCGTGCTGAGCGGCGAGGCCCGGTTCAAGGACGCGCGCACGCTGACCGTGGCGACCGCTGACGGCGGCACCCGCGAAGTGAACTTCGACCGCTGCCTGGTTGCGACCGGCGCAAGCCCCGCAATCCCGCCGATCCCCGGCCTGAAGGACACGCCCTACTGGACCTCCACCGAGGCGCTGGCGAGCGACACGATCCCTGAGCGGCTGGCCGTCATTGGCTCGTCGGTGGTGGCGGTCGAGCTCGCACAAGCCTTCGCCCGCCTGGGCAGCCGGGTCACGCTCCTGGCGCGCAGCACGCTGTTCTTCCGCGAAGACCCCGCCATCGGCGAAGCCGTCACGGCCGCCTTCCGCGCCGAGGGCATCGAGGTGCTGGACCACACCCAGGCCAGCCAGGTTGCCTATGCGGACGGGGCATTCGTGCTCACCACCGGGCACGGGGAAGTGCGCGCCGACAAGCTGCTGGTGGCCACCGGCCGCGCGCCGAACACGCGCAGCCTGAACCTCGCGGCGGCGGGCGTTGAGATCAATGCACAGGGCGACATCGTCATCGACCGCGCCATGCGCACGAGCGCACCGCACATCTTTGCCGCCGGCGACTGTACCGACCAGCCGCAGTTCGTCTATGTGGCGGCGGCG
>NZ_JAFIBZ010000072.1:0-1175 GCF_017832375.1 Methylocaldum sp. RMAD-M | reverse complement strand
CCTAGTAGTTCATCACGATGAATGAGATGGATAAAGCCGCTTGAGTTTTTCACGGGCATCGGTCACGGAGAAGCGCCAGTCGATGGTGGCTTGCGTGGCGTTCCGATCCGCTTCCCAGGCGGCGATTTCGCGCTTGAGCGTGTCCTCGTCCGGAATGCGCCGATCCAGGCATTGCCGCTGCAATACGCTCAACTCGATTTCGGCCATATTGAGCCAACTCCCCTGTTTGGGGGTGTAATGAAACTCCAGCTTGGTCAGAATCCGCCGCGCCTCGGCTGGGGGAAAAGTGTCATAAAGCGAGGCCGGCTTGTGTGTATTGAGATTGTCCAGGACCACACGGATCTTCTCGGCCTCCGGATAACGCTCCTCCACCAGCCATCTCATCTGTTGCGCAAACTCCAGCATCGTCCGCTGGTGGGTGACCTCCAGATGGCGCCAGCCGGTCTGCGGTTCGAGAAAGAGGAACAGATTGCGGGTACCCCGGCGTTCATACTCATAGTCATAACGCTCAGGCTGCCCCGGCTCAGCCGGCCAGGGCCGACGCGTCTCCTGGATGAGTTGTTTGTTCGTTTCATCGAAGTTGACCTTGGGCCGCTTGGGATCATAGGGTTCGGCGTAAAGGTCCAGGACATCCTCCATCGAAGCGACATACTCGGCGCTGACCTCCGGGATACACCACGGCCGTTTCAACCAAGGCTTGAGTTCGTTTTTTTCAGCAGCCGACGGACCGACTCATAGGAATAGGACTCGGCCAATCCGAGGGCAACAACCCGGTCGGCCAAGAGTTGCAGCGTCCAGTGTTGACGCCCTTCCGGCGCCGCGCTGCACGCTTCTGCGATCAACCGGGCTTGGGCTTTTTCATCCAGCTTGGGCCTTTGGCCCGGGCGCGGACGTTCCCGGAGCGCCTCAAGGCCGCACTCGACAAAGCGTCGGCGCGTGCGTTCGACCGTCGCCCGCCCAACCGTCAGCGCTTCGGCGATCCGCTCGTCGGGCCAGCCCTCGGCGGCTTTGAGTAAAATCCGCGCGCGGGTCAGTTGACGCGTCGCCGTCGTGCCTCCGCGCAGTAACTGTTCCAAGTGCTCATGTTCGGCGTCACTGAGCCTGACCAGATAGATCTTTTGGGGCATCGCTGATCTCCTTCACAGGAATGAAAGGATCAGACTCGGATCGCACTA
>NZ_JAFIBZ010000071.1:0-1178 GCF_017832375.1 Methylocaldum sp. RMAD-M | reverse complement strand
TGGACCAGCAAGCGGCGGACTTCCGGGGCAGTAAATGGGATCAAGCCGGCCTCAGTGCCCCTTTTTTCGCTTGGGTGCTCATAGCCACCAAGAACGCCTGGGCCAGCAGCGCCAAGGTGATATGCCGATGCCAGGCGTCCCACGTCCGTCCCTCATACTCGTCCAACCCACAGTCCTGCTTGGCCCTCTCGAAGCCCACTTCAATGGTCCACCGTCGCCCGGCGACCTGAATCAGGGTCTCCAGCGTCGTGCCCTCCCGCGGGGCAAAAGCTACGTAATACGCCAGCTTGCTCGGATCCTCAAGACTCCGGCGCACCACCAGCCAATGGCCCCAGGCCCGCTCCTCAGCGGTCGGTTGCCACCGCCACAAAGGCTGCCACGCCCAGTCGTACTCCCGTGGCCCCTTGGCACCGTCTCCGGCCGAGTGCCGCTGCCACGCCGAAGCGGGTAGTTCGGCGGCGAGTTCCTGCGCCGGCCGATACACCGGACCATCACGCCACAACGGCACGTTACAGGCCACCCCCAGCACAAACGGCTGGCGCCGTTGCTCCAGCCAAAACCGCAGCCGCCGATCGCCCCCATACACCTCATCACCGGTCACCCAGCGGCACGGCACACCGGCGTCCAACGCGCGTTCGATCATCTCCAACGCTAACCCAGGCTTGGTGCGAAACGTCACCCCTTCAGGCACGTGCGCCTCGGCGCGGCGATGGGGGGCGGCGGCCCACTCCTTGGGCAGGTACAGTGCCCGATCGAGAAAAGCCGCCCCGTGCACACTGGCATAAGCGAGAAAAACGCCGACCTGGCTGTTCTCGATGCGGCCGGCCGTGCCACTGTATTGGCGCTTGACTCCGACCGAGTGCGTGCCTTTCTTCAAAAAACCCGTCTCGTCCACCACTAACACCGCCTCTGGATCGGCCAACCGCTCCACCACGTAAGCCCTCAGGTCATCCCGTACCCGATCGGCATCCCACTCAGCGCCATTCAACAGCCGCTGGACGCCATCCGGGGTCCGCTCCCCCAAGTGCTCCGCCAGCTGCCAGCCGTTCTTGCGCGCGACCGGACTTAACAGCCCACGCAGATACCCCAACGCGCGTTGCCGCGGTTCCGCCCGCCGAAAACGCGAGCCAATCCGCGCATGCAGTGCGGTCAGCTCCGCGTCCCACTGTCGTATCGAG
>NZ_JAFIBZ010000070.1:0-1299 GCF_017832375.1 Methylocaldum sp. RMAD-M | reverse complement strand
GAGTTCCTACCCTGGAACCTGGCCGATCAGGTGACGGAACTGACCCAGCCGTTGGCGGCTTGAGGCTGTCACGACGGTAACCGTCGGACGCTTACCTTGGAACGCAAAGCCGAGAAACTGAAAGCTAAGGTCGAACATCAAGCCAAGGTAACCGCGTTACTGGTCCAATTGACAGGCCCGACGACACATACCTGTTCGACCGCTGGGTGAGTCTGGAACTGGCGAAGCGGAAGGAATCCAGCCGAAACGAATTGATCCGATCCTTCGAAAAGGACGTGCTCCCGGTCCTCGGCCAGCTTCCCGCCGAGGGCGTGACCAAGGCGCATGTCATGAAAGTGCTGGATAACATCCTCGCCCGTGGCGCTCACCGGTTAGCGAATCGCACTCTGTCGGAAATGCGGCAGATGTTCGGTTTCGGCTATGCCCGCGACATCGTGAAGAACGACCCGACGCACCGTCTCAAGAAGGAGGACATCGGCGGGAAGGAAACCGAGCGCGACCGGGTGCTATCCGAAGATGAAATCCGCGAACTGGCCCGAAAGATTCCCGGCGCCAATCTCTACCGACCGTCCGAGTGCGCAATCTGGATCATGCTGTCCACCGGTTGTCGGGTGGGCGACCTGATGAAAGCGACTTGGGACGAAATCGACTTCGAGGCGCGGACCTGGACCTTCACCCCGGAGAAGGACAAGACCCATATCAAGCGCACCCATACGGTTTTCCTGTCCGACTTCGCCTTGCGCCAATTCGAGCGGTTGCGCGAAGTGACCGGTTCAAGTCCGTGGCTGTACCCGGACAATTCGGGTACCAAGCCGGTGTGCAAGAAATCGATCACCAAACAGGTGGGCGACCGCCAGCGCACCGAGGCCTTGAAGAATCGCAGCAAGCTGACCGGTGCCCTGTTGCTGTCCGGCGGCCCCTGGACGCCCCACGATTTGCGCCGCACCTGCACCACGCTGATGGAGGAGCTTGGCGTCCTGCCGGACATGGCCCACCTTTGCACCTACCACCTTGAGCAGGACCGCATTAAGCGAACCTATAACCGCTCGAAGCAACAGGCGGCACAAGCAGAGGCGTGGCGGTTATTGGGGGAGCGGCTCGACCTATTAACCCGAGACGATGCCGATAACATAGTAACTCTGCGGCGAAGGGCGTCCTGAATCCGTTCAGTCGAGAGCTGGGTGAAGCCTCATCTTTCCATAAAACTTCCTGATTAGCGATGAACTTCAGCCAAGCGAATTTGCCACTCGGGTCGAGGCTTAGCGAACGCCGCGGCGCGCGCCAGCCGTTGAAGCAGGG
>NZ_JAFIBZ010000069.1:0-1332 GCF_017832375.1 Methylocaldum sp. RMAD-M | reverse complement strand
TCGCGGCGGAACCTCACTGGCAGGTGAAGAGCCGGGCGCGCCTGCAAAATCTTTTTTATACGCCGATCGACGCCATCGACACCCAGAATCAGTATCTGGACCTCGATGCCCATTATGCGACCGAGCGGTCGCGCTGGGCGCTCACGGTGAACCATACCGATGACGCCCTGCTGTCGTCGCAGTCCGATGTCCTGGTCGGAATCGTGTTGACCCGCGTGCAGCGGGCTGAAACCACCGTCGCCCCGTCCTGGACCTATGCGCTGGACGAGCGCACCCGGCTGACCCTGGGCTATGCGTATCAGGCCTCGGATTACGAGGCCCGGGCTGGGTTCGCCTTTGTCAGTTCGACCGCGCATACGGCGTCGTCCGGACTCGAGCATCAGCTGACCGAACGCTTGTTGCTCTCGGGGACGCTGGCTTATACCGCCTATCGCGCCGACCGGCGCGCGATCGATTATCTCAACGCCCTGGCGGGCTTTCAGTACGCCCTGACCGAGACGCTCGAGGTCGGCGTCTCCGGCGGCGGTCAGTTCAGCGATTCGGAGACTCAATTGGAAACCTTGCGCCTCGACGGTTTTCAGATCGTCAGCCTGGACCCGCTGCTGCTGGTGCCGGTCACGGTCCGGGAGACGGTCACGCTCAAGGACCGCCAGTTCGGCCCCTTGGTCACCGCGAGCGCGCGGCAGCGCTTCGACACCGGGGACGTCGAGCTGAATTACGCCCATCAGATCAGCCCTTCGATCAACGGCACCCTGTTCGAGTCGGATCGGGTGACGGTCACGGCCCGCCGGCAGGTGTCGGAGCGCCTGAACGCCGCCCTGAATCTGTCCTACACCGATCAGTCGCTGCCCGATGCGAACGGCGATCGCCTGACCCAGGCGTATTACCGGATCGGCGGCGATCTGTCTTATGCCGTGACCGAGCGCTGGCGCCTCGGCGCGTCGTATCAGTACACCCTCCGCGATCTCGGGGAGCGCGGCGGTTTGTTTTCCGGCCGCCAGGAGGCCCATGCCGTCTTTGTGACGCTCAAGTACGACTTCGACCCATTCCAGTTTTGAGTTTGAGAGACCGATCAATGGAAGAAAAAGCACTCAGCGATTATCTCGCCACCTTTCGCCGCCATCGCGCCGCCTTCGGCGCGATTCTGGGCGGACTGTTCACGCTCGGCGTCCTGACCGCGCTGCTGTTGCCGCCGACCTACCGCTCGACCGCGACGATTCTGATCGAGGAGCAGGAGATCCCGTCCGACCTGGTCCGCTCCACCATCACGAGTTATGCCGCCGAGCGGCTGCAGATGATCAGCCAGCGGGTGATGACCCGCGCGCATCTCCT
>NZ_JAFIBZ010000068.1:0-1342 GCF_017832375.1 Methylocaldum sp. RMAD-M | reverse complement strand
GGCTAGTAGTTACATTGGCCCAAAGAATGGGCATTACAGGTACTCCTACAGGGGACTCTCACCCCATCAGTTCATGCCCATGTCGGGCGTACACAAACGCTTCGAGTCCGACGCCTTACCCTTCCGCTGCGCTCCAGGGCAAGGCGCGGCTCAAGTGGAACGTTAGCCATAAATTAGCGAATCACAACGCTATTTTTCCTGCGGAAGGTCGCCTGGCTTTGCGTTCAAGAACCAGTCGGGTGGAGACCAACTTCCTGGAATGTGCTTGTGTCCCCAAAGCGCCAGCTGTTGTAGTACTGGTAGCAAATCCGCCCCCTTGCGGGTCAAAGCGTATTCGTACCTTACGGGCTTCTCTTGATAAGGACGTTTTTCGATGATTCCGTCTCCTTCAAGTTTACGCAGGCGGTTTGCGAGAATATTTGTCGGAATGCCCTCTGGAGAATCCTGAAAATCCTTGTATTTTCTTTTGCCGATCATCAAGTCCCGAACGATAACTAGGCTCCACTTGTCACCCAGCAAATCGAGCGACGCAGCGACGGGACATTGAGAACGGAATGCGGGTACGTCAACTTCTTTGCTCATATCGTTACGCTACATGAGTCACTTGCAATATGCAAGTCTACATGTCATGATTCTGTCGCTTGCACTTTGCAAGCACCCATCTAATACGGAGATAAGAACATGAACACAGAGATAAATGCCTCAGTCGACATAAAAGGCGGCTGCCTGTGTGGCGCCGTACGATATGAAGTCACCGCAGCCCCGGCCATGACGGGGTTTTGTTACTGCGAAAGTTGCCGCAAGCTCAGCGGTTCAGGACATGCCTTTCACGCGCTGGTACCGGAAGCCGCAATGAGGATCAGTGGTAACGTCCGCGGATTTGAATGGAAGGCGGATAGCGGGAACAGCGTTATCACGAGTTTCTGCCCAACCTGTGGCAGTCCCTTGTTCGGAAAGAGTTCCGGCATGCCAGGCATGGTGACATTCAGGGTGGCGAGCCTGGACTCCCCTGCAGCCATATCGCCGCAAATGGCGATTTACACGAAGCGGTTGCAGGCATGGGATCACCTTGACCCGGCACTGCCTGCCTTCCAGGAAATGCCCCCCATGCCTCAAGAGGGGTAATCCGTGATGAATACGCACCAACATTCCGGCACCGCAAGTCTTGAAGACAGAATCCGGAACTCGCTCATCGGCTTGCCGGTTTCAGAGAAGCGCATGTTTGGCGGCGTAACCTTTCTGTTAAAGAGTTATGCTCGAAAGTTGTGGATGAGAGGCTGAGGTAGGCGGCGTATTCTTGATGGTCTTCGAGGTCATCAATTCCTGTTGAGAGGAGCGAATA
>NZ_JAFIBZ010000067.1:0-1878 GCF_017832375.1 Methylocaldum sp. RMAD-M | reverse complement strand
ATACTGATTCTGGGTGTCGATGGCGTCGATCGGCGTATAAAAAAGATTTTGCAGGCGCGCCCGGCTCTTCACCTGCCAGTGAGGTTCCGCCGCGACGAGCTGGGTGGTGAAGCCGAGATCGGTGCCGAAGACCGCCTGAGGATCGAGCCGGTCCGGCAACAGCTGGATATTGGAATGATACTGCTGGCTCACGCTGGCCGCCGCCTCGAGGTGCCAGTCCACGCCGAAGCTCGGGCGGGCGACGGCCATACCGAGCCCCACGCCGGCCCAGGCCAGCCGCTGAATCGTCCCCCGCATGCTCAGCCGCCTCGCGCGCGCCTGGGGCCGGCCGGATCGCGCCTCACGCGGGCCCGGCGCCTCAACGGACAACCACGACGTCGCCGTTCATCAGCAGAATGTTCTGCTCCAGGTCCTCGCCGGCGGCCACGGCATCGTAATCGAACGGCAGGGGCGTGGTCTGATCGCCCCGTTGGCGGAGGATGGTGATGTCGTCGCGGTCGGCGAAAGGGTTGAGCCCGCCGGCGAGCGCCAGGGCGTGCATCACGGTGACCCGGCCGGGGGTGACGAACTCGCCGGGTTTATTGACCTTGCCGACCACATAAATCTTCTGGCTGGTGGTGATCACCGACACCGAGACGACCGGGTCGGCGAGGTACTCGCTCAAGCGTTCGGTGACGGTGGCGCGGACGTCCTCGACGGTGAGGCCGCCGGCCGCGAGGTCGCCGACCAGGGGGAAGGAGAGGCCGCCGTCGGCGCGGACCAGGACCTGTTTGGTAAGGCCCTCCTCGCGCCACACCGAAATCTCCAGCACGTCCCCGGGGACAATGCGATAGTCCCTGTGGCTTTCTATCAGGGGCGGCGAATTTTCGCCATTTCCGAGTGCGCCGGTAGCGAATGCCAAGAGTGCTGCAAATTTGAGCAATTGGAGATACATAGGAGCTGTGACGCAGAGAAATACGAAAATGAAGGAACAGCGGGCAATACTCGCCCGACGATTCAGACGATGGGTCCGTCTTAGAAGCTGTCTTCAAACTACTGCGCGCCGCCATGCTTTCGTTGCTCAAGGGCTTAAAATCCGCATGCACTTCTCTGTACACTCCGGTTTTGACTCGCCCCATCCCTGGGGCTCGCCCTTTCGCGCTTTGCCCTGACGTCGCTCGTGACGTTTGAAGACAGCTTCTTGTCGCCTATCCAGCATTACGCTAACAGACGATTGTTACAGTTCCGTTCCAACGACGGAACACCGTTTCACAAAGCTGACATGAAGCCATGCTGTCATATTCGGCTTAGACGGTGGGCTGTCGGTGTTGCTTATGTAACACCTAGCCTACCTGATTTTTCTGCAATGCTGTCTCTATCGAGCTAGGGAGCGTTTATGAAATTGAGTCTGGTTCGGCCCGTTCCGGCCTGGGTGGTGGTGGCCTGGGTGTTGACCGCGTGCGGCGGGGCGGAGGAGCGCAAGGCCGCGCACCTGGCGCGCGGCCTCCAGTATGTCGAGGCGCAGAATCTGGACAAGGCCAAGGTCGAGTTCAAGAACGTCCTGCAGATCGACCCCAAGGCCGCGAGCCCCTATTTCTACCTGGGCCGGATCGAAGAAGACCAGAAGCACTGGCGCGAGGCGTTCGCCCTCTATCAAAAGGCGGTCGAACTCGACCCGACCCACCGCGACGCCCAGCTCAAACTGGCGAAGTTCTACCTGCTGGCGAAGGACGCCGCGAAAGCCCAGGAACTCCTGGGGCCGGTGGCCGAGGAACGGCCCTCGGACCTCGAAGTGCGGATGCTCAAGGCGGCGATCGCGAACCTCCAGGGGGACAGCGCGTCGATGCGGGCGCAACTGGAGGCGATCGTGGCGGAGCAGCCGGCCCGGCCCGACCCCTA
>NZ_JAFIBZ010000066.1:0-1936 GCF_017832375.1 Methylocaldum sp. RMAD-M | reverse complement strand
AATCGGGTAACCAGGGGTTTCTAACCCCCAGTCCCCACACCACCACGGCATGCGGGTCCGCACCGGGCGGTTCACGAAAAGGGAGCACACGACGATGTCAGGTGTAGCCATGGGCCTTCATCCAAAGATCACGGATAGTGATCAGCCCCTGGGTCTTCAGCCATTGGTTGGTCATCCCGGTCTGCGTCGCCAGCGTCCGCGACAGATGCCAGTAGCTCTTGCTGCTGATCGCCGTCAGGATTGCCTGGCGCTTGCTCGTCCCCAAACCCAACAGGTTCTTGACCTTGGTACGCACGTAGCGCCACTGTTTCCAGTAGCACATGCGTACCCGGCGTCGAAGCCAGTGGTCGAGTTCGGGGATCGGGCGGTAGTAGTCCGAAATGCCGAAGTAGCCCATCCAACCGCGGATATACTGGGCGAGCTTGTAAAACCGGTGAGCCATCGAGACACCCCAGCTACGCCCGGTCAGTGTCCGGATGTTGTGTTTGAAGTCCTCGAATGCCCGGTCGCCCCAACGCAGCTTGGTTCCCCGGAAATTGAATCCGAGAAACTTGGCCTGGTCGGTTTTGACCACCCGGCTCTTCTGCTCGTTGACCACCAGTTTGAGCGTGCCGGTCAGGAAGCGCGTGACGCTATCCTTCACCCGCTCGCCGGCCCGCTGACTTTTGACCAAGATCAGCAGGTCGTCCGCATAGCGGACGAACCGGTGGCCACGCCCTTCCAGTTCCTTGTCCAAGTCATCCAACAGGATGTTGGCGAGCAACGGCGACAGCGGTCCGCCTTGCGGCGTCCCCAACGCCGTTACCTGGATGGACTCGCCGACCAGAACACCCGCCCGCAAATACCGGCCAACCAGCGCCAACAGCCGCTTGTCGCCAACCTTGCGGGCCACACGAGCCATCAAGACATCGTGCCGGACGTTGTCGAAAAATTTCGCCAAGTCCAGGTCACAGGCGATGCGGTAGCCGGCCTGAAGATGACCTTGTACCTGCCTCAACGCTCCATGGGCGGAGCGTCCCGGTCGGAAACCAAAACTCGACTCCGAAAAGCCGGGGTCGAAGATCGGCGTCAATACTTGCGCGATGGCCTGCTGGATCACCCGGTCCATGACGGTCGGGATACCCAGCAGTCGTTCGCCCCCTCCCGGCTTCGGGATCGACACCCGTCGTACCGCTTGGGGTTGATAACTGCCATCGGCCAGTTGCTGGCGAATCTCGGCCCAATGCGAGCGCGCAAACTCGGCGAAGTCCTCGATGCGCATCCCGTCCATGCCGGGCGCACCCCGATTGGCCTTCACCCGCTTCCAGGCCCGTCGCAGGTTCGCACGGTCCAACACCCGCTCCATCAGATCGTCGTGCAAGGCTGGCTGCGTGACGCCACGCCGGACATCGGCTCCCCCGGTCGGGTTCATCGTCGATACCGAGTCGCTCACGGCTCCTCCTTGTCTTCTTGTGTTCGGCCCTTCACCGTCCGGTCTTCCAGGCCGATGCGGCTAGTATGGCCTCTGCTGACTTCTGCCCGGTCACACCCTGCGTTGCCGCAAGACGCGCTGCCAAAGACAGGTCGTAGGGTCCGGTGGCTATTCCAAGGCTTTCGCCCTGGACCTCAGTCCGACTCCCATAACCTATCCCAGCCGCTCGCCGGACAGATCTCCCCGAATAAGAACATGAGCTTTCAGCGCACAACCGCCGCATTTACCCTATCTCCCGTACCCGGCGGGTTTCGTCATCATGTGCTGACTCACCCGGAGACTGAGCCTTCTATGCGGTTTCTGTTCGTCGGCTCGCACCTTTGCGCTCGGGCTTCCTTCAGACCACTCCTCGCGGAGTTGCCCTTGCCGTCGGCTAGTAGTTACATTGGCCCAAAGAATGGGCATTACAGGTACTCCTACAGGGGACTCTCACCCCATCAGTTCATGCCCATGTCGGGCGTACAC
>NZ_JAFIBZ010000065.1:0-1977 GCF_017832375.1 Methylocaldum sp. RMAD-M | reverse complement strand
ATCCCGTCCGACCTGGTCCGCTCCACCATCACGAGTTATGCCGCCGAGCGGCTGCAGATGATCAGCCAGCGGGTGATGACCCGCGCGCATCTCCTGACGATCGTCGAGAAGTTCGATCTCTATGCGAAAGAGCGCCAGAAGAAGACCACCGACGAGATCGTCGAGATGATGCGCGAGGATATCGCCTTCCAGCCGATCAGCGCGGAGGTCATCGATCCCAAATCCGGCCATCCGACCAAGGCGACGATCGCCTTCAGCCTGTCCTACGACGGCCGCCATCCCGATACCGTGCAGCGGGTGGCCAACGAGATCACGTCGCTCTATCTCGAGGAGAATCTGAAGACGCGCACTCAGAAGACCCAGGAAGCCTCCGATTTCCTCACCGAGGAGGTCGAGCAGATCGGGGCCTACGTCACCGAGCTGGAACAGACGCTGGCGCAGTTCAAGGAAGCCCATCTGTACGCCCTGCCGGAGCAGAAGGCGCTGAATTTGCAGTTCCTGCAGCAGACCGAGCAGGAGCTTCAGTCGCTCGATCTGCAGCTTAGGACGCTCCAGGAGCGCGCCCTCTATCTGGACGCGGAGCTCTCGCAAATCGCCCCGGAGACGCCGATCGTATCGGGCACCGGGGAGCGCATTCTGAGCAAGCAGGACCGGTTGAAGCACCTTCAGACCGAGCTGGTCGCCCTGACCAGCCGGTATGCCGATAAGCACCCGGATGTCGTGAAGGCGCGGCGCGAGATCGAGGCCCTGGAGCGCGAACTCGGGCCGGTCGATCACGCGCTCGACACGGTCAAGACCCTCGCGCATCTGAAGGGGGAGTTGGCGGTGCTCGAGGACACCCATGCGCCCGATCACCCCGATGTCGTCGCCGTCACGGCCAAGATCGCCGCCTACGAAAAGGCCCTGGCCGAGCCTTCGGCCGAGACGACGGCGCGGGCGATCGCCGCCCGCCAGCCGGACAATCCGGCCTATGTGAATCTGTCCGCCCAGAAAGCCAGCACCCGCCAGGAGATCGAGGCGCTCAAACAGCGCCGGCTCGAGCTCGAGGCGAAGCTGGCCGATTACCAGGACCGGCTGCAGCGCACGCCGGACACCGAGCGCCAGTATCTGGCCCTGATGCGGGATTACGAGAACGCCGCCAACCGCTATCGGGAATTGAGGGCGAAGCAGATGGAGGCCCAGATCGGGGAGCAGCTGGAGCGCAAAAGCAAGGGCGAGCGCTTTTCCATCATCGAGCCGCCCCTGTTGCCGGAAAAGCCGATCAAGCCGAACCGCCCGGCGATCGTCATCCTCGGTCTGCTGTTGGGCCTCGCCGCCGCGGTCGGCACGATCGCGCTGCGCACCACCTTCGATCAGACCGTCCGCACCGCCCGGGCCGTCGCCGCCCTGGTCGGCACCGCCCCGCTCGCGGTGGTCCCGTATCTCACGACCGATGAGCTCGCGATCGATCAGAGCCGCCAGCGCCTGATCCTGGCCGGCCTCGGGTTCGGCGCCCTGCTCCTGACCGTGTGCCTGATCCATTGGTTCTGGACCCCGCTGGATGTGCTCTGGTTCCGGGGTCTTCGGAAGCTCGACACCGCCCTCGGCTAACCCTGTCTCTCTTTTTACCCGGAGTGCCCGTGATGGAATCGATTGCCCCTTCGTTCGCAACCCCCACCCCCGGTCCGCGCGGCGGATCGCCCGCGGTCCCGGCGCCCGCCGAGCGGATCGAGTACACGACCACCCGCTCGATCGAGGTCCGCCGCGAGGTGCTGCGCCGCCAGCGTCTCATCGCCGGCTACCCGCCCGGCCCCTATGTGGACGCCTATAAGGTGCTCCGCACCAAGGTCTTGCAGATCCTCCGCGAGCGCGGCTGGAACGCGCTCGCCGTCACCAGCCCCAACCCCCAGGCGGGCAAGACCGTCGCCGCGATCAACCTGGCCCTGAGCCTCGCCCTCGACGTCAGCCAGACCGTCCTCCTGGTCGATGCCAATCTCC
>NZ_JAFIBZ010000064.1:0-1986 GCF_017832375.1 Methylocaldum sp. RMAD-M | reverse complement strand
ACCTCCTCTACGACGGCCAGGACCTCTTGGCCGAGTACGACGGCTCGGGCAATCTCCTCCGCCGCTACGTCCACGGCCCCGGCGTCGACGAGCCGCTGGTCTGGTACGAAGGGGCGGGCACGACCACCAAGACCTGGCTGTATGGCGATCACCTGGGTTCCATCGTCGCCACGGCGGATGGCTCCGGCGCCTCGACCGCCGTCTACAGCTACGGCCCGTGGGGCGAGCCCAACGTCGCGACCGGCGTCCGGTTCCGCTACACCGGCCAGCAGCTCCTCGGCCAATTGAACCTGTACCACTACAAGGCGAGGATGTATTCGCCGGCCTTGGGGCGGTTCCTCCAGACCGACCCGATCGGCTATCAGGACGATCTGAACCTGTATGCTTATGTCGGGAATGATCCGGTTAACCTGACCGATCCGTCGGGGAACTGCCCCATGTGCATTGGTGCAGCCACAAGTGTTGTTATGGGAGGTATCATCCGCGGATTGACGGGGGGAGATATTTTTGACGCGAGGGCGATTGCCTTAGACGCGACACTCGGAGCGGTTGGAGCGGGGTTGACAAGTAAGGCTACTGCCATCTTTCAGGCAGCTAGATCCACTAAGCTAGCGACACAGGCCAACCAAGTTCACAGTGTGCTAGATCCAATTGCCCAGGCTCAGCGTACAACTGCGGTTCTAAGCACTTCTCGAGGAACTGTCGTTGCGGGGGGCGCTCGTGATTTAACCCCGGCACAGCGTAGCCTTGCTCAAAGCCTCGAAATGGATACGGCTAAACTTCCCGGTGCCCATGCCGAGATCACAGCAATTCAATATGCTCAACAGCAGGGAGCAAGGCTACAAGCCATGGAGGTGACTCGATCAATCTGTCCGACATGTGCGAGCGTTATAGAGGCTACGGGGGGCAAAATCGTCGGTGCACAATCAGTAGTATGGCCAAGTAGTACTTCAGGTACTCTTTCCGCTCTAGGCGGCGGGGTTGCTGGCGGAATTGTTGGTAATTTAAAGTAAAATTGAGGCAAACGACTGAGGCTTGGCAAGCACCTTCGTAGAAAGATCGCTCCAGACTGTCAAATCGGTCTGGAGCGAAGGAAGTCCTTTTATGACTATCACCGCTGCTTTTTCAGAGTCTGTTCTAAAGACTGTCTTAGATCAGCTTTCCAAAGAAGCCAAATGTGCGTTTGCTGTGTCATGCGCACAAAGAATTTTCCCTTGCTATGCAGAATATGCGCGGGTTGCAAATCGAAAACCTACCGATCTTTCGACTTATTCGGAAGCGCTTTCCTATGTCTGGGACGCCACAAAGTCAAGGATTATTGATCCAACCGTAGTCAATTCGCTATTAGAGCGCTGTATGGCTGTACTGCCAACTGAAGATGACGCATGGGAAGTTGGTGTTCCATATGCCGAGGACGCTGCGGCAACGGTGGTTTACTGTCTGCGGCTACTGTTGACGGGAGATACGCAGGATGCGATCTGGGCTGCAAGACGCGTCTATGAGGCGGTCGATAATTTCGTAATTAACGCCCATAAGATAGACGTAAGCAGTCAAGATGGGGAAAAAGCCGTCTTAAACCATCCATTAGTTAAGAACGAATTAATGCGGCAGTGTCGTGACTTAGATGAGATTGTAGTCGCAAGTCGCGCAACGGAAGCTGCTTTCAATGAAGCAGTTGAGATTCTTCGGGAACGATCTAAAGCCGAGTCTAGATGTCTATTTTCGGAGTAGCTCGTGTAGGGTGCGTTCGCGTCGCGTAATGCGCCGGATGGATTGCGGCTACCCCTGCGGCGGTATCGGCTTTGCTAGGCCGCCCTTACCGCACGGTACCTACAACGCGCCCCCCGGTAACGCGGCGCGGCTGATCAAGAACGCCGACGCCACCTACAGTTACGAAACCCTGCACCGCGACCAGCTCACCTTCAACGCGGCCGGCCGGATCGCCACCTTCCAAGAGGCCAGCGGGGTCCAGGTCAAGTTCACCTA
>NZ_JAFIBZ010000063.1:0-2305 GCF_017832375.1 Methylocaldum sp. RMAD-M | reverse complement strand
TCGTCGTGTGCTCCCTTTTCGTGAACCGCCCGGTGCGGACCCGCATGCCGTGGTGGTGTGGGGACTGGGGGTTAGAAACCCCTGGTTACCCGATTGGGCCTATTTGGCACTGCGAGACCCCGCCAGCGCGGTGAAAACGCCGAGGCCAATAAACGCCCCACCCCCAAGCCAACAACC
Source organism: Methylocaldum sp. RMAD-M (assembly GCF_017832375.1). Lineage (NCBI taxonomy): Bacteria > Pseudomonadati > Pseudomonadota > Gammaproteobacteria > Methylococcales > Methylococcaceae > Methylocaldum > Methylocaldum sp. RMAD-M. The sequence continues at coordinate 2,128 of NZ_JAFIBZ010000063.1, read as the reverse complement.
GATACGACGGGCGCCACGAGCGCGCGTCAACGCGGGTGCGACTGCACCGGCCGCTAAGGCATAGGTGCTGTCCGTGACTGCGGCAATTGCAACGAAGATCGAACCGAGCGCCATAGTTTGAAACATCGGCGATGCCTCCGGGCTCAAGAACTGGGGCAGGAACGCAGCGAAGAAAACTGTGGTCTTTGGGTTAAACAGCGCTACAACGAAGCCATCGCGGAAGATGTGGCCAACTGGTGCTGCCTGAGGCACGGAGGTTGAAACCTCGGCTTGTGACTCACGCAACATTTGCACACCAAGATAAACAAGGTAGAAGGCCCCTGCGTACTTGACGACTGTGAAGGCGGCTGAGGAAACAGCAAACAAAGCTGCAAGACCGACAGATGCGGCAAATACATTGCCAAGGTTACCAAAAGCGACAGCAGCCACTGAAACCAGCCCCGAACGGCGGCCTTGGACGAGGCTCCGAGTAACGATGTAGAACACGCCCGGGCCTGGCGTAACTGCGAGCACAACGCTCGCAAGCAAGAATGCGGAAAACAGTGACCAGGATGAAAACAAAGTAGTCATGGTCACTTTCCTTGACAGGCCCAACGGCGAAAGTAACCGGACGCCGCGCGAGGCGGCAGGCTAGAGCGACGACGGTTGCCGGCGGTCCGGTTGACTGGATAGTTAGGGCTGGCGGCCAAAACTGTCTGTATTTTCATAGCCGCTTACCTGGACAAGATGTACTGAATGGCCTGAAGCTTCTCTGCACTCAGACCGTGTAGGTCTTTTTCATCGATCCACTTCTCGCCCAGTAACCTTGCAAATACAAAGATCAGTTGCGAATAGCGGTAATCGTATTTTTCATCAATCGCTCTTCGTTGCTTGGTGAGGTAGTCGTGAACCGCCCAAAGGTCTTCGGGTTTTTCCACCTTCGCGGCCATATCTTTGAACTTGGCCATGATTGAAGCGCATTCCTTCTCGAGCGCTTTATCAAAGGCTCGCCTTGCGACTTTTTTCTCCGAATCAGACCACTTGAAGTCCATGATGACGTAATCCTAAGTTTTTGTTGCCTAACGTTCGCCATAACCGGCGGCAAAAAGTGGCGCGACGAAGAAGCGACGCTTTTTGCCGTCCGAGTTGGTGGCGTTGTTATGCACGCCTGAACCCCGCGCGCACCCACGCCACTGCTACACCCAGCAAGTATAGAGCTAAAGGCACGCCCAACGCCGCCAAGCCCCGCTGCAAGTTTGGCGTGAGGGTGCTCGCAGTTCCTGGGCTGTGCTTCGCGTCAATTTCCGAGAAGCCGTATCTGTATGCAGGATGTTTGTTCAAATATTTGTCATGCGCGGCCTCTACGAGCTGCCTATCCGACATATCGGAGTAAGCGGCCCGCACCGATACTGTGGTGTGGCCACGTAGATCCGTGGACTGTGCGATTAGATACTGGATTAGCTCATTGAACAAGTCGTTATATCTCTGTTCCTCAGAACGCTGCGAAGTGATTGCCACGGACGAGATAGCGGCGATCCAGACGACTGATAGGACGACCCACGCTCTTTGCCACCCGTTGAGTCTCATGTTCTTCTCAGGGCATAACGCTCCGCATTAGCCGCGTCGGCTGCATGCGGTTGTTATGCGAGATTTCGCGCCCATTATCTCCATAGCTCGCAATGGAATAGCCTGCGTCGCACAATTTCATGGAGTACCGACCTTCTTCACGAATCCCCCCTTGGAGTCGAACATGATGTATGTCTTTGAAGGAAGAACTCTCGCGATTCCGCCCTCGTCAATGGCGACAATTTTCAGAACTCCAACACTGTAACCTTGGTCCCGTTCCGAGATTTCGATCAGACAAGGTTCGGAACGGCTGCAACCGCAGATCTCGGCCGCTTGACGCTCTATTCCTTTTCTCAGTTCATCCGCGGCAGTCGCGCCAGCGACCAGTAGTAGCCCAGCACCCACTAAGTAGCGCAATCGAGAGTTACGCATAACGTCTGAATTCACCGGCCTGCGCGGCTCTTTGCGCAGGTCCGGTGGAATGATGGGTGTACGCCCGACATGGGCATGAACTGATGGGGTGAGAGTCCCCTGTAGGAGTACCTGTAATGCCCATTCTTTGGGCCAATGTAACTACTAGCCG
>NZ_JAFIBZ010000062.1:0-2820 GCF_017832375.1 Methylocaldum sp. RMAD-M | reverse complement strand
CGGCTAGTAGTTACATTGGCCCAAAGAATGGGCATTACAGGTACTCCTACAGGGGACTCTCACCCCATCAGTTCATGCCCATGTCGGGCGTACACACGGCGTTCGAGAGGGACGCGCCAAACGCGGCGCGCCACTCAACTTTACGTTAGGCGCAGGAAACACCGCATGAAAGTACAAATAGCAAGATCGGATGAAGAAATACTTGCCTGTTTCCCGTTAATGCGCGAGCTTCGGCCGCAACTGGACGAAGGCTCTTTTGTCGCAAAGGTGCGAGCCCTTGAGGAGTCCGGGTATCTCTTGGCCTATCTACAAGAGCCCGAAGGGCCTGTCGCCGCAGCTGGATTCCGGCTGGGCGAAAGCCTAGCGTGGGGGTGCTTCTTGTACGTTGATGATCTCGTTACGCTATCAAGCCACCGCTCTCGCGGCTTCGGCTCTGCCCTACTATCATGGCTCACCGAGTTTGCTGAGAAGCAGGGGTGCGAGCAGCTACACCTCGATTCAGGAGTTCAGACAAAGGACGCTCACCGGTTCTATGACCGAGAGGGGATGCTATTGGCAAGCCACCATTTCTCCAAGCTCGTCGCGCCTAACACAGCGCTCAACCCCGTCGGGTTAGATTGGTTGTTAGACAAACAGCCATTTCATACCAAGATTTGCGCAATCTAAACCAAATAAACAATGAAAAAACTTATATCATTGATTTTATTAATCCTGTTATGCCTGACTCTCTCGTCTAATGCCGCTGCTTTGCCTAAAGGCGCAAAGAGTGAATTCACGCATGTGAACGGTATACGCATGCATTACGTTAAGATGGGAAAAGGTCCGTTGCTCATTCTCCTCCATGGCTGGCCACAGACTTGGTATGAGTGGAACAAAGTCATGCCAATTCTTGCCAGTAAGTTTACTGTTGTTGTTCCGGATTTACGGGGTTTAGGGCTTTCGCAGAAAACGCAAACGGGATATGACAAGAAGACTATTGCCAGTGACATAGCAGAACTAATTAAGCATTTTGGAGGAAGTTCGGCATTTGTCGTAGGTCACGATATGGGAGGAAAAGCGGCTTATGTGCTTGGTTTGTTGTATCCCGAATTGGTAACAAAACTTATCCTAGTGGATTGCATGCCTCCCGGAACTGAGAATATGGATTCTGCAAAGGGCGGAATGTGGCATTATGGATTTCATATGGCCGCGGATTTCCCAGAGATGCTGACTAAAAATCGGGAGCGGGAATATATTTCAGCGCAAATGAGGAAGTGGGCTCATCAAAAAGATGCCATTACTCCACACGCAGTTGACGAGTATGCTAAGTACTATGCCAGTCCGGGAGGCATGACAGCCGGGTTTAATTACTATCGTGCGTTACCGGACGATGCCAAGTTTGTCTCAACCTATGCGGATAGAAAGTTCAGCATGCCAATTCTTACTATTGCGGGGCGATACGGGGTTTCTGATAATCTCTTTAAGGCAATGATACCAAAGGCTGATAACCTCAAGGGAGCCATTGCCGAAGAAAGTGGGCATTTTGTGCCAGAAGAAGCACCGACGTTTTTGGTAGAGCAAATATTGCATTTCTTCGTCCCTGAGCCAGCGTCTAACTGAACGTTACAGCGGACTCCGCTACGCTGCGCCGCTGAACGTAAACGTTAGGCGTCATGCCCGAAATCAGAGGTAATTAAAAATGCACATCGCCATACTCACCTTCCAAGGCTTCAACGAGCTCGACTCTCTCGTGGCGCTTGGCGTGCTCAATCGAATCAAGAAACCAGATTGGCGCGTCACGCTCTGCTGTCCGGAGAGCGCTGTCACTTCAATGAACGGCGTGACCGTGCATGGGCAGTCAACCCTTGCGGAAGCAACTTCCGCTGACGCTGTCATTGTCGGCAGCGGCATCAAAACGAGAGAGATCGTAAATGACTCAGCCATCATGTCGGCTCTGCGCTTGGATCCCGCACACCAGCTTATCGGAGCGCAATGCTCCGGCACGCTCATCCTTGCCAAGCTTGGCATACTCGCCAACGTTCCTGCATGCACAGATCTCACAACCAAACCTTGGGTACAAGAAGCTGGGGTTGAAGTGCTGAACCAACCCTTCTACGCATCGGGCAACATCGCCACCGCCGGAGGTTGTTTCGCGTCGCAATATCTAGCCGCATGGATTATTGCCCGCGCCGAGGGCGAAGAAGCCGCCAAGGAAGCATTGCATTACGTTGCCCCGGTTGGCGAGAAGGATGAGTACGTTTCAAAAGCAATAAAAAACATCGAGCCATATATCAGTACGATGACGCCTAACAAGGCGCTGCACCGGACTCCGCTTCGCTCCGCCGGTGAGCTTTAACGTTGGAGGCCAGAGTGAAGACTACGGCTGCAGCGCTCCTAGCCCTCGCTTCGGCTGGCGGAGTTAACGTCGTCTCCTACTTCACGCTAAGGCACAATCTCTCCCTCGGCGTCTACCCCATAGATGCAGATTCGATAGGCCTGCCGCTCGCTGACGGAGTGGTCGTTTCCATCGTTATTCTGGTCTGCCTTCTTACGGCAGTCAGGGTCCCAAAGCGCGGGGTGTGGACCGTGGCATTGGGAATGATGCTTGCCATCTTGGGTGGTCTCATTGCGTCGCTGATGGCTTTCTCATGGGCCGATTCAAAACATTACCCGATCGCGATCGCTTACCTTCCGTTGGCGGCGCTGTGCGCCACTATTGTCGTCGATCGAATTCGCATCCTGGCCTCCAATCGGGTAACCAGGGGTTTCTAACCCCCAGTCCCCACACCACCACGGCATGCGGGTCCGCACCGGGCGGTTCACGAAAAGGGAGCACACGAC
>NZ_JAFIBZ010000061.1:0-3100 GCF_017832375.1 Methylocaldum sp. RMAD-M | reverse complement strand
CAAGCCCCGGCCAAGCTGACCGTCGAAGGCTTCTCCGACGGCAACCATCCCAAAATCCCGGTCAAACGGGACTACCTGTTCCGCAGGGAACCGCTGCGGGATGTTTTGGCGTTCCTGAGCCAAACCCATGGCGACGGGCTCTATGTGACGGGTCCCACCGGGTCCGGCAAGACCTCGTTGGTCACGCAGATCGCCGCCCGGCTGAACTGGCCGGTGGACGCGGTCACTTGCCACGGCCGGTTGGAACTGAACGACCTGCTCGGCCAGTTCACACTGGTCAACGGCAACCTGCAGTTCGTGCATGGCCCCTTGGCCCAAGCCGTTCGCGACGGACACCTCTTGATCGTGAACGAGATCGATCTGATGGACCCGTCCGAACTGGCCGGGCTCAACGACGTCCTTGAGGGCCAACCCTTGGTGATTCCGCAGAACGGCGGCGAAGTGATTCGTCCGCACCCGAAGTTCCGCCTGATCGCCACCGGCAACAGCGCCGGCGGCGGGGATCAAAGCGGCGTCTACCAAGGCGTGCTGCGGCAGAACCTCGCTTTTCTGGACCGCTTCCGGTTGATTGAGATCGGCTATCCGGAACCGGAATTGGAAGACGCGGTTCTCGCAAAGACGGTGCCGGCCATCCCGGCCGTCATCCGGGACAAGATGATTCATGTTGCCAACGAGGTGCGAAAGCTCTTCGTCGGCAGTGAGGAGGGACCGGGAATGCTCAGCGTGACGATGTCCACACGCGGACTCATCCGCTGGGCGTCGCTAACGGTGGCATTCAAGGGCGCGCCTAATGCCCTGGAATACGCCTTGGACCGGGCCTTGACCTTGCGGGCCGAGCCCGAGCAACGGCTGGCGATCCATCGGATTGCCGCCGATGTTTTCGGGGATGATTGGCGGAGCACGTGACCGTGATGGAGACGTACGACTTGTACCGATTCACGTATCCGAACGGGGCCAGCAAGGACTGGGCGATCCGGCGCAATTCGGACGATACCATCACGACCCGTTGGGGTCCCACCGGACCGACCCTGCCACAGATCAGCACCCGCCGTCGGGACAAAACGGCCCTGGAAAACGCCAAGCGGCGCAAGGGATACGTGCATGTCGGTCAGGTGCGGATCGATGATCAGGGCAAACTCCAGCCGGTCGAGATGGATGCCCAAGAGACGCCAGTGCCAGCCCCACCCGAGGTTCGGACCGAAGCGTTCTACTGGCGTATCAGAATCGACCGATCGGTGCCGCGAGCGCAATTGCTCGATTGGGGCCGAGCGGTGGCGAGTGCGGCAGACGATCTGGCTATGGCATTCCGACTCGATCGGAGCGACCACGCCGAATTCGAACCCGGGGTTATCGGCCACTGGCGAATTCCGGGGACCGGCGCTTCCGGGGCAGGCCAAATCGGGCTGGACCAAGGCGTTATGCCTGTGCTGGTTCTGATGAGCCTCAAGCAACGGGCGCCCGACGGCGTGATGGTTTCGATCGCGACCGAGGACGGTCTCGAAATCGGGACCGATCTCCGAACGGAAACCCCGGTGCTGGCCCAGTTCGGTACCGATCTGGAGAACGTCAGGCCCATGGCTGAAGCGCTGGGACTACTTCAGCCGCGCATCGATCTAGCGGAAATCATTCAGACGGATCAGGACCACTGGTTCTGATCTTTCTCGTAGCCCTTAAGGGGAGGCGATCCCCTTGGGTAGAGCCTCCCCTTTTTTTAAGTCGATGGCTCTTTTGGAGGACCGCATGAACCCTGAGATGCAGCAGTTTCAAGAGGAGCACGGCAAGCCGCTCACCTTCGGCATGGCCGTGGAAGTGAAGGAGAGCACGCCCTATGCGTGTGACTGGCGCGGCACGTTTCTGGTGACCGGCATCTATTGGGATCCGCGCAACCAGGAGATGAACATCACCATCGCCGGCGACTGGAATGATGGTGGCCATGACGGATGGAAGCCGTGCGACCTACGGCCTGTTGCCATCTAATTTCAGGCTCAGTGGCAGGTGAAAAGAGCGCTGCCACGAGTTGATGTTCCAGGCGATCGCGCCCGCCGTGAACGACCTTGGACGTCATGATCATCTCCGGTGGTGGCTGGATTCTTTCAGCTTACACCCGAGGACTATCCAATCAACCCCGAAGGGGCGCATCGATTCGCCCCTGAGGCAAGGTGCGTTCCTTCTCTTTTGGAGACTGCACCATGCAAGAGACCACGATGATTCTCGACCGCCTGCGGGTGGTTAAAATCGACGCCCATATTTGGGGTGGCCGCAAGAAACTCCGCAAGGAGGATCTGATCCTGGCGGACGGCAGCGTGCTGCCGCCCGAGGATCTGGCCTCGCTGGGATCGAAGAAAATCGCTGATCCCACTGAGCTCGCGGTGTTCAACCGCCTCAAGAAGGAGGCCGAGCGGGTTTGCCTCAAGGTCGGCACGCGCTTCCTCGGCGGCTTTGCCGTCCCGGAAGGCGCGCTCGACGCGATCCGTTCCGAACTGGAGCAGATTGCCGTGAGATTTCGGGAGGCCCGGGCTGAGTTCCTGGCTCGGTACGATCAAACTATCGACGCCTGGATCGCGCGACATCCCGGTTTCGAACAGGCGATCCGCCGCGCCGTGGATCCCGTCGAGGTCGTCGCCGCCGGACTCCGGTTCGATTACATTATCTTCCGGGTGTCACACCCGGAGTCGACGGAAACCGGAGGCGCAGCCGAGTCGTCGCTCGACCGCAAGGTCGGCTCGTTGAGCGAAACCCTGTTCCGGGAAATCGCCCAGGACGCCAACGACCTGGTCGAGAGCTCCCTGTTGGGACGCCAGGCGGTCACCCGCAAGGCCCTGAGTCCCTTCAAACGGATTCGGGACAAGCTCAATGGGCTGGCGTTCCTGGATCATCGGGTCCATCCGGTCGTCGCAACGCTTGATGATCTCCTGGCCCGCATACCAAAAACCGGCGCACTGGATGGGCCATACCTCAGCGAGATGATTGCGACCGCCCTGTTGCTGTCCGACCCCGACAAGATCAAGCGTCACGGGGAAGGGCTGACGCAGATACCGGAGTTGAGCCTTCCGATGAATCACGGGAGTGCTCCGGCTTCGGTTCCGGGTGAGGATCGCCC
>NZ_JAFIBZ010000060.1:0-4342 GCF_017832375.1 Methylocaldum sp. RMAD-M | reverse complement strand
GGCGTCCTTGACCGTCGCCACCCGCCCGTTGGGGGTGTAGGTGTAGGCGGCGGTGGTCTGGGCGAGTCCCGTGCCGACCGCGCGCTTGATCTGCTCCACCCGGTCGTCGAGGGCATAGACGGTCTCGGTCACCCGGGGGCCGCCTTCGGCCGTTGTCAGGTTCTCGGTGGTGCGGATCTGCCGGTCGAGGTCATCATAGGCGTAGTCGGCCACCGCCACCGGCGCCGCCGCCGTGGGACAGGTGGTGGCCGAAGCCGTCTGCCCCGGCCCAAAGGCTTTCAAGAGCTTAACGCGACGCGAATGCGCCCTATACGAACTATCGCCAATGAGCGATAGCTTCATCATATTTCAGGTAGTCCGTTATCCCGGCCACAGCCGCTTCTACGAAACGCCGGGAGAACACACCATTAACCCGTTCACATAAGTCGTCTAAGCGCTTGGCGTTCTGCTGCCAATCTTCCGGCTTCTCAAAAAATTTCAACAGATGCAGCGATCCGTCGCCCAGCGTTTCGGTGGCAACAGCTTCAATAGATAGATCAGCAAGCTTGACACCATGCTGCTTTAGCAACCCATCCGATAACAGCGTGTACCAATAAACGCCGGAAACATATTTTTCCAGGTTCCGACCTATCCAGTCTTCAATATGGTTCTTGCCTATCGTGATGTAATAACGATGCCTGTGCTTGTATTCCTCTTCATCACACCCAAAACCAAAAACAGGCTGGTGCTCGGCAAGGCTTCTAAAAAACGTGACGGCAAGTTCACTAGGTAAGCCCTCCGTTAGGTACAGCGTAACCTCGGCGTATCCCACGCGCCGGGTCGACACATCAAAAAGCACTTTATTTTCCGCATACAAGAAGAAACCGGTTGGGTTTGCCTTGCGGAAATCATGAAACCGCACTTCATCTGAAAGCACATTCGCTTTGATGATCTTGCCTTCGTCTTCGGCAAAATAAACCGGCCTGATCGGTTCTGGCAGACCTCGCAGATCGTTAACGAGGCTATCCGAATCGACACTGTTTTCGAAATAAAGCTTAACTTTAATCATCACTGCGGCCCTAAATCATCGCGGCGAATAATTCGGTCAAAGGCCTCTTCAGCAGGCCCAGAGACACGAGTCTTGGAGCCCGTGATTTACACCGATTCTATGCCCGCATCTCTTGCTGCATCTGTTTGAATACGAATTTGCTTCGTACAGGAAACGCAAACCCTATCTTTGATTTCAATCGATCTTGTGGATGTCAGCGCGTCCGGTACGGCGCTTCCTTCCGCCGTACTGACTTTCTGCGTGTTCTTGGGCAGCCCTAAATCGTTGAGGACTCGGGCTTCCGCCTCTCTTCCTCTCGCCAGTGCTCCCCTTGGAACAACACACTCATAGCATTTTATGCAACCGGGCGAAATCTAACATTGTTCACGCCTTCCTGCATTAATTCCCCGCCATTATCAACAAACGCCTTAATCGTTTTAGTGTACTTGATGGTTGAATAAACAGCGCTACCTCCCGTTACAATGTTTTCACCCATCACCGACCCCGCCATACCCTTCACAAGCTCTGTTTTTACTCGTTTAAAGAGCGATAACAATCGTCGATTCTCACAACGCTCACCAGTAGCGTCATCAATCCAATCCGTCTTGATAGCTACTTCAGACATAAACATTATCTTGCCAGATTCTCGCGGCAAGATAATCTGAACCAAGCCAAGTCGCCCTGGCTCCAAATCTTTCGGATTGATTTCAGATACAGCCAACCCAGACTCCGACAAATAGAGCCGTGAGGCACCGAATGCTTGAATTTGGCGAACTAAGTCCTCACAGTCAGCTTGTTTAATCGCGGCATTCGTTCCCCCACGGTACAAGAAAATACTCAAGTTCAATGCTTTTACTATGCTGCAAAGCATTAGTAAGAGATCATCAAGTGTCGCGAAAAATTGAACCCTTTTAGTTGCCATACAATCACCGATCATAGGGCGTGTAGCCGGGTCGTTGACCGGTAGCAGCCTCTACCTGTGCTCCGCCCAACATTTTCCCGATAGATCGTACCATCAGGAGCACGCGTCGTTATGTCTGGCCGACGACACGACTTACATCCCCCGGGTGTCTGTATCACCTCTTCCGGAAGCTTTCCTCCGCCAAGATGTTCATGCCCCTGACCTTTAAGCTCATCAATGCGACGCTCAATCGTAGATGTATGTGCCGGGCCACCTCGGCTTCCGTATGGGTTCGGTATCCCCCTTGTAGCATCAACTACGCCTTCAACGGCATTACCGGCTTTCCGGAGTTCGGATACCCCCGGAATGATTCCGGCGATGGCCCAAACCCGCGGCACGGCCTCACCGGTAATGGCGTCTCTGCCGGTGATCAGGGTTGAAAAATCCAGCGCGGTTCCCGCCGGGGTAAAGCCTAAACCGAAGGACGCAATGTCATCGCCGGCTAATCCGGTGGGATCGATTCGATTGATCGGATTATTCCCCACATAGGCATAGAGGTTCAAGTCGTCCCCATAGCCGATCGGGTCGGTCTGCAGGAACCGCCCCAAGGCCGGCGAATACATCCTCGCCTTGTAGTGGTATAGGTTCAATTGCCCGAGGAGCTGCTGGCCGGTGTAGCGGAACCTAACGCCCGTGGTGACGTTCGGTTCGCCCCAGGGGCCGTAGCTGTAGACCGCGGTCGAGGTGCCTGTGGCATCGGCGGTGGCGACGATGGAGCCTAAGTGATCGCCGTAGAGCCAGGTCTTCTGCGTGGTGCCGGTGCCTTCGTACCCCACCAACGGCTCGTCGACGCCGGGGCCGTGGACGTAGCGGCGGAGGAGATTGCCCGAGCCGTCGTACTCGGCCAAGAGGTCCTGGCCGTCGTAGAGGAGGTTCGAGGTCACCCCGGCGATCGCGGTCTGCCGAAGCCGCCCCTCGCCGTCATAGGCCAAGGTGGCCGCGAGGCCGGTCTTGCTGGCGGTCTTGAGACGGTTGTCGAGGTCGTACGCATAGCTCCACACCCCGTCCCCGGTGAGGTTGCCGTTGGCGTCATAGCCGAGGGTGGCCCCGGCCGCCTGGGTGTACTGGTTGAGGCCGTTGGCGCCTGTACACGTATGGCTTGTTTATTTTGGAAGCTTTAATCCTCTGTTTTCTAAAACTTCCTTATCTTCTGGATGAATATAATACTCTGTGGGAGAGGTATAAGTTCTGCCCGCGTAATCAACAACTCGTCCGTTAAGTTTACTCGCCAATTCAATCATCCAACTCAATGTCGCTTCGTCAGGATTTTTGGTCATACATTTACCACTGTTTAAATAGAGCTTGCCTTTGACTTTGCGTGTGGGATCAACGATTAGAGTATCCTTTTCCTGCTTAGAACCAGTTTTACTCGGCCGTAATTCCACATCATCGCGAGTCTTAGCCAGTTCCATAAATTGTTCCCTCGTTGGCGGCAAGAGCCGGTAACTTTTTTTACGACCGAGCCACCACGGGCCATAACGGGTTTCTCGACCGACGATAATCCAATAAAGCCCTTTTTTTACCGCCATGTATATATCAAACAAAGGTAGTCATTTAAGCGATTTTATGGCGCCTGCACCGCTATAAAGCCGACTGAAGCGACCAAGTCCATTGACATCGGTAACACCAACGCCACGTTCATAAATGATAGGGATGCCAGAACCTGCGCCATATTTACTCTCATGTCTAGCCCATTGACCTTTAGTCGTTAGGTCTGCCCAAAGCCCGGAACCATCCCACGATAGATCCGGCCCACCCGTGGCCCTATTTGCCCCAGTAAACGCATTTGTAGCAGCCGAACTTAATACATTGTTATCGTTCAATATAGTTCCCACCGTATCGTGATAACGCGATCCTTGCACCGCTGCATTCGAAGTCGTTGGAGCTCGTCTTGTGACTTGATTGGCGACATCGACAACCTGAGACACATCGTATCCAATTTGCGCCGATGTTCGAATTGAATTTCCAGCCCTCAAAGATTGCAGACCAGCGCTGACACCTGCCGGTAAGAATGGAACGGCGGCTGCGGCGCCATCGTAGATAAGGCCTGCCGCATCCAAAGCCGCCCACCCCCAATTGCCTTGGTTCACATTGGCCGCGAGTGAGGCGGCTCCCAAAGCGATATTGGCGACATCCCAAGCCGTTTCGACAAATAACCCGCTCGGATCTTTCCCATTGACCGGATCATTCCCGACATAAGCATACAGGTTCAAGTCATCCTGGTAGCCGATGGGGTCGGTCTGCAGGAACCGCCCGATTGCCGGCGAATACATCCTCGCCTTGTAGTGGTACAGGTTCAATTGGCCGAGGAGCTGCTGGCCGGTGTAGCGGAACCGGACGCCGGTCGCGACGTT
>NZ_JAFIBZ010000059.1:0-4742 GCF_017832375.1 Methylocaldum sp. RMAD-M | reverse complement strand
GAGTTCCTACCCTGGAACCTGGCCGATCAGGTGACGGAACTGACCCAGCCGTTGGCGGCTTGAGGCTGTCACGACGGTAACCGTCGGACGCTTACTATTTTTCGGCCACGGCAGCCCGATGAACACGCTGCAGCACAATCGACATACCGACGCCTGGGCATCATTCGGAAGGCGGTTGCTGCAACACCCGCCGTCGTCCGTGCTCTGCATTTCGGCGCACTGGTATATCCACGGCACCGCTGTCACCGCAACGGCCGCGCCGCGCACGATCCACGATTTCGGTGGTTTTCCGAAGGCCTTGTACGAAGTGGAATACGCCGCGCCTGGCTCTCCCGAGCTGGCACAACGCGTGGCGGAATTGTTGTCGCCGCTCGCCGTCGCACTCGATCGGAACTGGGGGCTGGATCACGGCACCTGGTCGGTGCTCGCGCATGTCTTTCCGCAGGCGGAGATTCCCATCGTGCAGTTGAGCATCGATGCGAGCAAGCCGCCCCTGTTTCATTTTCAGCTCGGCCAGAAATTGGCGGCATTGCGCGATGAAGGCGTGCTGATCATGGGCAGCGGCAATACCGTGCACAATCTGCGAATGGTGAACTGGGACCATGACGCGCCCGCCCACGATTGGGCGCTGCGTTTCGACGAACGCGTGCACGATTGTCTCGTCAATGGGGACCATACGTCATTGATCGACTATGAGCGGCTTGCCCCCCAGGCTCTACTCGCCGTGCCGACGCCGGATCATTATTTGCCGCTGTTGTACGTCTTGGGCGCGCGCCAGCCTGGAGACGACCTCCGATTCATTACCGAAGGTATCGAACTGGGTTCGATCAGCATGCTGGCGTTTGCCTTTTCCTGACAAGCAATCGGGTGAATCGGTGAACACAAAAGGCATCGGCACGGCGGATTGGATGGAGCGTCAGCGAAACTTATCGCATCTTTAGCCGGTTTCTCGGGCGAATCTCGCCAGTCCGGTCGCTTAAGGAAGCTCTGATCAGGTTGATTCCGTTCATGGTTCGACAAGCTCACCACGAACGGAACCAATACGTTACCGTTCGTCCTGAGCCCTTCGACTTGGCTCAGGACAGGCCTGTCGAAGGATTCAATCAGAGCTTCCTTAAGGCGAACGTGGCGATAGCTTGTCTTCACGAAAAACCTGTAAACAAAAACTCACACGCCAAAACGGTCTCGCAAACGAACCCTTCCGCATGAGGTCCTAATTCACAGAAAACAACGCATAGTGTTGCAAAAAGTTATCGTGATCGTCTTACAGATGGCAGAAGGACGCTAGACCATTTTCCGATCTGGTATCAGGGAGCCCGATAGGTAGGTCGGCAATCCCTTCCCAATCGCAAACGGTCGCTTTAGTCGCGACCCTTCCGACAAAGTCTTTTGCCGACCTACGTTCTTCCCGCCCGACACGAAGCCGTACACAGGGATGAAAAACGCTCTAGCTCATGAAACACGCAACCGCGCAAGAAGACGCATACCGAGAGAAAAGGCCAGGACGTATTGGGCGGCTTTTCAAAATCGGAGATTGATCGCGAATCGTTGTACCCAGTACACGGAAGGTGCTCTATGACGAAAACCGTTGAGATTTCATCGATTCACGAGAGGCCTGTAACCGAAGACGGCAAAAGCAAGAGAGTGGACATCGTTTACTTCAATGGTGGGGGCGCCCACAAAGGCGTAGCCATGGCTCTACAGGCCGAACTGCAACGCTCTCTTCCCGAAGCCGATGTTCGGGCAGTCAACACCGACCAGATTTTTTCTCACGTTTCTTTGTTGGATTGGCTAACCCGAGCGGGCATTAAGCTTTACAACACGGGTCTGCAATGGGAAACGATGATCGGTTTGCGGCAATACATCGCGCTCGGAAGGGGATTGATGACCTTGATGCAGCCAGCGGCCCCGCGCCTTGCCGCGTTTTGGAAACACGCAGCGCCGCATGTCGTGATCTCGACGATTCCTCTTTGCAATGGAATCATTTTCGCCGCCGCCCGCGAAAGTAACCCGGAAGTGCGCTGTGTGACGATTCCGGTCGATTTCGAAGAGTTCCATAGCCGGTACTGGTTCGACCCGGCCTTGATGTCCTACTACTTGTGCGGAACCGAGCGGCTCGTGCAGCAAGCCTTGCAAAGCGGCGTGCCGGAGTCTCATGTCTTTTCTCTCCGGGGTATGCCGGTTCACCCGTCTTTTCTCGCACCCGTCGATACCGACGCGGCAGACGCTCTCGAAGAATTGGGATTGCGAAGGGATCTTCCGACAGTACTCATCTTCTTTGGCGGCCAGGGCTCAAGGTACATGGTCGACATCGCGCGGCGACTGGATGCTGCAGCGACTCCCGTGAATATGATCGTAATCTGCGGTTGTCACAGAGCAGCCTACGAGGCACTTTGCAAGTGGCGCTCACGCGAGCCCAAGCTGATCGTGGGATACACCGCCAAGGTCGCGGAATACATGAGGCTTGCAGATGTCATGGTAGGCAAGCCGGGCCCGATCTCCATCCATGAAGCCATAGCCTGCCGCATCCCGCTCGTGCTCATGGACAATCCGTCCATGCGCATACTTTTCGAATACAACATCCGTTGGGCAGAGGAAAACGGTATCGCCAAACGGGTCCGGTCCCTGGCGGAAATTCCCGAGGCAGTAAATAAAATCCTGGCATCGGACCACTACCGTCGGAACGTGGCTCGCATAAACGTCGATGCCAATGCGTGCGTTGCTGCTTGTCTACGGCAATTGATGTAAGAGCGTTAGCGGTAGGATGGGTAGAGCGCCAGCGAAACCCATCGCTTTCTGGCTGAAAGGCGGTCTGCTTGGCTGGCTCCTTGAGCCGGCTTGGCTTGCCGGAATGCGACGAATGGGGATGCAGTCGCTCGCAGCGTTCAAATTCCTGGTTGAAAACGGGACCCTACAAAGGCGATCATTCCGGGCTTCCAATGGCTCCGACCACATACTAACGGCAACTGAATCAACCCAACGAAACGACCAACGCTTCGCCGCACTGGACGGCAATTCCGCCGTGTTCCATAGCCGCCGGTGAACTTTGGCGTTGGGCATAAGGATACCTGCATGATTAGGCATCTCTCTATTGCACTGCTCGTGATTCCAGCGATTGCGCTCGCAGACAATCACCGCCCCGAGGACTGGCCAGAAGGCAGCGCGATGCACACGGGACGTTCCGCGCAAGTAAGTCTCGCCGCCGCTGATAAACGCCTCAATGAGATTTACCAGAAGCTGCTTCGATCCATGCCGGCAGATGAGCCGGACAATTTCCCAAAGACAGCACTCATAGCGGCACAGCGGGCCTGGATCAAATTCAGAGATACGGAGTGTGCCCTAGTCGGTGAAACCGAGGGAGGCGTGCGCATGTGGAAGTCAGCATTCGACACGGCGTGCCAGTCCCAGATGACGGAGGAACGCGTTGAACGGCTGGAGAAGCTTCTTACCGGCTATGAAAATTAGAGCGTTTTCCGAGTCGGTGTAAGGGATTCGGATATGTAGGTCGGCAATCCCTTGCCGACGTATCGGCTCGGCGAAGGGCTTTGTCGGAAGGGTCGCGACTAAAGCGACCGTTTGCGATTGGAAGGGCAGCTCTGGCGCTCCCAGAGATGCCGTTTGCGATTGGAAGGGTCGCGACTAAAGCGAACGTTTGCGATTGGGAAGGGATTGCCGACCTACGTTCTCCCCTCCTGGCACGAATCCGTACACCGGGATGGAAAACGCTCTCGAAGCAGCAGACAAATAGGGTCGATTCGCGATTGATGCTGGACTCGCCTGTCCCACACTTTGCGGCGGAGCAGCCCGCAGAGGCGAATTGCAGGGATGTGCAAGGCTGTTTTTCATCGGCGGTTCGCCTCCTTGAACAAGGCGGATATTGCAGCGCATAGCAGTTTGAAGACGGCTTCTTAGGACAACGATATTCACGAGTCCCGTTTAACCTAAAAACGGCGGTTGGACGTGCTCGAGTGTGCGGCGGGCGGGTCGGATGGCACGGCGCGACGAGGCCGCGGGGTAGTCTCCCGCAACGAGGAGCAACACCGCCAGGCGGCCCGCCCGCCGTGCAATCGGGTGCGTAGCAACGTCACCCAAAGGGTGAGACCCCCGATGGCTATAAAGGGATTCTCTCATAAGAGCTTATTTAGCCATCGAAGCGGTCAACCGCCGTTTTTAGGTTTAACCACGCTGATGGTGCCATCCCCTTCCATGTAGGCTGCCTGTATCTGGGACAGGTCCGCTACCCCACTCTCGCGGACCTTGCGCATCAGTTCCTCCTCGGTCAAGAACTCTCGGCGCAAGTTGCGATGCAGAATGCGCCCGTCCTTTATCAGTTCGAGTGCTTTAGGTGCCAGGACGCGCTCGATCCATCGGAACCGGTAAGCGGCCCAATCGAGCAGGAAATTCCAGAACACGATGGTGCTGATCAAAATGAGTCCGTCGGTGATGGACTTGTAATCGGCCGCCATGGCGTTCTGTGCCGCATCGGCGATGATCACCACTACGATGAGGTCGCTGACGGCAACCGAGCCGATATCACGCTTGATGATCAGGCGGAAGATCAGGAATAAGAACCAGTAGACCAGCGTCCCGCGAATGATCGTCTCCGCGACGGGAGCGCTCGGGATGAAGAGTTCCGCCCAATCGATGTCCTGATTAGCGATGAACTTCAGCCAAGCGAATTTGCCACTCGGGTCGAGGCTTAGCGAACGCCGCGGCGCGCGCCAGCCGTTGAAGCAGGGTTT
>NZ_JAFIBZ010000058.1:0-5011 GCF_017832375.1 Methylocaldum sp. RMAD-M | reverse complement strand
AGTTCCTACCCTGGAACCTGGCCGATCAGGTGACGGAACTGACCCAGCCGTTGGCGGCTTGAGGCTGTCACGACGGTAACCGTCGGACGCTTACATTTCTTCGGATGGGCGATAGATAGAGATCTAGAGGAGTGGGGCGTAGTCGTCGCCCTTGCGGAGTCAATGCATGCCGACGGCACGCTCTTCTTTTCAAAGATAAAGAGTCGCCGGCGGCCCAATGATCCTCCGGATTGTGAGGCTCTTGGGGAGAGCGGTCAGCGGCTCGCCATCGAGGTCACTGAGCTTGTTGATGGCCCTATGATCCACGAGTACAAGCGGGCACGGAAGGAGAGGAAGCTCAGCGAATGGGCTGAGTGGAACCAACAGAAGTTTATCGACGCGCTCACGTGCTGTATCACGAAGAAGGATCGGCGTTTTCCAGCGCTGAAAGACCCGCCGTACTCTGATGGTTACATGGTTGTGATACATACGGATGAACCCGGTTTGCCTCGCAACGTAGTAGAAAAGTTTCTTGATGGGCACGTCTTTCAGAAGCCCGAATACATTGATCGAGCACTGCTCCTTCTATCATATGACCCGAGCATTGAACGGTGTCCGTACTTCGAATTAAAGTGGATGGCTAACGAGGCGCTCCAGCCGACCGCGCCGATGCGGCGCAGCGGCTGAGCTTCGTCGTTAGCCCCTGTGCGCATGGAGAAGTGACATGATGAAGCAAGCAAAGAACACGATTTGCCTTTGGTACGACGGCGACGCCGAAGAGGCGGCGCGTTTTTACGCGAAGACCTTCCCCGATTCATCTGTTGGTGCGGTACATCGCGCACCGGGGGACTTTCCATCCGGGAAGCAAGGGGATGTTTTGACGGTCGAGTTTACTGTCATGGGAATTCCCTGCCTCGGGCTTAATGGCGGACCCAACTTTAAGCACAGCGAAGCGTTCTCCTTTCAGGTCGCAACCTCTGACCAGGCAGAAACCGATCGTTACTGGAACGCGATCGTGGGCAACGGTGGCGAAGAGAGTTCGTGCGGCTGGTGCAAAGACAAATGGGGCCTCTCCTGGCAGATTACCCCACAGGCTTTGACAGAAGCGATAACCGACCCCGATCGCGCTGCTGCCAAGCGTGCATTCGATGCAATGATGCAGATGAGAAAGATCGACATCGCGGCAATCGAAGCGGCGCGCCGTGGTTGAAGCGGGAAGTGGACGATGGTACCTCCTGCCACATTTACGCTCTGATCGTCAGGTGGCGGCTAACAATTCGTCCAAGCGGACGCGCTGACGCGCGCCACTTAACTCAAACGTTAGCCCGCAGCCATCGCGTTCCTGCTCAAAGGACGCTCTCGGTAACTGCAAGGAGAGTTTCAGTGAAGTATCTTCTTACCTCGGCCGGTATCAAGAACACGAGCATCCACAATGCGCTGCTCGACCTGCTGGGCAAACCGATTGCCGAGTCCAGCGCCCTCTGCATTCCCACCGCGGCGTATGCCTTGCCCGGCGGTGCTGACATCGCATGGCGGCTGATCAGCGGACGAGATCCCGTCTGCCCCATGTGCGAATTGGGTTGGAAGTCCTTGGGAGTGCTGGAGCTGACCGCGCTGCCCAGCATCGATAAAGAGCATTGGGTCCCCATGGTCCAGGCAACTGACGTCCTGCTGGTGGGAGGCGGCGATCCCTTGTACCTGTGTTATTGGATGCGGCAATCAGGACTGGCAAGCCTCTTGCCGTCACTGCGCGAGACGGTTTACGTGGGACTGAGCGCCGGGAGCATGGTGATGGCCCCCAGCATCGGGGAGGACTTCGTCCGCTGGAAGCCGCCCACCGGTGGCGATGAAACATTAGGACTGGTGGATTTTTCGATGTTTCCACACCTCGATCACGAGATGCTGCCGGAGAATTCCATGGCTCACGCGGAAAAATGGGCCGCCGGCATGCGTGTGCCGGCGTACGCCATGGACGATCAGACCGCCATCAAAGTGATCGATGGCATGGTCGAGGTTGTCTCCGAAGGCCATTGGAAACGATTTACGCCCTAATGGGCGGGGTGAGAGTTGGCTGGAAGGTGATGAGGTGGCAGGCAATGCAGCCTACTCATGGTTCGCTCTTGCAGCGGGCTTCACCCGCTGCGGCACTCGGGTGAACTCAAACTTTGGGCGCTATGCAAGGAGATCAAATGTCCGGTGAAACTACAGGTGCTGTACGTTTAATGCTTCGACTTGAGGGGCTGTGTGTTCTCCTCGCAGCGGTGCTTGCTTACTCGAAATTGGGCTTTAGCTGGGGTACGTTTGCATTGTTCTTTCTCACCCCGGACGTTTCGTTTCTAGGTTATCTCGCTGGGGCACGGGTTGGTGCCATAACCTACAATGCCGCACACTCGTATATCGGTGCGATTGCCTGTCTTCTCGTAGGGTTCCTCCTCCCTGCCCCCGTGCTTTCATGTGCGGGCGTCATATGGTGCGCCCACATTGGCTTTGACCGTGCTCTAGGTTACGGGCTCAAGTATTCAGTGGGGTTTGGTTTTACCCATCTCGGCATTATCGGTCGGTTTGCCAGGCCCGCTCCTAACCCTGCATTCGAGAGGGACGCGCCAAAAACGGCGCGCCCCTCAATTTGAACGTTAGGGGCTCACGCAGAAGGAAGCCTTATGTCCAGCCGAACTGAAAAGCTCCACACAATTACTAAGCGGCTTATTCTCATGACAGCCTGCGCTCTCGTGATAGTGGTTTCGATATTCGGGCTGTCATTCCTCTTTCACCAGCGACTCATGGTGTCGTGGTTATGCTTTGGTTGCGGACTACTTGGTGGTTTTGTAAGCATCCAGCAACGCCTGAAGAAGCTTGCCGATGAAGAACTTGAACTATTGTCCCGGTCATGGTTTCAGATTCTGCTAATTCCAATCTACGGTGGGATATTCTCTCTCGTTCTATACGTGGGCTTTTTGAGTGAAATCTTGAACGGACCACTCTTTCCTCATTTTGCATTTCCCCCATTTTCTGAGCCTCTACCAACAGCAGACGACCTGATCAGATTCATCAACTCTACCTATCCAGCATCAGGGCAGGATGTAGCAAAGCTTCTCTTCTGGGCATTTATTGCTGGTTTCTCAGAACGCCTCGTCCCACAGATTCTTCAGAAGAGCGAACAAGGGCTTTCCGACGAAAAGCCACACCCCTAACCATTCGGTCGAGAGGGAACCTGCAAGCTGCGCTTGCAGGTTCCCTCCGCGGCTACGCCGCTCCGGCGGCCCCTCACCTCAAACGTTAGGCGGCTGCAACAACTGTCACCGCCGATATCACGCGGCGAAATATCTGCGGGTCGTTTGCGACCTTTGCCAATAGGAGCGCCCCCTCCAGCAAGGCGAATATGTTCTTCGCTCGTTGCCGGTTATCACCCGCCGGAATTTCACCTGCCTGTTCCGCGCGGATAAGCGCGGCTTCGATGAACTGGCAGTGAGAGTCGAAAATCTTCTGCAACGCCTCTCGTATTTTCTCGTCCTGGCGCGCCATCTCCTGTCCCAAGTTGCCGAAGGGGCACCCTAGAACTCCTCCCTTTTCAGCGGAGACTTGGACCTGCAATTCATGAATTCTTTCAATCAGCTCACGAAGCTGAGTCAGGCCGCTCTCCGAGCTTGAAAAGACTGGCTCAAAAATCCCAGCTCTTGCGTGTTCCCAAAAGCTTTCCATGGCCGCAACCGCAAGATCGGACTTTGAGGGAAAGAAGTGATAGAAGCTGCCTTTCTTTGCGTTCGCACGCTGGCACAACTCATCAACCCCGGTAGCTTGGAAGCTGCGTTCCCACATCAGGGCGGCGGCTGTTTGGAGCAGACGGTCACGCGTATCGAGTGATTCTGCGGGTTTCATTTTGGGTTACCCCTAATTCTTGCTGAGTCATGGTGCAACGTTACCAACAGTTGACCGGTCTGTCTACTCTGCGCTAGTCTGTACCGACCGGTCTAGTCGGAGGGCTTGCCGGCATACTCAACTACATTTTCCGGAGAAATCATGAGCATCTTCACTCAACACTCAGACATGACCGCGCCGGCAGGTGCCGCCGAAGTTCTGGCGAAAGTCAAGGACCTCTACGGCTTCATTCCGAATCTGGGGGCCTATGTGTCCGAATCGCCTCTGGTACTCGATGCCGTACTTAACCTCGACAGGGCTTTCGACAAGGTTTCGCTGACGCCGCAGGAAAGACAGGTCGTTTTGCTTACCGTCAGCACGCTAAACGGGTGCAGCTATTGCAAGACGGTACACACCGCGTTGGGACGTAGGGCCGAAGTTGATGGCGCTGTCTTGAAGGCGGTTATTGCCCTTGAGCCACTGCCCGACCGGAAGCTCAATGCGCTGCGCGACTTCACTCGCAAGGTCGTGGAAGAAAAGGGGTGGGTCAAAGAAGAAGATGTGCAGAAATTCCTCGTGTCAGGCTACACCAAGGCTCAGGTATTTGAGGTGGTGATGGGGGTGGCCCTGAAAACGCTCACCAACTATAGCAATCACTTGGCCGGTGCCGTACCTAATCCCGAGTTCATAGCAATGGCGGAAGGCACGGCCTAATCCCCGAAGTATTTGCTGGCGCAATCGGAATACCGCTTGCGCCAGCTATTCCCTAACCGAACTCAGGAGCGCCGACGATGGCTGACAAAGAATGCGCACATGCTGGTCTTCCTCCGACCGGGGTACCATGTCCAAGCTGTAAACAAGGTACTTTGGAAGTGGCTCGGGGCCGTTTCGGTCCTATTTACAAGTGCACGTCCAAGGGGTGCGATTACTGGCTACCCGAGCGTCCAACGGGAAAAAGATGCTCGTTCATGCGCGACGGAAAGAAATGTGGTGCACTAATGGTCATGGGAACAAAAACCATCCCGGAGAGATGCAGTGACCAAACATGCCCAAATAGAAATCCGCACAAGCTGCGGGCATCCGCCTAATCGGGTAACCAGGGGTTTCTAACCCCCAGTCCCCACACCACCACGGCATGCGGGTCCGCACCGGGCGGTTCACGAAAAGGGAGCACACG
>NZ_JAFIBZ010000057.1:2500-5459 GCF_017832375.1 Methylocaldum sp. RMAD-M | reverse complement strand
AAAGCCCCGTTGCCATTTAGGCGACGGGGCTTTGGGTAAGAGGTGCCTGGCGGTGACCTACTTTCGCACAGGGATCTGCACTATCATCGGCGCTGAGCGGTTTCACTTCCGAGGTCGGGATGGGGTCGGGTGGTTCCCGCTCGCTCTGGCCACCAGGCAAAACTGGTTTTGAGTCGAGCTTTTATTTTTTAGCTCTTCACTCGGACAACGTACACGGCGTTTGTGTCATCACCCAAACGGTTTGGGTGTTATATGGTCAAGCCTCACGGGCCATTAGTATGGGTTAGCTTCAGCCATTACTGACCGTCCACACCCCACCTATCAACCTGGTGGTCTTCCAGGGCCCTTCAGGGGACTCGCAGTCCCAGGGAGATCTCATCTTGGGAGGGGCTTCCCGCTTAGATGCTTTCAGCGGTTATCCTGTCCGAACATAGCTACCCGGCTGTGCCACTGGCGTGACAACCGGAACACCAGAGGTTCGTTCACTCCGGTCCTCTCGTACTAGGAGCAACTTCCCTCAAATCTCCAACGCCCACGGCAGATAGGGACCGAACTGTCTCACGACGTTCTAAACCCAGCTCGCGTACCACTTTAAATGGCGAACAGCCATACCCTTGGGACCGGCTACAGCCCCAGGATGTGATGAGCCGACATCGAGGTGCCAAACACCGCCGTCGATATGAACTCTTGGGCGGTATCAGCCTGTTATCCCCGGAGTACCTTTTATCCGTTGAGCGATGGCCCTTCCATACAGAACCACCGGATCACTAGGACCTACTTTCGTACCTGCTCGACGTGTTTGTCTCGCAGTCAAGCGCGCTTTTGCCCTTACACTCTGTGCACGATTTCCGACCGTGCTGAGCGCACCTTCGTGCTCCTCCGTTACGCTTTGGGAGGAGACCGCCCCAGTCAAACTACCCACCATACACGGTCCCCGATCCGGATCACGGACCTAGGTTAGAACTCCAAATTCACCAGGGTGGTATTTCAAGGTTGGCTCCACCGGAACTGGCGTCCCGGCTTCATAGCCTCCCACCTATCCTACACAAGCGAATTCAAAGTCCAGTGTAAAGCTGTAGTAAAGGTTCACGGGGTCTTTCCGTCTAGCCGCGGGTACACTGCATCTTCACAGCAAGTTCAATTTCACTGAGTCTCGGGTGGAGACAGTGTGGCCATCGTTACGCCATTCGTGCAGGTCGGAACTTACCCGACAAGGAATTTCGCTACCTTAGGACCGTTATAGTTACGGCCGCCGTTTACCGGGGCTTCGATCAAGAGCTTCGCTTGCGCTGACCCCATCAATTAACCTTCCGGCACCGGGCAGGCGTCACACCCTATACGTCCTCTTTCGAGTTTGCAGAGTGCTGTGTTTTTATTAAACAGTCGCAGCCACCGTTTCACTGCAACCCCCTTCCGCTCCATGAGCAAGTCACTTCACGTACCAGGGGCGTACCTTCTCCCGAAGTTACGGTACCATTTTGCCTAGTTCCTTCACCCGAGTTCTCTCAAGCGCCTTAGAATTTTCATCCTGCCCACCTGTGTCGGTTTTGGTACGGCCAGATGTAACCTGAAGCTTAGAGGTTTTTCTTGGAAGCGTGGCATCAATCACTTCGGTCTTGGCGAACCAAGACACCGTCATCACGTCTCGACATTGACCCTCCGGATTTGCCTAAAGGATCTGCCTACTCGCTTAAACCGGGACGTCCAACACCCGGCTGACCTAGCCTTCTCCGTCACCCCATCGCAGTTACACCCGGTACCGGAATATTAACCGGTTTTCCATCGACTACGCCTTTCGGCCTCGCCTTAGGTGCCGACTAACCCTGCGCCGATTAACGTTGCGCAGGAAACCTTGGGCTTTCGGCGTGCGGGTTTTTCACCCGCATTATCGTTACTCATGTCAGCATTCGCACTTCCGATACCTCCAGCCAACCTTACGATTGACCTTCACAGGCCTACGGAACGCTCCTCTACCACTCAGCTTTCGCTGAATCCGCAGCTTCGGTACATGGCTTAGCCCCGTTGAATCTTCCGCGCAGGCCGACTCGACCAGTGAGCTATTACGCTTTCTTTAAAGGATGGCTGCTTCTAAGCCAACCTCCTGGCTGTCTGGGCCTTCCCACATCGTTTTCCACTGAGCCATGATTTGGGGACCTTAGCTGGCGGTCTGGGTTGTTTCCCTTTTGACGACGAACGTTATCACCCGCCGTCTGTCTCCCGTGCTGCACTTTCCGGTATTCGGAGTTTGCATCGGTTTGGTAGATCTAGACGACCCCCTAGCCGAAACAGTGCTCTACCCCCGGAAGTGATACACGAGGCGCTACCTAAATAGCTTTCGAGGAGAACCAGCTATCTCCGAGCTTGTTTAGCCTTTCACTCCTAGCCACAGCTCATCCGAATCTTTTTCAACAGATCCCGGTTCGGCCCTCCAGCGCGTGTTACCGCACCTTCAGCCTGGCCATGGCTAGCTCGCTCGGTTTCGGGTCTACTCCCAGCGACTTAACGCCCTATTCAGACTCGCTTTCGCTACGCCTCCCCTAGTCGGTTAAGCTCGCCACTGAAAGTAACTCGCTGACCCATTATACAAAAGGTACGCAGTCACACCCCGAAGGGTGCTCCCACTGCTTGTACGCATACGGTTTCAGGTTCTATTTCACTCCGATCACCTCGGTTCTTTTCGCCTTTCCCTCACGGTACTGGTTCACTATCGGTCGGTGAGTAGTATTTAGCCTTGGAGGATGGTCCCCCCATGTTCAGACAGGGTTTCACGTGCCCCGCCTTACTCGATTTCACGATTAAAACTCTTTCGTGTACCGGGCTATCACCGTCTATGGCCGGACTTTCCAGACCGTTCTACTAGAGTTTTAACCGCTTAAGGGCTGCTCCCCGTTCGCTCGCCACTACTAAGGGAATCTCGGTTGATTTCTTTTCCTCCGGGTACTGAGATGTTTCAGTTCCC
>NZ_JAFIBZ010000056.1:0-8403 GCF_017832375.1 Methylocaldum sp. RMAD-M | reverse complement strand
GCGGAAGCGCACCACGACGGCATCGAGACCGACAGCCGGCTGCTGACGCTCGACAACGTGCCGAGGGCGCTGGCCAACTTCGACACGCGCGGCTTCATTAAGCTGGTGGCGGAGGCCGGCTCGGGGCGGCTGATCGGTGTGCAGGCGGTGGCGCCGGAAGCGGGCGAACTGATCCAGACGGCCGCGCTGGCGATACGCCACCGGATGACCGTGCAGGCGCTGGCCGACCAGTTGTTCCCGTATCTCACGATGGTCGAGGGCTTGAAGCTCGCGGCGCAGACCTTCAACAAGGACGTGAAGCAACTGTCCTGCTGCGCCGGATGAGGAAAAGGGAGGTGTTCGATGAACGCCTACACCGTGTCGCGCCTGGCCCAGGATGCCGGCGTGAGCGTGCACGTCGTGCGCGACTACCTGCTGCGCGGGTTGTTGCGCCCGGCCGCGCGCACCGCCGGCGGCTATGGCGTGTTCGACGCGGACGCCTTGCAGCGGTTGCGCTTCGTGCGGGCTGCCTTCGAGGCGGGGATCGGCCTGGACGTGCTGACCCGGCTGTGCCGGGCGCTGGACGCCCCGGATGCCGGTGAAGCGGCGGTGTGGCTCGCCGAGCTGCGCCAACTCGTCGAACGGCGACAGCGGGCGCTCGCGGGCCTGGAGGTGCAGTTGAGCGCGCTGCGGGCCGAGGCTGCCCGGCAGGAAGGGGCGTTGCCATGAACGGCTCCGAGCGCAAGCCCATCACCGGCTATCTGTGGGGCGGACTGGCTGTGTTGACCTGCCCCTGCCACCTGCCCATCCTCGCCGTCGTGCTGGCCGGTACGGCCGCTGGCGCGCTCCTCGGCGAGCATTGGGTCATCGCGGCGCTCGGTTTGACCGGCTTGTTCCTTCTGTCCCTGTCGCGGGCGTTGCGGGCGTTCAGGTGCAGCGGCCGTAACGTGCTCTGATCGACTACGAGGAAGTTTGGGGCACAACAGGATCAGGGCCACCGAGTCTGGCGATGACGCGCACATAGACCAGCTCGCTGAGTAGCTCGACAAGAGTTTGCGTAACGACGATGGCTGGCAATATGGGTATGGCCCCAGGCACAGCTAGAGCAAGCGGCAAAACAACAAGGGAATTTCGAGTGCCTGCGCTGAAAGCGATGGCTCGGCCGGCAGTGGCATCAAGACGGAACAGTCGGCTAATGCTCCATCCGATCAGTGGGGCGATCACAGCAAAGGCGATATAGAAGGGAATCACACTCAAGGCCGCCTCGGTCGCCGGGCCGAGCTGGGGCACCACGGCCGCGACGACCACGAATAGGACAAGGGCAGTCGCCGGTACCGGCAATAGGCCAAGTGACGCCGAGACTTTTGCACCGGCCCGGCTTTGAGCTGCCCATAGCTGCACAAGCCCAGCAAGGGCCAGTGGAACAGCGATTAACCAGACGAAGGCATGAACGAACGGGCCGGGCTGCACGAGGGCTGCGGCATCATTCCCAAGAAGCAGGCCGAGATAGACCGGCAGCAGCAGCATTTGCACAACCAGGAGCGTAGGGGTTGCCGCCAGTAGCAGGCGGGCATCAGCACGACCAAGGTGCGAGAACGTAACCACATAGTCAATGCAAGGCGTCAGCAACACTAGCAGTACGCCGAGCCGCACCATGGGGTCGGATGGCAGAAATTGCACCAGTACGGCCACCAAGAGCGGCATTACGACGAAATTCGTAATGAGCAGTGCGGCAAGAAACCGACCGCGACCGAAGGCGCGGCCAAGGTCGGCCAGGGGCACTTGCAGAAATGTCACGAACAGCATGAATGCAAGCGCTGGATTCACGCCGCCTTCAAGCGCTGCGGTGCCGGGTACGAGAAAAGCGACAAACGCAGCCACCACAACTGCCCCGAAGTAAACACCGACTTGGTGCCTCTCGAACATTTCCCTGATGTTCCGCATGTCGCAATTTCGCTCCTTTGTGTCTAGTTGAAGCATACCCTAACCTGGCGTCAGATCGTGTGACGCGAAAGCGTCAGAATAGAGCCGCCTTCCGAATTGATTGACACGCGCCGTCAAGGGTCATGGATTTCTTCCTGACACATTGCCCTCAGGAGGCCACCTTGCACGGTCAGCGTATCGGCTACGTCCGCGTCAGCAGCTTCGACCAGAACCCGGAACGCCAGCTTGAGCATGTGCCGGTGGACCGGCTGTTCACCGACAAGGCATCGGGCAAGGACACCCAGCGCCCCGAGCTGGAGCGGCTGCTCGCCTTCGTGCGCGACGGCGATACGGTGGTGGTGCACAGCATGGACCGCCTGGCGCGCAACCTCGACGACCTGCGCCGCCTGGTGCAGAAGCTCACCCAGCGCGGCGTGCGCATCGAGTTCGTCAAGGAAAGCCTGACCTTCACCGGCGAGGACTCGCCGATGGCGAACCTGATGCTCTCGGTGATGGGCGCGTTCGCCGAGTTCGAGCGCGCCCTGATCCGCGAGCGGCAGCGCGAAGGCATCGCGCTCGCCAAGCAGCGCGGGGCCTATCGGGGCCGCAAGAAGGCGCTCGCGCCGGAGCGGGTGGCCGAGCTGCGCCGTCGCGCCGCTGCCGGCGAAAAGAAGGCACAACTCGCCCGCGAGTTCGGGATCAGCCGCGAAACCCTCTACCAATACCTGCGAACGGACGACTGACCATGCCTCGACGCTCCATTCTGTCCGCCGCCGAGCGGGCAAGCCTGCTGGCGTTACCCGATACCGAAGACGAATTGATCCGTCACTACACCTTCAGCGAGGCCGACCTGTCACTGATCCGCCAGCGGCGCGGTGACGCGAACCGGCTGGGGGTCGCGGTGCAGTTGTGCCTGTTGCGCTTCCCCGGTCAGGGCCTGCTGCCCGACGCTGCGGTGCCCATGCCCCTCCTGCAATGGATCGGACGGCAACTGCGCACCGATCCGGGGTGCTGGCCACAGTATGCCGAGCGCGAGGAAACACGGCGCGAGCATCTGCTCGAACTGCGGGCGTACCTGGGCATGGAACCGTTCGGCTTGGCGCACTATCAGCAGGCTGTCCATGCCATGACCAAACTGGCCTTGCAGACCGACAAGGGCATCGTGCTGGCCAGCAGCGCCCTCGACTCTCTGCGGCACCAACACATCATCTTGCCGACGCTGGATGTTGTCGAGCGGGTCTGTGCCGAGGCGATCACCCGCGCCAACCGCCGCATCTACGCGGCCTTGTCCGATCCCCTGTCGGCCACCCACCGGCACCGCCTCGACGATCTGCTCAAGCGCCGCGACAACGGCAAGACGACCTGGCTGGCCTGGCTGCGCCAGTCGCCCGTCAAGCCGAACTCGCGCCACATGCTCGAACACATCGAGCGCCTCAAAGCCTGGCAGGCGCTCGACCTGCCTTCCGGCATCGAGCGGTCGGTGCACCAGAACCGGTTGCTCAAGATCGCCCGCGAGGGAGGCCAGATGACGCCCGCCGATCTGGCCAAGTTCGAGCCGCAACGGCGCTACGCCACCCTCGTCGCGCTGTCCATCGAGGGCATGGCCACCGTCACCGACGAAATTATCGACCTGCACGACCGCATTTTGGGCAAGCTGTTCAACGCCGCCAAGCACAAGCATCAGCAGCAGTTTCAGGCGTCTGGCAAAGCCATCAACGCCAAGGTGCGCCTGTACGGCCGCATCGGCCAGGCGCTGATCGACGCCAAGCAAGCGGGCCGCGATCCGTTCGCCGCCATCGAGGCCGTCATGTCCTGGGATGCCTTCGCCGAAAGCGTCACCGAAGCGCAGAAGCTCGCGCAGCCCGAGGACTTCGATTTCCTACACCGTATCGGCGAGAGCTACGCCACCTTGCGCCGCTACGCGCCGGAATTCCTCGCCGTGCTCAAGCTGCGGGCCGCACCCGCTGCCAAAGACGTGCTCGACGCCATCGAGGTGCTGCGCGGCATGAACAGCGACAACGCGCGCAAGGTGCCTGCGAACGCGCCGACCGACTTCATCAAGCCGCGCTGGCAGAAGCGGGTGATGACCGACACCGGCATCGACCGGCGCTATTACGAACTGTGCGCGCTGTCGGAGATGAAGAACGCGCTGCGTTCCGGCGACATCTGGGTGCAGGGATCGCGCCAGTTCAAGGACTTCGAGGACTATCTGGTGCCGCCCGCGAAATTCGCCAGCCTCAAGCAGGCCAGCGAATTGCTGCTGGCCGTGGCCACCGACTGCGACCAGTATCTGCATGACCGGCTGACGCTGCTGGAAACACAGCTCGCCACTGTCAACCGCATGGCACTGGCCAACGAGCTGCCGGACGCCATCATCACGGAGTCGGGCCTGAAGATCACGCCGCTCGATGCAGCGGTGCCCGACACCGCGCAGGCGCTGATCGACCAGGCGGCGATGATCCTGCCGCACGTCAAGATCACCGAACTGCTGCTGGAGGTGGACGAGTGGACGGGTTTCACCCGGCACTTTACGCACCTGAAATCGGGCGACCTGGCCAAGGACAAGAACCTGCTGCTGACCACGATCCTGGCCGACGCCATCAACCTGGGCCTGACCAAGATGGCGGAGTCCTGCCCCGGCACGACCTACGCCAAGCTGGCCTGGCTGCAAGCCTGGCACATCCGCGACGAAACCTACGGGGCGGCGCTGGCCGATCTGGTCAACGCGCAGTTCCGGCATCCCTTCGCCGAGCATTGGGGCGACGGCACCACGTCATCGTCGGACGGCCAGAACTTCCGCACCGGCAGCAAGGCCGAGAGCACGGGCCACATCAACCCGAAATACGGCAGCAGCCCAGGGCGGACGTTCTACACGCACATATCCGACCAGTACGCGCCGTTCCACACCAAGGTGGTCAACGTCGGCGTGCGCGACTCGACCTACGTGCTCGACGGCCTGCTATACCACGAATCCGACCTGCGCATCGAGGAGCACTACACCGACACGGCAGGCTTCACCGATCACGTCTTCGCGCTGATGCACCTCTTGGGCTTCCGCTTCGCGCCGCGCATCCGCGACCTGGGCGACACCAAGCTCTACATTCCGAAGGGCGAAGCCGCCTATGACGCGCTGAAACCGATGATCGGCGGCACGCTCAACATCAAGCACGTCCGCGCTCATTGGGACGAAATCCTGCGGCTGGCCACCTCGATCAAGCAGGGCACGGTGACGGCCTCGCTGATGCTCAGGAAACTCGGCAGCTACCCGCGCCAGAACGGCCTGGCCGTGGCGCTGCGCGAGCTGGGCCGCATCGAGCGAACGCTGTTCATCCTGGACTGGCTGCAAAGCGTCGAGCTGCGCCGCCGCGTGCATGCCGGACTGAACAAGGGCGAAGCCCGCAACGCGCTGGCCCGCGCCGTGTTCTTCAACCGGCTGGGCGAAATCCGCGACCGCAGTTTCGAGCAGCAGCGCTACCGGGCCAGCGGCCTCAACCTGGTGACGGCGGCCATAGTGTTGTGGAACACGGTCTATCTGGAACGGGCCTCAAACGCCTTACGCGGTCACGGCCAGACTGTCGATGACGCCCTGTTGCAGTACCTGTCGCCGCTGGGCTGGGAGCACATCAACCTGACCGGCGATTACCTCTGGCGCAGCAGCGCCAAGATCGGCGCGGGCAAGTTCAGGCCGCTACGACCGCTGCAACCGGCTTAGCGTACGATTTTTTCCGTTTTCTGAGACGTCCCCAAGTGGAACGCCTGCAAGCCGAGCTGGTAGCTCTGGCTAAGACCAGCGGCGGAAAAACCAGGACGAAAACACAGCAATGAAAAAACCCGGCTGCGCGGTGCGAGCAATAGCCGATAACAGGCACTATGTTAAAAACTTAGCGGAATCAATTGTTGATTGTCGAACAATCTTTTGTAGATTGCTTATAATACCAATTATTCCTTGATCCGCAGAAAGGCAGGTGCACGTATGAGTGCTGAAACCATCGACCACAACACCCTATCTCGTCTGGTTGAAGCCGGAGCCGTCCGAGGCGCGCATGTGATCGGTCAAGCGGGGGGCTGGGGGGTACTGATCAAATATGGCATGCAGGAGCGCCCCTTGGCCGCGAGCCGCAGTAAGCAGGTGCGCACGTTCAAAAAACTCGAAACCCTGGTGGCCTACCTCAAAGACATCGGTATTAGCCGGTTCGACGTGGACGCCGCCAATTATGACCCCGCCAGTATTAAGACCTACTCGCGGCCAGATCGAGCCGAGGCCCTCAAGCAAGCCCACGAAGCCGCCGCCTATGACAAATGGTTTCGACAAGAGGTCGAGCAGGCGCTGAAAGAAGCGGACGACCCGAATACCGTCTGGATACCGCACGAGGAAGTGAAAGCGAGCTGGGCGAGGAAGAGGGCCGAACTGATGAAGCGCATCAAAGACGGTGACACTGCTTGAGGCTGGTTTGGTTGCCTACGGCGGTGGCGAACCGTGACGCGCACCTGGATTACATTGCTCAGGACAGTCCGAGCGCCGCCATCGAGCAGGGCGACCGGATCGAGCATCAAGTCGGTCTCCTTATCGAGCATCCGGAAATGGGGCGACCCGGCCGCAAGCGCGGCACGCGCGAGCTGGTCATCAGCCGCACGCCCTTTGTCGTGGTCTATCGCATTAAGCCGAGAGCTAAACGCATTGAACTGATGCGCGTGTTGCATGGGGCGCAGCAATGGCCGCCCTAACCGGTTTTCGCGGGCGCGAAAACTCCGAGTTGCAGCGCCTAACCACTAAGAACAACGAATCATGCCGCCCTCGGCTAGAACGGCCTTCGCAAGGGGTTGCATTTCCAACTTGCTCCCCCATCCACGCCACACCATGCCATCAAACCGAAAGCCATGGTTCTTCACATCTTCCCGCAGCCATTGCGGAGGGATGCCATCGAACTTTATTTCAAACGAGCGCTTCACATTCTCGTCCACCCAATACAAGGCGTTTAGGAGCATTTGAGCATTGCCGTTTACTACCACAATGCCTTTCTGACTTTTGAACGAATGTTGTTCTATCGCTGTCGGGACCCAAATCACCGGGCTTTTTGAGCCGACCGCCCCGCACTGGTTCCACACTTGGGCCACAATGTTTTTAAAAATCCTTGCGCCGGATCGTTTCACCAGAAACCCATAGGCGTTTTCCCGGATTCCGTCATAGCTCTTTATCTCAACGACGATTTGCGTTTTCTCGCCGACCGAAATAAGCATGTCGATATTACCGACCCGGCCCGCTGACACGTCCGTTTGAAGCGTCCAGTTCGGCGGAAGGATCGCTTTAATTGCCTCAATCGCTGCTTGTTCTACGAGAATGCCGCGTTCGCGACGCCGGCCCTTTCGCAATGTCTGAATAGAGCACAAAAACGCGAGCACAGCGCCTATGACGGACAACGGTTTGAAAGCGCCCAGGAATGGACTGATAACAAGCGCGGCAGCAGCAACGCCCATGAGATAAGCGGCCTGGTCGTAATCGGCTTGCCAGGGTTCGAAGATGTTTTGATCCGATGCCATGTCCAACAGTTTAGTTTCAATCCATCTGTCTGCTGGGCATCGGCGGCACCTGTTCGAGTTCGGCCAGGCCCAGGCGGTAATGCCAATAGTGCTAGGAGCGTTCGTTGAACCAGCCGGCTTCGGCATGCGTCAGAACATCCCGCAGCGCATCATCCCCCACGTGCTCCGCCAGCGCCTGAACATCCTCGTAGTCCCCTATGTCCATAACCTGAGCTATGACACGCTCAGGCCGTTCCAAGGCCTCGTCTGGCGTTTTCCACCAAATATATTTACCAGCCATCCGGCGCATCAATGCATCGTCCCGAATGCGCCAGCTAATCCCCAGCTCGGTGATAAGCTGGCGCTCCGCCGCCCCGATCCGGGCGGGATCGATTTCCGACAGGCCAGTTTGATAGATGTAGCGGCAGGCCCTACGGTCGAGCCGCTTGGCCTTCGTGCGCCGCTGCCCCAGCTCTTCCAGGATGGGATAATCGGACAGTCTAACCATCGCATGATCGCTAATCATCGGTTTCGCTCCGTGTGTCCTAAATCAGCAGGATGAAAAGGCCCCGCCGAAGCGGGGCCTTGAGTTAGGGTCGATCCCCGCGTATGCGGGGGAGCCCAACAGAAAAAAATGACCGGGAGAATGGTAAGCGTCCGAGCCTTACCGTGTTGACGGCGTCAAGCCGCGATGGGCTGGGTCAGTTCCGTCACCTGATCGGCGAGGTTCCAGGGTAGGAACTCGTCGATCCGATTGACGGGATGCTCGGCGATGCGGGCCAGCACGGTCCGGAGGTACGCCTCCGGATCGAGGCCGTTGAGCTTGGCCGTGCCGATCAGGGTGTAGATCGCCGCCGCTCGCTGGCCGCCGGCGTCGGAGCCGGCGAACAGATAGTTCTTCCGGCCGAGCGCCACCACCCGCAACGCGCGTTCCGCGGCATTGTTGTCGATCTCCAGACGACCGTCATCGCGATAGCGGGTCAG
>NZ_JAFIBZ010000055.1:0-8481 GCF_017832375.1 Methylocaldum sp. RMAD-M | reverse complement strand
AGAACGTAGGTCGGCAATCCCTTGCCGACAAAGCCCTTCGCCGAGCCGATACGTCGGCAAGGGATTGCCGACCTACATATCCGAATCCCTTACACTGATTCGGAAAACGCTCTAGACGCAATGGTATCCGGGTAAATAAAGGTATAAAACACAATAACAGATTGGTGCCGGGCGACTGCGTTATTTCTCGGCGATGGCGGATGCCGAAACGTATCGCCTTGGAAACGACATAATCAACTCATAGAGCGGGAGGAGGTAATTGTGGATCAATTTGAACTTAAAGATCTTTTCCAAAATTTGGCGAACGACGAGTTTCGACCTGTATTAATCATCGCAGCGATCGCCATTTTATTAATCATTCTGCTTATCGTGTATTTGCTCGTGCGTAGCCGAAGTAAACGCGCCATCGTTGTGGACAAAATGCCGGTGGATTTACGGAAAGCGCCGGAGAACGAAACGCGGGCTGACTCGCCGAAAGCACCGGCAAGAGAAATGCGGGTCGATTCGCCGAAAACGCCGGCGAACGCGATGCGGATGGATGCGCCGAGAGCATCGGTAGCCAGGCGGCCTCGCCATAGTATTCCGGAGGATTCGGTGCTCAGGCGACATCATATAAACCATATTAAATACATGATCGAGACGACCACCTTTCCACGTCCGACCGATAGCGTGCTGCGCCGCCATTACGACCATTTGATCGCGAGCGAGCTGGAAGCTTGCCTAGGCAACGAGGCTCTCATGGACAGGTTGATTTCGCGTTACGAGGAACACAGGCGGAACGCGCGAAGCTAGAGCATTTCATCCGCATTAACAGTATTCCGCGCGGAATGCGCCGTATTCGGCAATCCTTTTGCCGACGATTCGTCGTGTCGGAAAATCCTTTGCGTCGGGAAGGGATTCCCAACCTGCCGAGCCGGCATGGGCTGAATAAGAAACGTAGGATGCGGTGACCGAAGGGAGCCGCCCTGCGACTCGGCTCAGGACAGGCATCTTTCGAACATAGGGCGGCAATCCTTTTGCCGGCGAATCCTAAATCCGCTTCATCTTGATGTTCAGGGTTCTTACCCGATAGGCGATCTGGCGCGGAGTCATGTTCAGCAGGCGGGCGGCCTTGGCTTGCACCCAGCCGGTTTGCTCCAGCGCGGCGATGACTTGTTCTCTTTCGTCCATCCCCTCTAGGTTGAACTCCGGCGTTCTGGCAGCCGGTCCGGTAACCGAGATTTCATCGTCCTCCAGGCCGGTCATGGCAATGACGTCGCGGTCGATGATCCCGTCCGGGCTCATGATGGCGGCCCGCTCCAGACAGTTTTCCAATTCTCTGACGTTGCCCGGCCAGTCGTGACGCATCAGGAGCCGGATGGCGCTTTCCTTGATGATCAACGGTCTTCCGCCCTGTTGCTGGGAGATTCGCTTGAGCAGGAAATCGGCAAGGTCCGGAATGTCCTCGAGCCGTTCCCGCAGCGCCGGCATGAAAATCGGCATGACGTTGAGGCGATAGTAGAGGTCTTCCCGAAAACGGCCGGCCTCGACTTCTTCCTCGAGATTGCGGTTGGTGGCGGCGATGATGCGAACCTGCACCTTGAGCGTCTGGGTACCGCCGACGCGGTCGAACTCGCCTTCCTGAATGATGCGCAGCAGCTTGGCTTGGAAGGTGGGGGAAGTTTCGCCGATCTCGTCCAGGAAGATCGTGCCGTGGTTGGCCAGTTCGAAACGTCCCTTGCGCTGGCTGATGGCGCCGGAAAACGCGCCCTTCTCGTGGCCGAACAGTTCCGATTCCAGCAGGTTGTCCGGAAGAGCGGCGCAATTGAGTTTGACGAAAGGGCCGCCGGCGCAGGCCGAGTTGTAGTGAATGGCGTTGGCGATCGCCTCCTTGCCGGTGCCGGATTCGCCGCGAATCAAGACGGTGGTGTTCCATTTCGCGACCTGCCGGACCAGTTCGAAAACCCGCAGCATGGCCGGAGTGCGGCCGACGATGTTGTCGAAGCCGTAATTCCTGCGGAGGCTCTGTTTCAACTGATCGCGCTCCGCGACCAGATCGAGCTGCTTTTGCTCCATGCTGCGCAAAAGGCCCACGCTTTGCGCAATCAGATTGGCGACCATTTCCAGGAACCGTGCGCGGGCGTCGAGCAATTTCGCGTCCACCGGCTGTGCCGCCAACACGCCGACGACCTCGTCGTCGCCGACGCGGATAGGCGATCCGATAAACGGCAGCGTCGGATCGTACAGGCCCAGCTTGCCCAGGAAACGCGGCTCGTCGGCGATGCGTTCCACCACGATGGTGCGCCCCGCATCCAGGATCGTGCCGATGAGTCCTTCCCCCGGTTCGTAGCGGACCGGCTTTCGGGTTTCGACGCCGTCGCTGCGCAGCACCGAGCAGACCTCGAACGCGTCGCTTTCCTGTTCCCTGAGAGCCAGCATTCCGGAGCGCATGTCGGCGCACTCCTGCAATATCTCGAGAATGGCTTCCAGTTTTTCCTTCAGCCCCAAAGGTCGATTGAGTACTTGGCTGACCTGGTAAAGGGCGTCCAGTTCGCGCTCGATCAGTTGAGTACGCTCATCCATGGTCGGAAGCCTTCTCCGGTACGAACATCATGTTGTGGATATTGAATTGGATACGCACTCGGCATCCGTCCCGATAGCTGGGATCGATCCGGATCAGTCCAAGGTGTTGATTGATAACTTCCTGGGCCATGGTCAAACCGGTGCCCGAATGCCCGCCATGGCCGTCGTTCTTGGTGGAGAAAAACGGTTCGAAGACCTTGATGCGCAGTTCGTCGGGAATGCCGGGGCCGGTATCCTCGATGGAGACATGCAGCAAATGTTTGTCGGACCACGTGGAAATGCGCAGTTCGCGGGTGACGATGCCGCTCTGGTTCATTGCTTCGATGGCATTTTCGATAATCTGCTTGAACATGGTGCGGAGGTGGCTCTCCTGGCCCATCAACGCGGGCAGCACCGGGGTCGGCTTCCACTCGACGACGATGCCGCTGGCGAGGAGCCGTTCGGTCAATAGCACGATGGTTTCGTGCAGCAACTGGTTCAGATTGACTGGCGTCATGGCCGAGGTGTTGCTTTCCGGTATGCATCGCTTCATGTGGGCGACGGACTGTTCGCCGGCCAAGCGGATCTGATCCAGAATGTCGACCAGCGCGATGTTGCGGTCATCGAGCCCACGCCGCGTCAGCATGGTCTTGGCCGCTTTGAGCAGATTGATGGGGCCCTGTATATGGTGAATGGCTCCCGACAGCGTTTCGCGAAGACGCTGGGTTTTCTCTTCCTCCGCCATCAATGCCTTGAGCGCATTGATGCGGATTTCCTCGGCGTGCTTTTTTTGTTGGGTGATGTCGGTCAGGGTGAGCAGCAGATAAGTGTGGCTATTTTCGTGAAAGAACGCCTCGACACGGTCGTCTTCCTGGCAGAACCAGCTGCCGGCGCAGGCATACCAGCGGGGCGCGTGATGCCCGCCGCGGTCGAAACGGACTTCGCGGTTATGAAAGCCGGATTTTTTCTTTTTCATCCGCTCCCATTCTTCCGCCATGTCTTCCCGCAGGATATCGATGAACGTCCTGGCCGGGTCGCTGAGGCCCAGATCGCTGGACAGGGTTTTGTACATCTTGTTGTCCAGCACCACACGGTCGGATTCGTCCAAAAGCACGGTCGCGACCGGAATCGAATCGACCACCGTCTCGATGAGCACTTTCTGCTGATTGACCCTTTGCTCCAGCCGGTACATTTCCGTGATGTCTCGGTGCATGCCGATGTAGTGGGTGGTCTCGTGCCGGTCGTTCAGAATGGGGGCGATGGTGAGATCGGCCAGATAGCGGCGGCCGTCCTTGTGACGGTTGAGCAGATAGCCTTGCCAGGTCTGCTGCGACTTGATGCGGTTCCAAAGCTCGTCGTATACAGCCTTCGGCGTGTTCTTGTCGGACAGCATGGACTCGTTTCGGCCGATGCTCTCTTCCGGTGCATAGCCGGTCACACGCGTGAAGGCCTGATTCACGTACAGAATATTGGCCTTGTCGTCCGTGATCGAAATGGCCACCGGCGCTTGTTCCACGGTTTCCGCGAACAGAGCCAGCATGCGATTGTCGGCCAGTACGGACTTCCCCAACGGCTCGGGCGGCGGGTTATTGGAAGATTGTTTGGACACGAGCGCCTCTTCGGTGCAATTTTTCATCGATTAAGCAAGGCTTATGCCATCGATAAGAAGTGCTCCTGAGACCCTTATCGTTTTTTTACACAGGCGATCGGCTCGGCCGACGCTTCAAGCTTTCTTGCACTGTTTTGTCGCAAACGCGACAAAAGTGGGCATGGGTGCCGCTCGCGCGGCGTTTTCGGTGCGTCCTGATCGTTCGGAGCGTTCCCGGCTCTCTATCCCTATTGTCGGAAAACTCACGATGCGCATAAGCGTTGTAAGCATTCCGCTGAGGAAAGACTGCACTCGGTCGCGTGAAATTCTATAACTATCAATTAGTTACGTATTTATGGCCGAGGTGGCGCGAGGGTTGCTAGAAATTTCGCGAAGACCAACCGCTTACCGAAGTAGGCGTTTCTCGGCCATGTCGCGCCGAGTCCGTACCGACACCGGGTAAGCCAGGCCGCCTTAAAACCCAAGCAGAGAGGCCGAACATGAACAGCGAATCGACTACCAAAGCAGAGTCCAATCCCCCGGAAACGCCCCGTTCCCAGGCCGAGCGCGCCGAAGAGACGCTCGAATCCACCGAGCTTCCGTTCTACATCGTCCCGAGACCGCCGATTCCGGGGAAAACCGCCTGGAGCATCGCGTAGTACCTCGAATGACGCGGTTCCCTTCGGTTACCGCATCCTACGCCCGTAGGGTGCGGTGAGGAACGAACCGCACCGATCGCGTCCCCGAATGATGCCTGTCCTGAGCCCGGTCGAAGGGCGGTTCCCTCCGGTCACCACATCCTACGGCCGACAAACTGTAGGGTGCGATGAGGAACGACAAACCGGCAGGATTGATGAAAAACATCCTTGTTTTTCACCCTCGCGGGCGCTCCGCGTCCCAATCCTCTCCCGGAGGATTGGTGCCGGACAAGGATGGTCC
The DNA here is from genome assembly GCF_017832375.1 of Methylocaldum sp. RMAD-M. Classification (NCBI taxonomy): domain Bacteria; kingdom Pseudomonadati; phylum Pseudomonadota; class Gammaproteobacteria; order Methylococcales; family Methylococcaceae; genus Methylocaldum; species Methylocaldum sp. RMAD-M. Next base: position 3,413 of record NZ_JAFIBZ010000055.1, on the reverse strand, counting down.
GGCATGAGCCGCACCGGTCAAGTTGCCTAAACCATGGCGATGCCGTTCTAAGTACATTCCATAAAATTGTGTGGAACGCGAGTGCAGCGCGTAGGTCGGCAATCCTTTGCCGACGGTGCAGTTAAGCCAACCGGTCCGTCGGCAAGGGACTGCAGATCTACGACCGTATCACCCTGTAGGTCGGCAATCCTTTCCAATCGCAAACGGTCGCTTTAGTCGCGACCCTTCCAATCGCAAACGGCGTCTTCGGGAAGGGCGTGGCCGGCGCTCCCGGCCAGGCCGTTTGCGATTGGAAGGGTCATCCCAGCGCTCCTGGGATGGCCGTTTGCGATTGGAGCGCCGAAGCCCCCCTTCCCGACGGTGCAGTTGGGCGAGCGGGTTCGTCGGCAAAGGATTGCCGACCTACGAATGCTTGAATCAATTCACCCCAGCCGAAGGCGCCAACGACTTCCGCCAGGCCTGTTTTGCCGTAGAGCGAGATGAAAACGCTCTAACGAAGCGCTCTCAGCAAGTCCTTGCCTTTTTCGATCAAGAGCACGCCGTCCGGGAAGTATTGAAGCCCCAGGCTGGTGGTTTCCGGACGGTTCGGCAAGGGATAGATCCGCACGTCGTCGGCGCGCTCGTCGATGCGTTCGACCAGGCCCGCAATGATTCGGCCCAGTTCCTTGGTCGTCAGCTGGGCGGTAAACACCGAGTATTGCACCGGGATGCCTTGCTCCCGGAGCAAGCGGTGAACCCGCCCCAGACGCTTCGGATCGGCGATGTCGTAGCACACCAGGTAGGTTTGAGCTTGATTGAGCGGCATCACACAAGCTCGATCAGCCAGCGGTGCAGCCGGTTGAGCAGGCCGAGGGTCAAATGTTCCGTGCGTTTCCGACGGGCCTCGAAAAAACCGACGATTTCGATACGGTCCGGGATGCCGAGCCGGTTCTCGCGGAGCCGGTCTTCGAGCCAGGCCAGCCGTGCCAGCTGGAAATCCCAGAACAGGATGGAACTCAAGCCGATCACAGGATTGAGCTCGCCCATGGGCTCCAATTCGGCGGTAATCCCGGCGTCGGCCAAATGCCTGGTCACCAGGCCGGTCAGCAGCCCGTACACCTCGCGTCCGATACGCTCGTAGGCGGGGAGTTGATCCATGCCCCGCGCACCGTCCTGGAACAGTTGGCGCAGCTCTTTCGCCGAGGGCGGACGGTCGAAGCCAAGGCCGGTGCGGCGAATCACGCTGCGCACCGCCATGCGCTCCATAGCGCCGTTCCATTGAAGATATAGATCCTGCCAATCCGGGCGCAGCAAAAAATCTAGCAGGCGCTGTCGAAGCTCGTAGCGTTCTCCGGGCCTTCCTATCAATCTCGCCAGCACCGCCCCCTCGTCGTCGATGAAGCTCACGGTGATGCGGTTTTCCGCGCAGGCCAGCAAGGCGTCGACGGACCAATCGATGTGCGCCGCCGAGACTACTTGCGAGATCCGCCGCAACGGAAACCAGCGCTCCGCGGCGCCGGCGCGGATGACGCGCAGAGCGGGGCCATCACGCTTGATCGTGGTTCCCGCGCCTTGCAGATACAGCGGTCTCACGGCGCCTCCTCGGTCAGACGGTGCGCGATCAACAGGCCGTAGCGGTGCAACAGGCCACGCAGGGGACGGACGAAGCTTTCGTAGCGGGCATAGAAAACTTCCCGGCCGTTCTTTTTCAAGAGACAGCGGTCGGCTTCGGTCGCGAACGAATCGGCGCGCAGGGTTCGCTCGGCGAACAGCCGCCATACCCAGCGATCCACCCTCGGCCGCAGCGGCTCTATCAGGTCGGCCCCCAAGGATTCGCGGTAATAGGCCGGTTCGTGATAGAAGCCGACGTAAGGGTCCAGCCCAGCGGCATGGCAGGCGTTGACGGCCTCGAAATGGAGCAGCGTATATCCTAGCGACAGGGCCGCGTTGACCGGGTCCTTCGGCGGCCGGCGATTGCGTCCGGTAAAGTCGAGACTGGCCGGAAACAGTTGCGTGAACCCCGCGAAATAAGCCGCCGCGGCCGCGCCTTCGATCCCTTGTAGCCGTTCCAGCCGCGGCGCGTCCTCAATGTTTGCCAAGGCACGATCAATTCGCGCGATGCCATCCGTAAGCGGCTTGCGGCAATCGGGCCGGACGTTTAGCGCCGAGCGCAGCAGCCGGGCCTGGGCTTTCAATTTGAGCGCCACCAATCGGCGCGCCCAGGGCAGCCGGTACTCGTCATCGTGGTGCCAACGGTATTGCGCGATGCGCCGGGCGGTGTCGCCGTGTCGGTTTCCGTGCAGAATCGCCGCGGTGCGTCCCTGCCGGCCGCTCAGGACCAGAAGGCCGACGCCTTCCTCGGCGAGCAGTCCCAGCACGCCGGTGCTGAGCGTCGCCTGTCCGCGGACGACCACCCGCTCGACCACGTTCAGGGGAATCGTCGCGCTCCGGCTGCCTCCCTCGTAAAGGCAGAGATGCCGGCCCTCGCGGCGTAATTCGATGTCTTTTCTGTCCAGGTAAAGCGTGCCCATTCGATCCTCAGCCGACGTAGAAGAACTCCGGGTCCGCCGGAGGAACCGCGATGCCGAGCACGCGAACCTTCATCCGGGGATCCTGCCGCAAGAGCAGAAATCGGTCGGCTTCCTCGTCGATGACCTCCCGGACCTCGTCGATCAATTGGCGTTTCTCGGCCTCGGTCAGGAAACACTCGAACACGGATTTCTGCCCGCCGGTGGAATAGTTGCGCAGCACGAAAAGCGCCTTGCGCAGGCGGGCGTCGTCGGAGATGTCGTAGGCGGCGATGTAAAGCGACCGTTTGCTCATGGCCGCTACTGTAATGCCGCATGCCGAAGGCGGGGCATTTCACAAGCTTGCGGGCTGATCGATCGGTTTTCGCGCGCCAAAGTCCGCGACGAGGCGGCTTGATCAAAATAGGGGAGGGGCTAGGGCATTTTTCCCATCGTGTGGCGGCAGCACGGGCGAGGGCGCCGGCTAAAAAGCGCTCTTGAGCGGGAGACTATTTTGCAGCCGGGCGTCGCCCCGCACACGGGTTCCTCGACCGGAATGTAAGCCGGATTAATCGAAGCGTATCCGGCCTTCGTGAGTCTGAGGCACGAAGCGCATCGGCCGAGTTTGCGGTTAGAGCGTTTTCCGAATCGGTGTAAAGGATTCGGATATGTAGGTCGGCAATCCCTTGCCGACGTATCGGCTCGGCGAAGGGCTTTGTTGGAAGGGTCGCGACTAAAGCGACCGTTTGCGATTGGAAGGGGGACTTTGGTGCTCCCAAAGTTCCCGTTTGCGATTGGAAGGTCGCGACTAAAGCGACCGTTTGCGATTGGGAAGGGATTGCCGACCTTATATCTCGATTCTGGATTCCACAAGAGGCAGAATCTCCGACTGATCATCGGACCCAGACGCTGGGCAAGACGTTGCCG
>NZ_JAFIBZ010000054.1:0-11153 GCF_017832375.1 Methylocaldum sp. RMAD-M | reverse complement strand
AGCGGTTCCCTGCGGAACAGGTAGTCCCGTTTGACCGGGATTTTGGGATGGTTGCCGTCGGAGAAGCCTTCGACGGTCAGCTTGGCCGGGGCTTGGATGCCGAAGGTGTCGGCAATGGAAAAGGCTTGGTACATCGTTCCTCCTATTTCAGGATTTCACCCGGCGGGGAGGCGCATGATCCCCAAGGGGACATGAACCTCCCCTTCGGGGTTGCTAAACATAGACGCTGCGGTACGATGACGCGATGGAACACCGTACCCGGAGCGATCCATGATCAAATTGGGCAATCACCTCAGACTGACGCAAGACGAGCTCAAGGCCTTTCGGGCCATGACCGGCGTCCTGAAGCCGCCCCAGACAGTCGAGGAGCACAATGCCGCGCTGGAAAAGACGGCATCGGCGTGGCGGGACGAGGACGAGGGTCCGGCGTCCCGTTTGCTGCAAGCCGTGCTACTCGCGGAACGCATCCCTAAGGAGTAGCTCGGCGAGCAGGGCGGACTTGCGGCGGCCGATCGCCTTGAGCCCCAAAAGTTGGCGGAGCGTTTCGGCTTGGCCGCGGTCGAGCAAGGACAAGACGATGGTCCTGGCCAGGTCGTCGTTCAGTTCCCGGAAAACATCCGGCTGCTGCACCAGCACACCCGCGACCGTGGCGGGTTTGAGCGTCGCCATCTCGAGGATCTGGTCCTCGGCGGCGATACGGGCGGCCATTCTTGAAAAACGGGTGTCGCTTCGTTTCATGATGTGTCTCCTGCTGAAAAAATCAGGGGAGACATGTCCCCCCAGGGGCAGAATCTCCCCTGAGTGGGTTGCAAAAACTTACTTGCCTCGTTGGAGGAGAATCAGATGGTTGATTTGACAGTAATCGATGGGCAACGAGAGTCACTGGAGCAGGTTGCTATCGAAGCCTTTCATAGGAACGATATGCGGCTGCTTGGGCAAACACTTGCTGCCTTAGAGCCGAAGGCGCGCTTACGGCTTATCCTTTGCGACTCAGACGGGCGGCCTTGCGGCGCGCATGGAGTTCTTCGCGGAGAAGGTCCGCCACCCGAATAAGACCTGTTCTGAGATCCTCGTCGGAGCTGTCCAAAACCGCATCGATCGCATCGAGTTTTTCGATCAACTCGTGGTCTGTAGCATTCAAGCAAAAGCGTCGAATAATCTTGAACACTTCTTTCATGTCGTGCCTCCTTCTAAAAAATCAGGGGAGACACGTCCCCCATCAGGGGCACTATCTCCCCTGGGCGGGTGGTCAAACAGCACGTTGCAAGCGCGGCTTGGTGCAACTGCATCAGGTCGGCGTTTCGAACAATCAGTTCGCCAGGACGTTTATGGACGTCCGCACGAACATCCAGAACCGGTCCTCGGTCTCTGGTGGCAGCGACAGTCCCGTCGCGAGAAGCATCAGGAAACCAATCAAACTGCTGATCATTTCTCGGGTCATGGCAACCTCCCAATACATCCAAGAGGTGCCACGCCCCCTCCGGGCATAGCGCCCCTTGGGGGTTGATGAAAAACTGCGGCGTTGTCAGTCCGCAGCGGTTGAATTACCGGGCTTGACGCACCCGGCGCGGAGAAGATTGACTTCCCCGCCGCCTGGAGGCGGAACGCCTGCCCAAAGGCAGGGGTCAACGCTCGCGGAAACGAGCGTCTGAACGAATCGGCTTTTCCGCTGACCTCGCTGAGGCAAGGACAGGGGAAAAGCCCCAACCGAGGTTGGGGCGAATGTTTTTATTCCAGTGAGCCTACGGTGATGTGGGGCTGGATGTTATGCCGTACGTCGGCACTCCGCATACTCCGGCTCTGTTAGGAATTGCTTGAATGTGCAACCGGTGATGTCTCTGATATCCAGGTATTTCAGATACACCCGTTTCCTGCGGGGGTAGCGAATTCGTCTATGACTTTCAATCGCAGCCGCTCGACCTTTCTCGGTTGTACAGTACCAATCGTAGCCGCCTTGCTGGCTATACAACCGCACCACGCCAATCTGGGCCATTTTCTGCAGGTGTTGGTCTCTACGGTTTGCGCAATAGTAGTCGCGATATGGCTTCGGATCGCGCAAGGAGGGATCATCAATACCAAGCATATGTCTCAATGTCTGCAATTGGTCTTCTGTTAGCTTCTCGCTCATAAACACACCATGATCCGTTTTATGAAAGAGTTGTTATGCCTCTGATTTAAGGCTCCACACACCAAAATCCGAAGAGCCTCCAACTCAAAGGGGGCGCATCACAACCTTTGGATGATGAATACGCCCCTTTGATTAGGGTTAATTAAGGACTATCGACATCAGAACCAGGCATCGACCTCGGCCGCCTTTTTCAAGGCTTCCGGCTCGAACGGCACTTCGGTTCGCTTGTCGTCTTCCGCCCTGACGGTAATCCGAACGCGCTCAGAGGGTTTTCTTCGGAATCGCTTCAGATCGTTCTCGGTCAGATTAGGCAGAAACTCCGTCACGGCCGCCTTGTAGTCGATGGCGCCTTGTTGGAGACAGCGGCTGATCCGAATACCCGATGACTCGGCGAACGCGAACTCCCCCATCATCTCGACCAATTGCCGCTGCAGCTCGGCCAGCGCTTTTTCGATCGCCTTGGTTTCCGCCGCATAACTGGCCAATTTCTCGTTCAACTGCCGGTAGTCGGCGGCCAGGCGAAACCACGCCTCCAGGTCGGGCCCGCTCGGGATGTACAGATCGCGCATCGGCTCCAATGGTGGCTCCATGCCGGTTCGGACGCACTCCCAAAAGCGCCGGGCGGCCTCCACCAGCCGGGCGATACAGTCCTCGTCCCGGGGCACTTCAAGATCGAGAAAGGCATCGTCGCATTGGAGTGTCAGGTACCCGAGATCGGATTCCGACACGTAAATCTGGGCTTGAACCTGCGGGTAGTAGAGCTGGTAAAGCACCGACTGGACGCCGTTCGCCACCGCGTCACGGAAGTTGTCTTCCGTAGGCGCTTTGAGTTCGACCGGCCGACCGTCGTCGGTCAGACCGTCGAAGCTGGCCCGTACGATCGGTTCTTCCGTCGATTCGGCACAAACCGGGAGCAAAAGGACATCATGTCGCGCCTCGTAGCGACGCCGCGCTTCCGGTTCTTCCCGAATGCCGCGCTGGACGTTGGGATTGCCGGACAGGTCCTGTTCAAGGAGCCGGCCGGTCTTTTCGGCCCACAGTCGCCAAGGCGTCTTGTAGGGCGATCCCAACAAGACGGTCGCGTCCGAGGCCGTGACCCCGGCGCGGCGCCAGGCATGCCATTCAGGGCTCCGTTGCGCCAGATCCACGATCTTCATGCCGACCTCCAGCCGCGAACGGGCGCGTCGACTCGATCTCTTTGCACGCTGAGTTGGGCGGCAATCGATAGAACGTTGCTCGTCTTCCGCAACCGGCGGGCGCAAGCCGCGGCCTGCTCCGCATCGTCGAAAAACAGAAGCGTCGCGTCGTCGGTCTCATAGAGCCGAGCGCCGTAGGCTTGGGCGATCTGCTCGAAACTCGTCGAGGCAGATTCGCCCTCCGATTGTATCCAGATACGCTCCAGGAACTGCCGCCCATGCTTGCGCACGACGGCCGGGGTTTCGTAACGGTCCCAGTCCGTGTGGAGCGGGAGCTGGTTGGGTGATTTAAGGGTTTCCTTTGTCATGGCATCCTCCAATGAAAAGGGCGCCATGACTCCCGGGCGGGGCATGACGCCCCGATCTGGGGTTAATAGAAAATTAAGCCGTTCGACGCGCGCGGCCCGTCGTTCCAAGGGACTCGCGAGCTTGCCGGAACGCGGCGTGTGGCGTTCCGTCCGGCACCGGTGGTGTTGCGCCGTTCTGGCTGGCCTTCTTCAGCTCGGTCAGAACGTAGGTCAGCTCGCTACCGCCGTAGTGCTCATTGGCCCAGTCCGAAGCGGCCTGCCATGCCCCGGCCTCGCGGGCTCGGGTGATCAGCGCCTCTGTCTTTCGCTTGACTTTGTCACTGATCTGCGAAGGATCGATCGCGTCTGGTTGCCCGGCCGGCGGCTCCGTCTCGCCAGGGTCCTCTTCGATCCGGGTAGCCGTCCCTTCGATGACGGGAGCCGCCGCCGGATCGTCGATCACCTTGCCTTCCATTTCCTCGGCGGCGTAGTCGCCGCATTCTTCGGGAAAGGCTGCGCGCAGCGAGGCGGCCTTGGCGCACTTGTGCAGCTGTCCGCGGGGCCGCTTGATCCACATGCTGGTCGGCACTTCCGAGTTCTTCCCGCCCGCGCGTGAGTAGGCTTCGAGCCAGTAGACCGGCTCGGTGAAGGCACAGCGCTTACCGGCCACGATCCGGTAGACCGTCACCTCGCACCATTCAGGGAAAGTCACCGTAGCCTCGACCTCCTCCCATTTACCGTCCGAGTTTTTCGCCCGTCCGCTAAAGGTGTGCGTCCGGTCCGGTCCCCATTTCGGCGGGTCCATGCCGGCCCAGGCATTGGTCCGTGAGGCCGTGGTCTGGATCTCCTGGATCGAGGGCCAGACCGTCTCGACTTCGCGGCCCAGGGCGGCGTTCCACATCGGTACCACGTGGACCGGTCTCTTGAACACGTCCATTCCCCTCGCCTTGCAATAGTCCAGTGCCATGAGGATGGCGGCCGGGGTCTTGGCGGTCGGGAACAGGACATCCGTGAGAAGTTTCCAGGTTTGCACGGTCAAACCGTGCGCCTGAGTGGCTTCCACCGGCATCGGCAGCCGGGCGTGCGTATGTGCTTCTGACATGGTTGATCTCCTTGTGATGTTATAGGGGACACCATGCCCCCATCGGGAACCAAAGTGTCCCCAGATGGGAATGTGATCGATCGAATCGGCTCGGTCGCCGGCCGTTCTTAACGGAGGATCGGATTCTCGATGAAGGTCACGAGTCCGATCTTGCGAGCCGGCCGGGTAGCGACGGCGAACGCCGAGACGAATGGGATGTCGTCATCGAAATCGTTTAGATCGTCGAACGCTGAACCCGTCTGTGTCCTAGAACTACTGCCGCCACGCGGTGATGGGGCGGGAGCGTTTTTGGCCGATCGATGGCCGGATTGCGCCGGATGACCGTGAACCTGCTCTCCGCCACCGTTCTTGGGACTGAGCATCTTCAGCTCCTGTCCCACGATCTCGGTCGTGTACTGGTCCAGTCCGTCCTTTTGCCACTTGCGAGTCTGCAAGCGCCCTTCGAGATAGATGAGCGAACCCTTCTTGAGATATTCGGCAGCAATTTCACCCAGCCGTCCGAATAGAACGACCCGGTGCCATTCGGTATTTTCCTTGCGTTCTCCGGTTTCCTTGTCCTTGTAGACTTCTGACGTGGCGATCGCGAGATTCGCGATAGCCGTGCCCTCGCCGGTGTAGCGGACTTCGGGATCTCGACCGAGACGGCCGATGAGTTGTGCCTTATTCAACATGATGAGTGCTCCCTCCGCCGCGCGCGGGACATGAACAGGTTGAAAAGCCGGGGTGCGCGGAACGCCGGCGGACACGTCCAAAGGGAAGCACATGGGAATCCCTGCAGGGGTATGTGTCCCCCTGGACAGGGTTTTGGATAGCCTGGCGGGATGGCCCGCGCGGCTGGTACTGGGCTGTTTTATTTGAGACCCCAGCTAGGTCTTCCTCAACGGCGAACCGTCGAGGCAGAACGTTCTGCTGAAAACCAGAACTGTAAATTCGAGTTTAATTCATATCTCGTTATTGATCGATCGTCAAGCGTTCCACTACTCGATTACCGATACGGTGGCGAATGGCCGCACGAATAACCGCCGAACGAACTCCTTCGAAAAGCGGGTCTTGTCGTCTGACAACAAGACAGGCTTGTTCAAACAGAGCCCAGGTCGTCTCGTCGAAATTAACGATGTCCAGAGCGTCGTTGTCGCTCAAGGCTTCGCTGAGACCGACCTTGGTCAATCCTGGATCGGCATCAACTAGCTCTCTAATAGCCTCACAGATCCATCTGCTCTTTCCCTTGGGGCCATACACAATGAGTGCGGAATGCTTAACTTGGTCCAGTAAAGGAGCCGGCAACCGGTAACTAACTTTCCGCATTCAGTCAGTACCTTTTTCGAGCGAATCAAGAAAAGATGCCCATAGACGCGACACAGCTCCAAGATCAGTCCAATCGATATCGGGAACGGCCGCTTCCCCGAGCACACCGGCGATTAATTTGCGGACGACATTCGTGTTATTAGTCCGGCCAAGATAGACATGTGTCTTGGGGCGCCCTCGTGCCGAGACAAGCAAGTGATCATGGCTGTCATGAGTATCGCTATGCCTTTCGTCAGACGGCTTGCCCTTTAAAGAATCGAAGATCTCTTTTGGATCACGCCCTTGCTTTAATGCGTTAACGGCCGTATCACGCTTTTGAGGGTTTTCGATGCGAGCAAGATTCGCGGCTGTTTCTATGGCGGTGACCGTTCCGGTTTTGAGCCACTGTTGAACGTCTGCTGGGCCACGAATAATAGACAAATAGGAGTTGGCCTGTGTATGGGATATTCCCAGCAGCTCTGCCAATGCCCGCGACGTGAGGTCTTTTCCTTCTTCTCTCTTGTATTCCTCGATCAACGCCATAACATTGGAAACACGCTCCCACGGCGTTAGATCCTCTCGAAGGACATTCTCGGCATATTGAATTCGCCTCAGCAATCTAGGTTTTTCATCCAATATCCAGGCCGGTATGGTCTCACGTCCGGCAAGTATGGTGGCGTAGAATCTGCGTTCGCCAAAAGCGATGCGGAACCGGTCTCCGTACCTATAACACTTGATTGCTTGTTGAACACCTATTTGTTTGATGCTGACTGCAAGCTCCTGCAAAGCATTCCAAGTCATTTGTAGTGTGTCGGGTACGGGATGTCCGTTTGCATAAAGCGCGAATGTTTCGCGATTCAGGCCAAGTTTCCTTGGGTTGTCAGGATCGGGATCAATCCGGTCAAGCGGGAGTTGTTCGATGTTGAGTCCGTCGGTTGCACTGTCCATGCTACGTAGGACGGAAGATATACCTTGGCCTACGACGGACAGCGTACCGAAACGCTTTTTCTTCGTTGTCACTGCTATATCCCCAGATGGTGTTTGATGTACCGGCCTAACTCGTCGGCCTCCTTCCTCGCCGGGTCTTTCGCAGATAGCTCGAATACCGATGGCGGTGCCGCATCGGCGTGATCAGACTCTGCAAATGCGATGCGTTGGCCCAAATGAAACGGCGTAAGAAACGGCGAGATCGCTTGGTCGTTTTGTAGACTCGCCAAAAGTCCTTCGTGTAGTGCGACTCCCTTTCGAAACATATTCGGAAGGATGCCTAAGATAGCGAGGGCTTCCGATGGTTTTCGTTTAGCCTGTTCGCGTCGCCACAGCTGAAGCATGCCGTACAAACCTTCAATTGGCTGAGGTTCCATTGTCGTCGGAATCAAAAGGTGAGTGGCCGCCCGAACTGCACTTACTGTCAGGGGTCCTTTCGAAGGCGATGTATCAAGGATCACCAGATCATATGAGTATTGGACATCGTCACGATAAAGAAATTGGCGAAGTCGATCATGGACCTGAGTCACGACTTCTTCCGCCCGAACTAGCTCAACCGTACGCAGTCGCGAACCATGACCTGGGAGTACATCGACTGACGCGTAACGCGTGCCGTAAGGGACTACCATGCCTTCATAGAATATGTCGGCACTCGCACTGCGTCCGCTCCACTGAGGATCCTCTTTTTCGTCGTAGTCGGGGTGAAGTGGGGGGATGACACCGTCTGGATCGGTCGGGTCTAATTGCATCGTTAGAAAACGACGGGAAAAGTTGCATTGTGGGTCCAGATCGATTCCGAGAACGCGAATACCCTGCATGCCAAAATACTCAGTGAGAATACGAGCTACCGTCGTTTTGCCCACGCCCCCCTTGTTTTGAACGATCGCGAGCACGCGCATGATGCCTCCCGTGAGGAATGATTTTTGTAAAGTGACTTTACAGAATTTCGTTATACCGTATTACTTTTTTGTTTGGCAAATATGAACGGCGTGGATTGCGGCAAAGGCCTCGCCACCACACTTGCCGCAGGGTGAGGCCATCAAGGATCGGCAGCTCCTGGTTGTGAGATCATCACCGTATGACATTCGGCTTGCGGGTGAAGGAATTATTTTTGTAAAGTGACTTTACAGAATTTCGTTATACTGTATTACTTCTTTGTTTGGCAAAAGAGTGTTTTGCTCTTTGTTCAGTTACTTCCGCGCGGCAACTACCTTCAGTTCCTCGAAAGTGGTGTAGCGCTGTGTTATGCACCTTCTTGCCGCCACCGCGATGGATACCTGCCGTGAAAAGCAAAAGCATATGCCAGTGCTTCAGCCGGCGTCATCTTGCCGAAGATCACCAGCGCTATTCCGAATATCCCCCCAATCAAGACCATCGAGAAATAGAAAACAATAGGAATCGAAAGGAGCGAGGTTCCGATCCACATTAAGAATTGGACGCGCCGTTCTTTCAGTGGCCCAGCTCCAAGTGGCAACCCAAAAGCAAGCCTTGCTTTGTACATGACCACGACGACAATCGCCGCACCAAGAATAACCGCGATCCAACCGAGGCCATCCGTGAGAACACGGTATCGAGGCTGAGGTATTACGTCTATAACTCAAGAATCCTTTGGCGTGCGGCAATTCTTCCCGCGATTGAAATCGCGGGCTTCCTTGTCGCGAGAATTGTGAACTTTTCGAAATCCAAGTCTACGGACCGTCAAAGGTTCCTCTTGGACACAGGGAGCATCCCTCCGAGCCGAACGGGCGGCATGCCCATTGAAACTTCAATTTTGTCTTCTATCTTTTTTCGAATGGGTGACATACCCATTGAATTTCCTATTCTTTCTTCCCTTGGGTCCCCGACCAGCCGTGATCGCCACGATGGTCCATAACCAGTAAAAGAGGAACCTAACGCGATGAACGCCACCGTTAACCCTGCCCGCTCCATGCTCGACGCCCCCGCTCCCCCGATGCCCGTGCAGTTGCTCCAGTGGTAGGACGTCCCGACGACCACGTTACAGCCCTATGCGCCCGATCCGTCGCTGCCGATGGCGCGGTACGCCGTGATGACCGTGATGTCGTGGGCACAGTCCCAGGGCTACGCCGGCGCGATCCCCACCTGGGAGGTGGGCAACGGGACCTGGGGCGTGATTCTTCTCTCGAACCACGCCGATCTTTCGCTCGTGACGATCCCGATCTCCGACCTGCAGTCGTTCGATCCCACGGACGTCGCCGGGTGGGGGCAAGCGGTCATGCGCTGGGCCAAGGCTCAGGGGTACCAGATGGCCATCCCCACGTTCCAGTCCGACGGCACGAACGTCACCGCGCTGGCATTCGGCGCCGGCTATCCGGCGATCACGTTCTACGACGCCGACAACGCACTGCTCTTCCAGTCGCTCGCCCAGCCGCGCAAGCTGTGCAACCTCCAGGACCCGGCGGTGTGGGCCAATGCCGTCATGCGGGTAGCTAGGTTGAAGGGCTTTGGCGCCGGCTGGCCGACCTGGGAGTGGACGACGTCGCGCGGGATCATGGGGCTGTCGGCATACGATTACGGCCCCCTCCCGGCGGCGACCGACGCTAACGCCGACAGGGTGCTCAAAGTGCTCAACAAGACGCTCAATACGATCCAGGTCTCGACCGCCGACGCGCTGGCGGACTTCTCGGGCATCTACGACACCTTCAACGAGGCGCCCATCGTAGACCCCGGCCTCCAGATCCTGACGGATTGCATCTTCGGCGCGGTGCAGATCGCCGCGAACCTGATCCCGGACGTCGGCGGCGCGGTGGGGGCGCTGATCAGCACCGCCATGACCGCTGCGCAGGACGCGGCCAATGCGAAAGGAGGCAGCGGTCCGACCACGCTCGAAACGTATCAGTCCATGCTCAGCGCGGCGTCCGATGCGACGGCCACCTACGTGTCCACGCTCCACGACACGCTCATGAACAGCAAGACGAACGGGACGCTGCAGCAGGTCTGGGAGCAGGTTTATACCAGCCCGATCAGCGGGCAGACGACCCAGCTCGGCATGCTCGCTAACGCCTCCGATGACGTAGTTAACGGCGACGAATACTGGACCCAGATGGGCGACCAGATCACCAGTCAGCTCAACCTGAACCTTCAAGTCGCGATCACCGGACAGCTCTACACCATCCAGCGCCGCACCTACCAGAACGCGCCCGCGACCAAGCAATGGTGGCGCGGCTCCATCGCCGAGGTCACCTCCCCGACCGGCAAATGCGCCGAATACATCGCATCGGCCGACGATGAGCTTTCGGTCTGGTTCACCGACTTTGTGCAGGAGCCCGGCCACTTGCGCGGCGAGTACGTGACCGCCACGGAGTTCTGGCTCCAGGCCGCCAGTGACATTCCCGAGTACCCGCCCAGCGACCTCTGCTACGCCCTGTTTTCAAGCGACGGGTTCGGCAATACTCAGGGCTACACCGGCGCGTTCAGCAAATCGACCGTCTATAACTCGTGGCTGATGACCACGTACGAGATCGGCAGCGGGTGGACGGAGAACGGCGGCGGTTACGCCCAGCAGTGGAGCTATTCGTCGGGCGGAAACATCGTCACCGCCACGATCTTCGACTACGGTGACGGCTGGCAGGTAGATGCCGGGTGGACGGACGCCTACGGCAACCTGCACCTGAACACGTCGAACCCGAACGTGCAGCAGGCCAACCAGCAGTGCGGCTTCCTGCAGCAGGTGATCGTGAACTATTTGATGCCCCTCAACTGAGCCGGAGCGCCCCCTGCTGCGCGCAGCAGGGGGAACAGCTTGCGGAGAGGGAAATCGCCTAGGACGGGCGTATCGCTGGGATGCGGAATGGATTGCAAGAGGGCCGCCGGGCAATCGGACGGCCCTTTCTGCTGCCAATTACCCGCGACTGAAGTCGCAGGTTATCTACTTCAATACACCTCTCCGTGGCTGCCGACATTGACGAAAACGATTTCCCGCTCCCTAATCTCCAGCTCCAGAGTGATGCGGTATTGCATAGAAATCGAAACGGAATACAAGCCCGCCAACCGTCTTTGCAGGGGATGCAGACGCAAGGACGGATGCATGGGATTCTGTTCCAGCAGTAATAGGGTTTCCTGATTAGCGACGAAGTTCAGTACAGGCTCACATAGTGAGCCGCTAGGGTCCTTAGACTATGGGCATCTATCACAAGAGGGGTGTCCCATGC
>NZ_JAFIBZ010000053.1:0-11670 GCF_017832375.1 Methylocaldum sp. RMAD-M | reverse complement strand
ATCGAGGGAGTCGTGTTCAAGGATGGAGTTCAGGAAGACGTCGAGAAAGTCGCCGCCTGAGCCCACCCCCGTACACAACATTTGACCATTACTCTCTGTTAAACGGCAACATGCTGTGCTGCGCTTCAAAGAAAGGCCTGATGGTTCGCGTCGGCAAAGATGCCGAACCGCAGGCACTTGCCAATGCCATGGCAAAGCGTTGCGACGGTGGCGGTCATCCCATGCCTGGTTTCATATCGATTGAACCTGCTGGAATAAGCCAGGACAATGCTCTCGAAAGCTGGCTGCAAATGGCACTGACTTACGTTGGCACTCTACCCCCAAAGACAGAAAAATCCAAAATCAAGCCTCAACACTTTACCAGGAGAAACCAATGAAAAAGTTTATGTTCCTGCATTATGGATTTGAAAAACCCACCCCGGAAATCATGAAGGCTTGGCAGGCTTGGTTCGAGTCCATTTCAGACAAGCAAGTCGAGCAGGGTGGGTTCGCCGGTGGTCGAGAAATCTCAAAGAACGGCGCCAGGGATCTACCCTGGAATATGGAGTCCATTACGGGTTACAACATCATCGAAGCAGAAAGCCTTGATGCCGCCGAAAAACTAGCCCAAAGCAATCCGTTTATTTCAAGTATTCGAATCTATGAGTTGAGGTAAGCATCACTGGCTAACAACGCCATCAACACGGACGGTGGAAAGCAGCGCTCCTTCGTCGCACCGCTTTCCACCGCCGATTATGGTGAACATTAGGCGCTTTACCCACCACAGTCGGAGATCTTAGTGAAGCAATCGCTCGGCCTCGTTTCCCTCGTTGTTCATGACTACGATGAAGCTATCGACTTCTTCGTCGGTACTCTCGGTTTCAGACTCGTTGAAGATACGTTCGTACCTGAGCAATCCAAGCGATGGGTTGTCGTCTCGCCACCTGGCGCAACAGAATGCCAACTCCTGCTCGCGCGCGCCTCAAGCCCAGACCAGGAAAGCCGCATTGGCGGCCAAACAGGTGGTCGGGTGTTCCTCTTCCTCTACACTGATGACTTCTGGCGCGACTATGAGTCCTATCGATCAAAGGGCGTCGTGTTCGTCCGTGAACCAAAGCATGAGTCGTACGGGACGGTTGCCGTGTTTCTCGATCTCTACGGCAACATGTGGGATCTTCTTCAGCCAACGGAATCACACATCAGGCTTCGCAATGGCAGCGCCTAACAATTCATTCAAGCCGATGCCGCTTCACGGCACGGCATAACTCAAGCATTGAGGCCGTAGAACACCCTCAACTCGAAAATTGAGCCCACGAACAATCAATCGGTTGTTTGCCCTAAAATGCTCGAAAATAGGGTCTTTCTACAGCTTCGTTAAGCGTCCAACACCAGTCGAGGTATCTAATGCCAACAGCCAGACCATTCCTCATGTTTCAGGGCGGCAGCGCGCAGGCTGCGCTTGACCTGTATTTCGCCACCTTCCCTGATTCCCGCATGGTGCGAGTCGAATACTGGACTCAAGGCGAGCCGGGTCCTGCCGGCACTATAAAGGTCGCCTTATTCACTATTTGCGGCCGCGAGTTCATGTGCTCGGATAGCCCGATAAAGCATGATTTTTCGTTCACGCCTTCGAGTTCCACTTTCGTGGAATTTGGTTCGGCAGCAGAGCTAGAGCAGGCATTTGAAACGCTGTCTGAGGGCGGTCAAGTCCTGATGCCTTTGGGCAACTACGGGTTCAGCCAGCGGTTCGGCTGGGTAAATGATCGCTTCGGCGTATCTTGGCAGCTGAACCTTGCTGCCTAACACGGCACGCCAGCCGACCGTTTTGCCTCCGCTCCGCCGCGGCAAAACGTCGGCCGAGTTCAGGCGTTGGGCGGTATGAAGATCGAGCGGTTGGCCACTGCGCTGGATCCTGACTGGCTGCGCTTGCGCCTCGAGTTGTGGCCTGATGGGCGCGCAGACGAGCATCTGGACGAGATGGCCGCCTTCTTGGTAGAGCCGGAGCGCTACGCTCAGTTCATCGCCCGGTCAGCAGAGCAAGGAGCAGTTGGTTTCGCCGAAGCCTCCATCCGGACCGACCACGTGAACGGCACTAAGTCCGCGCCCGTCGCATTCCTGGAAGGTCTGTACGTGAGCCCAGGCGCCCGAAAACGAGGCGAGGCAAGAGCTTTGGTCGAGGTGGTGGCTCAGTGGGCCACTTCTAGAGGTTGCGTGGAGTTGGCTTCCGACACGCCCATCGAGAACGAGGTGAGTCAAGCCGTCCACCGCAAGCTGGGCTTCGCAGTGACGGAGCGAGTGGTGTACTTCAACAAGACGCTCAAACCCACGAATGCCGCCTTGCCCGCGCGGCCGGCCGTGGAGGGTCGCGTTAGCTCGAACGCTAGTGCGCGGAAGGAGATTCTTCGCGATTCTGAGTAAGATCGGATTCCAAGAGTTCGGACATAAATGGCCTGTCGATGCTCACAGACATCTTTGCTTATAGATACCTGGAAACTCCCATATGGGACGACTTCGACGAAAACGCGCGGAGATTGCTGGTTCAAGGGTTTCGAATCGTTGCCGAGCAACTGTTTCCCTACTACGACGCCAACGGCAAGGAAAAACCAGAAGCTAAGGTGATATGGGACGGCCTCAACAAGAGGCTAGCGATGGAGCTTGGCCTTAAGGATTTGTCCTCCCCGACTTATGGTTACTACACCGAGTGGAATGGGAATAAACACTGGACTAGCGGAACGTGGGCGAAAATCACGGTGTGCGAGAACTTTGTTCTTGCCGCATACGATGGTTCCGTGCCAGCCGATCAGTTTGTCAAGGAGCGCCT
Source organism: Methylocaldum sp. RMAD-M (assembly GCF_017832375.1). Taxonomy (NCBI): domain Bacteria; kingdom Pseudomonadati; phylum Pseudomonadota; class Gammaproteobacteria; order Methylococcales; family Methylococcaceae; genus Methylocaldum; species Methylocaldum sp. RMAD-M. The sequence continues at coordinate 8,870 of NZ_JAFIBZ010000053.1, read as the reverse complement.
GAGCTTCATAGAACTAGCGTTCCGCCATCGAGAAGAACAGCTTTCAGCGCTCAACGCAAGCCTCGATAGACAGGTTCAAGAAGCTGAGCTAGAGGAGAAGCGGGGGCTGCATCGGGGGATACGCCTGCCCGGCAATCGAGCTGATGGACTTCGTGCGTGGAACAAAACTCAAAACGAGATGTTTCGGGCATCGTGCAACGAACTAAACGAGCGATTCCGTCGTTCTCGGGCGAAGCTTCACTATCACAATGGGTTCATTCAAATCTCGGAGGATGAAGTCATTGTGCGACACATAGAACAGCCGTTCTGGCTGTTGGTTGGCGATCCAATGTGGCAGAGCGTCGATCATGACATGAAAGAAGCTATTGATCTCCGGGATAGCGGAGGACGGGACCCGGCACTATTTGCGGCGAAGGCTCTGGAAAGCACCATCAAGATCATATCTGACACCAAGGGGTGGACCCGGGGTAACGAAAAAGGCGCGGCAAACTACATTGACAATCTTCGCGCAAAAGCAAATGGTGAGTTTATCAATGGTTGGGAGCGAGACAACTTGGTCGAGTTCTTCTCTAAGGTTCGCAATCCGTTCGGTCATGGTGCGGGGAGCCAACCAGTTCCAGAGCTTTCGCCCCCCCAAACAGATTGGGCAATTGAGTTTTGCATGATATGGGCGAAGAACTTAATTCGGCGGCTGTAATGAGCATCTCACGCCGCGCTCTAACAACAGCTTGCACACGGACACTTGTCCGCTGCCTCCCTTCGCTATCGCTCCGGTCGTTGCGGTCAAGTGCCGGTGAAGCTGGTCGTTAGGCGTCCCATCAACAAGATCAGTATGTTGAGCGATGAAGACCAAATCCGCGCGATTGTTCAAACGTGGCAGTCCGCCACCAAGGCAGGCGATATAAACACCGTGCTTGGTCTCATGACAGACGATGTTGTCTTTCTCGTTCCTGGCCGGCCGCCTATGCGAAAGGCGGAGTTTGCGGCCCTGTCACAGGTCCCGCCCGGCAGCCCTCGTCCGAAGTTCGAGGGCACGTCGGAGATTCAGGAGGTTCAAGTTTCTGGTGACATGGCGTTCGTATGGACCAAACTTTCTGTCGCGGTCACACCGCCAGGGGCGAGCCAGGCGATAGAGCGAGTGGGGTATACGCTTACGGTCCTGCGGCGTGAGCATGGCGAGTGGCTCCTGGCCAGAGACGCAAACCTCTTGTCACCAGTTCAGCGTTCTAGCACATGACGTCCAACCGATCGCTCCAACCGACGCGCTATAGCGAGCTTTGCCCGCTTCCGCGCGCGTGTGAGCTCAAACGTTAGGCTCAAGAATATGGCGCGAAGATACCTCACCCAGTCCGAAGCAGAGTCCGCCCTGAGTAGAGGGAAAGCAACTGAGTGCTTTCTCGGCGCTTGTGTCAGAGACGGAAAGCCAGGCATTCGGTGGCTTTCTGCGCGTGTCTCTAACGAGGGCTTCACTGTCTCAGTCTATGAGAGCGCGAATATCCGGAGCGCAGAGTTTACTGACGTTTACGAATTCGGACCGCTCGACCCGGAACTTGAGTTTGAGGATCCGGTAGAAACGTTCAGCGCCGACTCCTTTTCCAAGCTTACCGCTGAGCTAGAGCGTCGGTTCTTTTGCTGCACAGAGCGCTTAGTGAACGAGTTCGTAATTCAAGATGAGTATGCAGACTATTTGGCGCAGAAGCGCTCGTAAGGTGGGGCCCAACAAGGCGCTCGAGGCGACGCCGCTAAGCTTTGCAGCTTTATCAGGCATCGTCATCGGCGCGCGTCAGCTTTGTCGTTGGGCGGCATGAACACACCGCGCGATCCATCGTCGAGCATTCGCTCGTTGTCGGGCAAATGCCTATGCGGTGCCGTCCGGTACACGGTCGAAGATAGCTTCTGCTACGCACTCAATTGCCATTGCTCGAACTGCCGCCGCGCTACTGGGGCTGCCTTCAAGCCGTTCGCGGGTATCGAGCGTGAGAAGCTCATCCTCAGCCAGGGGCCCGAATCCCTGCTCATCTTCGGAGAGGAACTTGCCCACGACGCACGGTGCGCGAAGTGCGGTTCCCTCCTTTATTCCGTGGTTCGAGAAGGTCAGTTCGTCCACGTCCCGCTCGGGACGCTTTGCGATGAAGCTACCATCCGTCCCTCGGCGCACATCTTCGTCGGCTCGAAGGCGCCGTGGTTCACCATCACCGACAGACTCCCTCAGCACAATGAGTTCGACTGAGAACCAAGGCGCCCGCATGCCGCCCGACCCTTCGTTGCACCCGATTCGCTACAGCGGGCTTCGCCCGCTTCCGCGAGCGGGTGAACTCAAACGTCGAGGGTGTAGAAAAACGCTCAACTCGAAAATTCAGTCCATGAACAATCAACGAGTTACAGACCCTAGAATGCGCGAAAAAAGGGTTTTCCACAGCCTCGATAGGCAGAAGGAAATTATGAAGCAGCTACTCGCTGTGGTATTTGTACTGTTTACATTTCGAGCCTATGCCGTTGGTTGGGAAGAAAGCGACAAAGTAGCTGCCATATTTAAAGGCTCCGGCGTGAACGGCACGTTCGTTCTCTATGATGTCACCGCGCAACGATTAATTGGCTACGGCAAAGCTCGCGCCGAAACACGTTTTGTTCCAGCCTCAACGTTCAAGGTTCCCCACTCGCTGATCGGACTCTCAGTTGGCGCGGTAGAGAGTGTTGACGAAGTCCTGCCTTACGGTGGTCACCCACAGCCGTTCAAAACCTGGGAGAAGGATATGGGATTGCGCGATGCGATTACCCTGTCCAATGTCCCGATCTACCAGAGTTTGGCCCGACGTATCGGCTTAACGCGCATGAGCGAGAATCTTTCGCGGCTTGATTTCGGAAATGGAGAAATAGGTACTTCCATCGATACCTTTTGGCTGAATGGCCCACTCAAAATCAGTGCAGTGGAGCAAACTCGTTTTCTTGCCAAGTTGGCTCAGGGGGCATTGCCGTTCCCCCGGTCGGTTCAGAAAAGCGTTCGCGAAATCGTTCTAATGGAGCGGGGAGAAAATTGGGCGCTATATGGTAAAACGGGTTGGGAAAACGCTCCTAACCGAGGTATTGGCTGGTGGATCGGGTGGGTACAAAAAGGCGATCGTGTATATGCGTTTGCATTGAATATGGATATTCAGCAAGCAACCGATGCCAAGAAACGTGTAGAACTGGGTAAAGCGAGCCTTAAAGCGTTGGGGATACTGTGACGACAAAACAGATGCCTAACAATCGCATGCACTCGGACAGCAAAAGGCGCCACATCGCTCTGCCTTTTGCTGCCGGTGATGCACAGCATTAGGCCACGCAAGCAGGACTATGCACTGACTCGTCGCACTCATGATTCACGTGCCTGTACCGTCAGAGGCTCGTACCTGGTATCAGCGGGCGTTCCCCGAAGCGGATCAGGTTCACTCCATCTCAGGACTCCAAGCGGTTCGTGTCGGCGATGTTCAGTTGGAGTTCGTGCCCTCCGACGAGAAGGTCTCCTCTGGTCCGGCGGGTACCGTCGCCTACTGGCAAGTGCCAGAGTTCAACGCAGCGTTGGCCGCACTCCAGGATCTCGGAGCCACGCTCTACCGCGGGCCGCTGAACATAGAGAATGGTCTCGTCATATGCCAAGTCCGAGACCCCTGGGGCAACTGCATTGGCATCAAGGGCAAGAGAAGCTAGGCGCTCGCGCGGCGGTGGACTGCTCGTCTCACGTCAAGGCTGCTTTCGCCCGAACGCGTGGCCTTACCCTTCGCCAGAGCCGATCTCCACCGGCATGGCACTTGGCCCCTCGGCTCAAACGTTGGGCGTCATCGAAGCCATGATTAAACGGCCGTGTCGAAATTGGACAGCACCGTTCGACTACGTAAAGAGCATTTCGCTCGCTTAGGAGATCACGATGAGTAAGGTACGCGTGCTGTGTTTCAGTCTTTCCCTTGATGGATTCGCCGCCGGGCCCGAACAGAGCCTCGAAGATCCGAATGGTATCGGGGGTCTGGATGTACACGAGTGGTTTTTCCCGACCGCAACGTTTCAGCAACTGCTGTACGGCAAAGAAACGGGCACAACCGGAATAGACAACGATTTTGCGGCGCGCGGCATCCAAAACATCGGAGCGTGGATTTTGGGCCGCAATATGTTTGGCCCGGTTCGCGGCCCTTGGCCAGACGAGCACTGGAAAGGCTGGTGGGGTGAGAACCCTCCGTTTCACACACCGGTCTTTGTGCTGACGCATCATGCACGCGCGCCCATCGCGATGGCAGGCGACACGACATTTCATTTCGTCACGGAAGGAATCCACGCGGCCCTAGAGCGCGCCAGAGCGGCGGCGGGTGGTATGGATGTGCGCCTTGGCGGTGGAGTGGCAACGGTTCAACAGTATTTGCGCGCGGGTCTAGTCGACGAACTCCATCTTGCTTTTGCGCCTGTTCTGCTAGGTTCAGGGGAGAACTTGTTCTCCGGCATCAACATGCGCTCGCTCGGCTATCGATGCGTGGAGCATGTGGCTACTGACAAAGCAACTCACGTTGTCCTAAGAAAAACCTGAGTATCGAGATAATGCCGCCCAACAAGGCCCGTCGGCTGCACTTGGGCGTTAGCTGCAATCAAAAAGGAGACACGCCATGAAAATTACCGTTGAAACCACCGTAGCTGCACCCATCGAGGAAGTCTGGCGTGCATATACGACACCCGAGGACATCAAACAGTGGAATGCTGCATCCGATGATTGGCACACAACCGCTGCCACGGTCGATTTACGCGTTGGCGGTACCTTCTCCTCACGAATGGAGGCAAAAGACGGCAGCATGGGGTTTGATTTCGCTGGCACTTATACGAATATCGTGAAGCACAAATTGATCGAGTATTCCTTCGGCGATCGCGCAGCGCAGGTCGAGTTCTCTGATAGTCCGAAAGGCATTAAAGTACGCGTAACCTTCGATAGCGAGCCAACTCATTCTATCGAACAACAGCGCGAAGGGTGGCAAGCCATTCTTAACAACTTCACTCGCCATGTTGAGGCAAGCAGGTAGTTTCTCGCGGCGCCAATCGCCGCCGACAACCCGTTTCGACACCGACTCGCAAAAGGGGCCGCCTCCCGCCCCTTTTGCTCGCGGGTTAACGCGAACGTTGACGCTGTAGAAAAACGCTCAACTCGAAAATTCAGTCCATGAATAATCAACGAGTTATAGACACTATTAATCAGGCCCGTAAATACCCTCCTGGTATTTCGGGCCGCCGCCCAGGCCGGTACACGCCCGGCCTGGGCTCACGCGGCTTGTCGCCGCGCCGGGGCATCCCTGCCCCGGATTAACCCGGCCTATATTTATAGGCCGGGTTAATAAAATGCTCGAAAATAGGGTTTTTCTATACCCTCGTTACACTTCGAGATCGTGTATGAGGAAAGTCGCCTTTTTTGGGATATTGCTGCTACTTTTCGGTAGGAATGCGGTAGCGGGGTGGTATCAGGTCACTAATTACATCGGCAAAATTGGTACGTACCCCATCCATTTTTCACTTCAGGAATACGACTTTGGCAGTGGCCTAGCCTTCCACGGGAGCTACTACTATGACAAGAACATTATTCCGATTCCGATCTACGGCAAACGCGGTAGCTCAGGCACTATTGAGCTTTGCGAAATTCATGACGAGACTGAATTTGATCGCATTATTGTTCAAGGTTCCCGATCTGGATTTGACACATCATCTTGCCAATTCAAGCTGAGCGCAGATGAGACTGGTGCTCAGGGAACATGGGTCAGTGGCGGAAAGAGCTACGATGTGAGCCTGCACCGAAACACTATTTTGGATGACAAGACCGGCGCGGGATTGACGAAAGGCAATATAGAAATCCCATTTTGGGGGCAAACCAAGAATCACGCATTCATTGGTGTTTATGAAGGTACCGAGTCCGGCGTGATTTTCAAAACGATCAAAGTGATAGACAAGCACACCCGAACCGTAACTCAGGAGTTTAATCCGCAAGACCACGACTGTTCATTCGGGTTCATCATGACGCCTATATACATGAATGTCGGGAGCTATAAATCTAAGGTAGAACAAATAACCCTTAGTTGTGACAGAAAAGACAGTGATTTTGCTTTTTACGTCTTCAATCAGAAATCCAAACAATTTGTATTTTCGCAGACGAGGTAATCCAACTTCCGGTCCCAGCTGCCCGGCAAAAGCCGCGTGGTTTCGGTGTTACGAGTCACTGTTTGGACGGCCGCTTTTGTGGTCGGATGAGTAATTCTTTAAGTCTGCCATGAAGAGATTGCTTGCGCTCTGTCTCCTCGGATCGCCGGCGAGCTTCTACGCCGCGGACTTTTGTGAACGCGATACAACAATCGATCCGGAGTTTCCTGCCGGTCTCGGTGGTTCCTACGAAATCGTCGGGAAGGACCCTCTTACGGGATCCGCCTATGCGGGATCGCTTATTGTCGATTACGGCAAATCCACCTATTCGCTCACCCGCTCGGCTCAGGATGATAAGGTCCATGGAGACGCTTGGATCGAGCGCTGCGGCGCCGACAAGATCGTCGTTTTGATCGCTCGCCACTACACCAAGCCCGCACCGTTGGATCTCAGATGTTCTCTCGGAGCAGATGGCGGCAACTATTATCGAACGACTTGTAGAACCCGTTACCTGGGCACCCACCGTTGGAGCGGTCTGGAAGCATGGTTTCAAGAACAGGAGTGAGCTTGCCTATCAACACCGTCAACACGGACGGCCACAAGCGATGCGCCTTCGGCGACGGTAAATTGATTCAAGCTTTCGTAGGTCGGCAATCCTTTGCCGACGAAGACGCTCGGTTGGCAGGTGGCGTCGGGAAAGGATTCCCAACCTACAGGGCGGCACGGTTGTAGGTCGGCAATCCTTTGCCGACGAACCCGTTACCCCAACGGCACCGTCGGGAAGGGCGGCTTCGGCGTTCCAATCGCAAACGGTCATCCCAGGAGCGCTGGGATGACCGTTTGCGATTGGAAGGGGCCGATTAAAGGCCCGTTTGCGATTGGAAGGGTCGCGACTAAAGCGACCGTTTGCGATTGGGAAGGGATTCCCGACCTACGCGCGAATGCCCGTACAGTAGGTATGAAAATGCTCTAGCGTCATACGGAGAAAACGAGAATGCCGCTTTCTGACGATTCAAAAGCTCAGGCGGGCACGAGCAACGAATATCTTCTTGCGGTAACGGTCGGCGAACGCAAGCCTCTGAATAGCACCGTCTATCTGGCACCCTACGATCACTATTGGCCGAAACAGTTTGCGTTGCAAGCCAGCAGAATTCGTGACGCCCTATCCGAGAAGGTGCTGCTGCTTGAGCACGTCGGTTCCACATCGGTTCCGGGATTATCAGCGAAACCGCTCATCGACATGGTCCTCGCAGTGTCCGATTCCGCGGATGAATCGTCCTATGTCGCTCCGCTTGAGTCGCTCGGCTTTGTGATGCGCATTCGCGAGCCCGATTGGTTTCAACACCGAATGCTAAAAGCCCCGGAGCCTGACGGTAATCTTCACGTGTTCACTGTCGGATGCCCTGAAATCGATCGGATGCTGGCATTCCGGGATTGGCTCCGGACACATGATGACGACCGGAAACTCTACGAGGAGACCAAGCGTCAATTGGCAGCACGAATCTGGAAAGACATCCAGGACTATGCGGACGCAAAAACAGAGGTCATTCATGACATACTCGCTCGGGCACGGCGTTCACCATGAAAACCATAGCGACGTATTTAAGCTTGGATTGCGAGAGCGAAGCGAAACATAATCTAAGCTTATTCATTCGAGTTAGATGCCTTCCAACGGGCTTTGCCCGCTCCCAAGCGACCCTGAACTCGGGCATGTTAGAGGACATAATCGGAGTCCAGTCAAGTGAATGTATCTGAACAAAAAATATCGCCGTCAGCTATGGCGGCGGCGAAAAACGGAAACATCATCGAAGCCATTAAGATCGTTCGGGAAGATACCGGCCTGGATTTGAAACATGCCAAGGAATTGGTTGAAAGAGAGCTCAAGCATGATGGCCGGTCTTCATCATCTTCACCGCACTCGAGTATGCCAATCAATGCGCTTGTGGCATTGCAAAATGGTCAACTGATAGATGCCATTAGACATTACCTGGAACATAACAAAATTGGCTTGAAGGACGCGAAGGAAGCAATAGAAGACTACTTGGCAAAAAACCCATCGGTTCATCAACAGTTTAAGGCAGCCGCAGCTAAGGGGAGGAATCCTGTCGCAAGGATACTATGGGCAATCGTCGCAGTAGGCTTGATAGCCGTTGGAGGATACCTGGTTACCAAGAATTAACGCTTTAACCGGGAACCCAAGGTAACGAGCCTGACGAGAGCCGTTTGGAGAGTTGTTCTTATTTGCAGCTTTGGGTTTTTGAAGGATTTTCCCCGTCGAGCCCATTAGCTAACACGTTGACGTTTTATAAAACGTTTAACCCGCAAATTAAAATCATAAATAATCGATGAGCCCGCGCAGGGGCGCATTAGCTTAACCGTAACGCCCCCCTGCGCGAGTTCGGTCAATGGTCTTTGTCCGTTCACAGAGCCGATAGCGCCATATCCACCATCGACCACACCCCTGCCCAAGAGGTTTTTCATCGGCCATGGGCGATCAAGTCTATTGAAGCTCCTGTTCCGATACATTGGTCTAAGGGAGACGCGAAAATGCCGGACGCCGATCTACCGCCAAATTTCCCGCGAGTCTGCCCATGAACTCCGTACCTGCGACCAGCTATCGACAACCCGCCGTATTTTTCGTAAGCGTCCGCCGAGGACCGTCTCGACGGATTGAAAGGCTCAGGCGACACTGGTGCGAGCGGATGCACGGGGTGTCCGCACACTCTTGAGGT
>NZ_JAFIBZ010000052.1:0-11838 GCF_017832375.1 Methylocaldum sp. RMAD-M | reverse complement strand
TCATGTTCGGCGTCACTGAGCCTGACCAGATAGATCTTTTGGGGCATCGCTGATCTCCTTCACAGGAATGAAAGGATCAGACTCGGATCGCACTAAGAATATCCATCACCGCCAGCGTGACCGACTACTAGTCGTAGATACCGGCAATCCTTTCCCGACGAAGCCGCTTTTCCGACCTATTCCACGTTGGGAGCGCTACGCCAAGCCGGAAAATGCTCTCAATGGCGCAACGGAATCGCTACCAAGACGACGCCGACATCTACCAAAATAGAAAACCGTCGAACGCGTTGGGATGTTTTCTGCTTTTGCTCCATGAGCCCGATTGTTGCCATGTCCGCCAAATTGCCTCCGGCACGGCGGAAAGCGTAACCGAGCGGGTCTTGGGCACTAAATCGAACCCGACCTCGAAACCATGGTAATTCCGAATCATGTCCATCGTGATTGGCCCGCGTATGGAATCACGTATGGGCGGCCCGATCATGACTCGCGCGTTACTCAGTTCCCTCCCGGAAAGCGCCACTACGGTCTTTCCCTTCCATATGGGCTGGCACTCGATCAATTCGCCCGCCTTATTGAACACATAGAGATCGAGATCGATCAGCAATCCACTGAGGCCTTCATACAAGGCAATGAATGAAAAAACCTCGATCCTCTCGTCTTGCCGCATGTTTGCTGGCATGAGTCACCTTTAACGCATTAGATCAGTCTCTGACTCCGCACCGAGGCGGCCCCCAAAAAAACGGCTCTTACCGGTGCGCCTTTAGATACGTGTCCAGGAATCGCCGCACCCGTCGGGTACTAGAGTACGGAAGCAACATGAGAACGCCGCCGGGGAAAAGATTAAAGAAAGATGAGGATCGCCGGTGCCGACGATCGATTCTTCGGCCGGCGAAGTAGGATAGGTCAGGCGCGCAGCGACCTCGAATCGGCGGGTTACGCGGAGCCTAGGGGCTAACCTGCCATCGATGGGTTTAGCTTCGCTCTACCCATCCTACGATGAATGTTCGCTCGAATGTCGAATGGAATTACGGTGCCGATCGGGCTTGCTCGGCCTCGGCAATCGCCCACGCGGCGTTGATCAAGCCGATATGGCTGAAGGCTTGCGGGAAGTTGCCGAGCAGCTCGCCCGTGCTCGGATCGACCTCTTCGGCGAGCAGGCCCACATCGTTGGCATAAACGGCGCCGCGGGCCAGGATGCCCTTGGCGCGCTCGACCTGTCCTGCCAAAGCGACTGCGTGGGCAAGCCAGAAAGTGCAGAGCAGGAAAGTGCCCTCCTCTCCTTTCAACCCGTCGTCGGCGCGATAGCGGAATACCAGCCCCCGTTTGTCCGTCAGCTCCCGCTCGATCGCATCGATCGTCGCCAGCATGCGGGGATCGTCCGCCGGCAGGAAGCCGACCAGCGCCATCATCAGGACCGAAGCATCGAGCTCGTCCGAACCGAACGCCTGAGTAAAGGACTGAGCCCGCTCGCTCCAACCCTGGGTAAGAATCGCCTGGCGGATTTCCTCGCGGACGGCGCGCCAGCGCTCGACACGATCCGCGGCGCCGAGCAGATCTGCGAGCCCGATGGCCCGGTCGAGGGCGACCCAGCACATCAGTTTCGAGTACAGGAAGTCTCGCGGCGGACCGCGGATTTCCCAAATGCCCTGATCCGGATCGCGGTAATAACGACCGGCAGCGTCGGCGACATCGGCGAGAAAATTACGGGTGATGGGATCGAGAGTGGTGAGCTGTCCCTGTAGCCGGTACGCTGCGTTCAACAGCTCGCCGTAGACATCGAGCTGCCGCTGATTCCAGGCGCCATTGCCGACCCGGACCGGACGGCTGGCCCGCCAGCCGGACAGATGTGGCAGCTCGCGTTCGGTCAGATCGTGCTCGCCGCCGATGCCGAACATGATCTGCATATCCACGCCGCGCTCGATCTGGGTCAAGGCCGAGCCTGCCAAGAAGTCGAAGAATTTATAGGCTTCGTCCGGACAGGCCGCCACCCACAGCGCTTCCAGGGTGAAACTCGCATCGCGCACCCAAGTGTAGCGGTAGTCCCAATTGCGGCTGCCGCCCACGGCTTCCGGCAGCGAAGTCGTCGGTGCGGCCACGATGGCGCCGGTCGGAAAATAGGTCAGCCCCTGAAGCACGCGCCCGCTGTGGCGGACGAGCTCCCGCCACGGTCCTTCGTAGTTCTGGTGGAGATCGGACCAGCTGCGCCAGGCGGTGATGGTGTCGTCCAACCGTTCGGCGATATCCGCTTCGGTCCAGACTCGAGGCGCGGCTTCGGAACTCGAACGATGCTGCAAGGCGAAGTCCAGGCGTTGGCCGGCTTCGATTCTCACGCCCGCCCATGCCGTCGAACGGGTGATTTGAAACGGCACGGGCGAACTGAGATGGAGCACCGAGGCGCCGCCCCGCGCGGATACGCCGCCAACGACCGGAACCAACAAGGGAAAGACCAGCCCATACTCCGGCCGAGGCGCGTACTCGATCTCGAGGTCTGCGTGCCCGGCCAGGCATCGGACGCTGCGGATCAGGGTATACGGCGCGTCGGCGCCGAGCTGGTGGCCGCGTTCGTTGGGTCCCATCGCCAGCGCGTCGGTCAGAACCACGGTGCCGGTCGGCGTCTCGAAGGTCGTTTCAAGCACCAGGGTGCCGTCGAGATACCGGCGGCGCGTCGATGCTTGGCCAACCGGGCGGATGGCCCAATGGCCGCCGTCCGTATCCAGAAGCCGCGAGCAGATCGCGGGCGCGTCGAAACGGGCAAAGTTAAGCCAGTCGACCGAGCCGGCGCGGCTGACCAGGCCGGCCCCGTGGCAATCGGACAGAAAGGCGTAGTCAGCGATGGGAAGCTGGCTCACGGCTGTATCTCCAGTCGGATGGGACGCAGGACAAGCACCGAACGCACGGAGTGAGACCTTGATCGATTCGACCGACAGGGCATGCGGGAGTGCCTTCGCTCCGTCTGAAACCGGAAGCTCTGACAAAGGTAAATCATGGCGGCATGCGGAACTCCGGAACGGCCGGACCTCGCGAGAAATCAAACCAGATGTTGGTTCCCAACCTCAAGGTTGGGAACCCAAGTCTTGGAGGCTCCGGCTTCCTGCCCTTTGCGAGGCTGGAGCTTCCAAGGCCGTATTCCCAAGCAGGAGCTCTCATCGTTATACACAACTTACGAGCGACCCGAAACGTGCCCGGACCCGTCATTCCGGCAGGGAAGCCGGAATCCAGCCACACGGAGGTGAAGCGGCGGGCCGGAGCTGTGCTTCGGATAAGCCAGCGTGCGACCGGCCGGTTACCATCCATGGCCCTGGATTCCGTCGTCCATGGACGGAATGACGGTGACGACCACCCGCTGGGTCTTGTGTATAACGATGAGAGCAGGAGCTTGGGAACAAGCGGAAGTAGACGTTGAAATTCCCCGCTCGATGGAGGTCACCATGACGAGCCAGAACGCTTCGAGCACCATCAACGACAATTCGGCCTGGCCGGACCTGCCTTTGCAGGCATGGCAAGACACCTATGCGACCTTGCATATGTGGACACAGATCGTCGGCAAAATCCGGCTGGCCTTGACGCCCTGGATCAACCACTCCTGGCATGTCGTGCTTTATCTGACGACATCCGGGCTGACGACCTCGCCGATTCCCTATCGTGACCGAACGTTCCAGATCGATTTCGATTTTATCGAGCATCGACTCGTGATCCGGACCAGCGACGGCGCGGCGCGACAATTCCCGCTTCTACCCTGCACGGTGGCCGATTTCTACCGGGAAATTTTTGCCGCGCTTCGGGCGCTGGATATCGAGGTCGCCATACGGAAAAAACCCAACGAGGTCGCCCGCGCGATTCCCTTCGACCAGGATCGGGAACACGCCGCCTACGATGCCGAGCACGCCCACCGGTGCTGGAGGGTGCTGGCCCAGGCGGATAGCGTATTCAAGGCATTCCGCGCGCGCTATATCGGCAAATGCAGTCCGGTGCATTTTTTCTGGGGCAGCTTCGACCTGGCGGTCACGCGCTTCTCCGGCCGGCGCGCGCCCGAACACCCCGGCGGCGTGCCCAATCTTCCCGATTGGGTGGTCCGCGAGGCCTATTCCCATGAGGTAAGCAGTTGCGGCTTCTGGCCGGGTAACGATGCTGTCCCGTTTCCAGCCTTCTACGCCTATGCCTACCCTGAACCGAAAGGTTTTCCGGACGCACGGGCACGTCCCGAAAGCGCGTTTTACAGCCCCGAGCTCAAGGAATTCGTCCTGCCTTATTCCGAGGTGCGGCAGGCGGATTCACCCGGCCGGCTGCTGCTGGAGTTTCTCCAAAGCACCTATGACGCGGCCGCCGATCTGGGACACTGGGATCGGCCGTCATTGGAACGGAGCCTCTCCGGCAAAGAGCCTACCTTCCCCACGACCTAAAACTTGCCCGAGCGAAAATCGTGCATGGCCTGCTCGACCTCGTCGCGCGTGTTCATCACGAAAGGTCCCCACTGCACAATCGGCTCGTTGAGGGGACGGCCGGCGACGAGCAACGATCGAGCCCCGCCCGAGGCCGTCAGCCGCACGCCATCGGCATCCGCGCGGTTGGTCAGGACCGCGAGCTGGCGGGCGCGCACCGGCTCGCCGCGTGTGCCGACGCCGACTTCGCCTTCGTAAACGTACAGAAACGCGTTATGTCCCCCAGGGATCGGCGCCTCGTAAGCGCTTCCGGCCGGCATTTCGAGATCGAGATAGAGCGGCTCGGTCGCCTCGCGCCTGACCGCGCCGCCGATGCCCGCAACCGATCCGGCGATGATCCGGATGGTCACGCCTTCGGCCGTGGTGGTGCTCGGGATCGCTTCCGCCGAAATGTCCCGGTAGCCGGGCTCGGTCATCTTCTCGCGCGCGGGTAGATTGATCCAAAGCTGGAAACCGTGCATCAGCCCCTGCTCCTGCTCGGGAAGCTCGGAATGGATGATGCCTCGACCCGCCGTCATCCATTGCACGCCGCCGGCAGCCAGCAAGCCCTCGTGGCCGGCGTTGTCGCGATGCCGCATGCGTCCCGCGAGCATATAGGTCACGGTCTCGAAGCCCCGATGGGGATGATCGGGAAAGCCGGCGAGATAGTCGTCCGGATTGTCGGAGCGGAACTCGTCGAGCATCAGAAAGGGATCGAGCCGCCGCTGCAAATCCGGGGTCAGCACGCGCAGCAGTTTTACGCCCGCACCGTCCGAAACGGCATTGCCGGTGACCAGTCGCTCGACCTCGCGGGTAACAAAATTCGGAGAGGTGGTCATGGGTGTTCTCCTCAAACAATTTGTCAAACATCGATCGGTTTCGCCGCAGTCGTTACCGCTCGGGAACCGACAAGCCGGGCGATCTGCCCGAGCGCATCGGTTTCCGCTTGCCCCTTGGCGGTCTCCCCCAAAGCCAGTCCTTCGGCATAGACGAAATTGACATCCGTCATCCCGAGGAAACCCAGCACATTGCGCAGGTAAGCGGTTTGGGTGTCCTGCGGCGTGCCACGATGGACTCCGCCGCGGGCGGCGAGCACGAACACCCGTTTGTCTTGGACCAAACCGACCGGGCCGTTTTCCGTGTACTTGAACGTGATTTCGGCGCGGGCGACATGGTCGATCCAGGCTTTGAGGGTCGACGGGATGCCGAAGTTGTACATGGGAACGCCGAGCACGAGGACATCCGCCGCCTGAAGCTCCGCAATCAGTTCGTCCGAAAGTTCCGCTGCCGCCCGCTGCTCGGGAGTGCGCCGCTCGGCCGGCGCGAAGAAGCCTGTGATTGCGGTCTCGTCCAAGTGCGGAATCGGCTTGCGGCCGAGGTTGCGGGTGACGATCCTGTCCTCCGGATGCCGCGCGCGCCACTGGGTGATGAAAGCGTCGGCGAAGCGGTTGGCGTTGCCGTTTTCCGAAATACTGGTCTTGATTTGCAGCAAGGTGGCCATGGCGATCTCCTGGTAAGAATCGATAGACGGCACCAGGATAGGTTTGTATGACTCGATTAAAAAGCGCAAAATTCTGGGCATTCTTATCGAAGAATTCGATCATATGAAGATTCCCCGGACCACTCTCGAGCAATGGCGGGTATTGCAGGCGATCGTGGAATACGGCGGATTCGCCCAGGCCGCCGAAGCGCTGCATCGCAGCCAGTCGTCCGTCAGCTATACGGTCGGCCGGCTGCAGGAGCAGCTCGGCCTGAAACTGCTGGAGATTCACGGCCGCAAGGCAAAGCTCACCGAATCGGGAGAGACGCTTCTGCGCCACGCCGAAGAACTGCTCGGCGAAGCGCTTAAACTGGAGAAACTGGCCCACAGTCTGGTGCAGGGGTGGGAAGCGGAAATCCGGCTGGTGGTCGACGCGTTGTTCCCCACTCCCCTTCTGCTGCGCATGCTGAGGGAATTTGCGCCCCTCAGCCCGCACACGCGCGTGCTGCTCAGTGAAGAGGTGCTGTCCGGCACCGACGAGGCGCTGATCATGGGCCGCGCCGATCTCGCGATCGGCGGACAAGTCCCGCCGGGATTTTTGGGAGATCACGTGCTGGACGTGGAACTCGTTGCCGTGGCTCATCCCGACCACCCGCTACACCGGCTCGGACGAACCCTGGATGCCGATGACTTGAACCGGGAGCTGCACGTCGTCGTGAGCGATTCGGGCACGCTGGCGCCGCGCGATTCCGGGTGGCTCGGCGCGACGCGGCGTTGGAGCGTGACCAGTCCCGAGAAGCGGATAGCCTTGTTATGCGCGGGGCTGGGCTTCGGCTGGATTCCGTGCCATCTGATCGAGGAGCCGCTCGCCTCCGGCCGGCTCAAGCCGCTGCCCCTGCGCGATGGACAGCGCCGAAAGGTGCCGCTGTATCTCATCTTCGCCCAGCCCAAGCTTGCCGGCCCCGCCACCCGCAAGCTGGCCGAACTAATCCGCGCCTGCGCCACCGAAGGCGGAACCGGGATGAACAGCGGTTCCGTCTAGCCTGCATTTATCGGACCTCTCGTTCTGGGCATGCATATCTACACAAATCCATAAAGCCGTCATTCCGGCAGGGATTGCTCACCCCGTCCCTGGGGATTGTCCGGCATGAACCCATCGTCCGCGATTGATGCCTGTCCTGAGCCTAGTCGAAGGGCGCTTCGTACCTCAGCGCATCCTACGGGCTCGTAGGATGTGCTGAACGAAGGTGAAGCGCATCGTTCGCGATTGGTGCGCTGCCATCCATGCCCTCTGGATCCCGGCTTTCCGATCGCAAACGGTCATCCGGCGAGGGCCTGGCCGGCGCTCCCGGCCAGGCCATTTGCGATTGGAAGGTCGCGACTAAAGCGACGTTTGCGATTGGAAGGATGTCTCCGGCGCTCAGCGAGCTTAAAGCCTATCCTTTATAAAACCGTCGAATCGGAATTATCATCCGCGCTTGCAGCGGACGTCATACGAACACTTTGGACTTATCAAGGGGGGGTAGGAACATGAGCGAGTTCCCGGCTTACGACGAGGTGCATGTCATCTCCGATATCCACATGGGCGGCAAGCCCGGCTTCCAGATCCTTAGGGAGACCCAGCGTCTCGCCAACTATATCCGGTGGGTGGCGGCGCAGCGCCCCGAGGGGCGCGTCGCGCTGGTTCTGAACGGCGACGTGTTCGACACGCTGGCCGAGGACATCCGGGGCTACGTCGCCGTCGACGAGGCGACGGCCACGCTGACGCGGATCATGGACGACAAGTCGTTCTCCGGAATTTGGGAGGCTCTCGCGGATTTCGTGAAGAAGAAAGGACGCACGCTGGTGATCGTCATCGGCAATCACGACATCGAAGTGTCCTTTCCCTCGGTCCAGCGTCTGATTTTGTCGCGGCTCGCGGGCGAAGACCTCCTCGCCAGGGCGCGAATCGAGTTCTCCACCAACGGCGCGGGCCACACCTGCCTGGTCGGCAACGCCCGCGTCTTCTGCACCCACGGCAACGAAGTCGACGCCTGGAACTACAACCGCTACGAAGACCTTGCGAAAGTCGCGCGGCGCCTGAATGCCGGCCGTTCGCTCGAACCGAGCGAATGGTACCCGAACGCCGGTACCCGCATGGTCAAGGAAGTCATGAACGAGGTAAAGCGCCGGTACGCGTGGATCGATCTGCTCAAGCCCGAGACCTCCGCCGCCGTCGGAACCCTGGTGGTGCTCGATCCTTCCCAGGCGGCCAAGATCAACAGCCTGCTGTCGATCCTGGGCGAACGCCAACGGGGCAGCGGACAGGTGGACCAGCGCCTGTCGGCGGAAGGATTCCAGCCCCGCCAGGCGACCGGCGCGCCCGCCATCACGGTCGATCAGCTGCTGGGGCCGAACGTTTCGGCCGGCGCACAAACCGCCGACGACATGTTGCTGGCCGCCGAGAAGGGCTTCAAGCAACCCGGCGCTCGCGCGACACCCGCGAACGAAACTCTGGGTACCGGCGGCCTGATCTGGGATCGCCTCACCGGCTGGATCACCGGGGTCGGCAAGGACGAAGCGCTGCGGCGCGCGCTCAAGGACTGGCTCGCGGACGACAAGACCTTCGACATCACCGACCAGGACGACACTTATAAGCAGGTGACGGCTTCGGTGGGTGCTTCCACCGACTTCATCGTCACCGGCCATACCCATCTCGAACGTGCCATCGACATGGGCGGCTCCCGCTACTATTTCAACAGCGGCACCTGGATCCGCCTGATGCGGTTCAGCGATGCCATGCTCAAGGACGCGGCCTCGTTCAAGCCGGTGTACGAGGCGCTGACCGACGGCGCGATGGAGACCATCGACAAGGCGAAATTCGGCGGCGAATCGTTCGTGATGGATCAAGCCAGCGCAGTCTCGATCTCGCTGGAAGACGGAAAAGTCGTCGGCCGTCTGACCCATGTCGAGGGCGACGGCACGGACAAGCCGCGGGTTATCGAACAATTCGCGAGGCCCTGAGATGAGCGAAATTCGCAACGTCAAACTCGAACTGCTCAGGCCGGGCCCCGCGCACAATCAATTGTTGTCGCCGCTGACGCCGTATCTCGCGCTGTGCGGTGCCGACGGTCCGGTGACCGTACACATGCCGTTCGAGCAACGGCAACTGCTCAACCGGCTCGAACGCCTGCGGTACGACATAGACGGAAGCCCCGTCGCCGCCTCGCAGCGCGAAAGCGAGATGCGGGAAATGGGCGAGGCGATCGGGCGGGTGCTCGGACAGGTTCCGGCGCTGCTCTCGGAACTGTCCGACCCGCGGGCCGACGGCGGGAAACTCGTGCATCTCAGGCTTTCGCTGTCCTCTTTCGAACTGGGCATGGTGCCTTTCGAGACGGCTATCGCGCCGGACGGTTTCCCCGGTTCCGGATCTCCCCTGTTCCTGCAGTCGCGCACCCCTATCGTGATGACCCGGGAAGTCCGGCGCGGACGGCCGCTGCCGGTCGACTGGAACCGCCCTCCGCGCATCCTGTTCGCGTTCGCATCGCCCGGCGGCCTCCCGCCGGTGCCGGCGCAAGACCATTTGCACGCGATCCGGCGAGCGATCGATCCCTGGGTCAAGATCAAGGACACGCCCGAGGAACGCATCCGGGAGGTCAAGCAGATCCTGACGGTACTGCCCAATGCCAGCCTGGAGCAGATTCGGGAAGCCTGCTCGACTACCCAGTACACTTACGTGCACATCCTGGCCCACGGCGCGCCGATCAATAACTCCGGCGACCGCCACTACGGCGTCATGCTGTGCAGCGATTCCAATTCCGCGCAAGGCGACGTGGTCGACGGCGAACGCCTGGCGATCGTACTCACGGCGCGGGACTCCTCCGGGACAACCAAATATCGCCCCAACGTGGTCACGCTCGCGACCTGCGATTCCGGCAATATCGAGTCGGTGCTGATACCCGGCGGCAGCATCGCTCACGAGCTCCACGCGGCAGGCATTCCCTGGGTCATCGCCTCGCAATTCCCCCTCTGGATGCGGGCCTCCTCGATCGCGGCCGAGGTGCTCTACAGCGGCCTTTTGAGCGGCACCGATCCCCGCTGGGTGCTCTACGACCTGCGCCAACGGCTTCGTACCGATTCGCCCGGCACCCATGACTGGGCGAGCATCGTATGCTACGCGACCGTGCCCTGGAACTTCGAGCGGCAGGTGGACGCCTTCCGCGACGAACGCATCCGCAGCCGGCTCGAGGTGAAGTTCGACCGGATAGACGAACTGATCGGCGCCAACGCGGACGGCCGGAGAGCCGCCGAGGCGCGCAACCCCGCCGATCGGGATGCTGAACTGGAAGTTCTGTGCGAGTCGATCCGCGCCGAACTCAAGGCCTGGTGCGCCGAGCCCGTCACGGAGAGATCGCCTGCGCAAAAGGCCAAGCGTCTCGGCATGAATGCCGCCAGCGAGAAGCGCATCGGAATCGCCTATTTTCTGATCGCGGCAAGCGAAACCGGCGATGCCGAGGTCACCCGCGCGAAGCTGGAAAAAGGCAAGAAAGCCTATGCGTCCTCTCGTGATCTCTATCGCGAAGCATTGGAGATCGAGCCTTCCAACCCGTGGGCCATTACTCAGTATCTCTCCATGCTGGCGATGCCGGTCCTGGCGGGCAGCGCCGAGGTTTGGAAGTCGCTCGCGAAGGATTACGGCCTCTGGTGGGCCGCCGCCCGGCAGCTCGCCCACTGGCAGCTCTACAAAACCGCGGGCGAAGAGCGCGCCTATGTGCTGGCCACACTCGCCGAACTCGCCCTGCTGGGTGTTGCCTATGGCGCGCCAAAATTCAGCGCCAGCCAGGCGGAACAGGAAATCAGGGAGTTCTGCGGCGAAATGTTCTGCCTGCTGGGTCCCGATGCCTTCCCGATTCTTTCGACCCAGCGCCAGTTCAGGCGCTATCTCGAGTATTGGCAGAGGGACCAGTGGAACGAATTGGCCAGAACCGCGCTATCGGCGCTAGGCGACGAATCCCTGTCCCAGGCGAAGCCTTGCTGACGGACAAGAGCAAGGTTCCGAGTCTTGTGTCCGGAGTCGGATGGATTATTCCATTCGGCATTCGAGTGAACATTAATCGTAGGGTGGGTTAGCGAAGCGTAACCCACCGATTCGAGGTCGCTCGGTGGGTTACGGCCTCGCGGCCTAACCCACCCTACGAAAATTAATGCCTTATTGAAAGCGATTTGGAATTAGGCGCGCACCGCCACGAACGGTTCCGTGACCACGGACTCTCTACGCGCCGTAACCCACCGGTTCCGCGGCTTGGCCCGGTGGGTTACGGCGCGCGGAAGCCCCTCAAAGAACGTGGCCGGTTCGATGCGATGCTCACCAAACCCGTCGTGCTTTGCGCGTTCCCGGATGGTCACGTCATCCGCCCCGCCTAACCCGAGCCAATGACGGAGCAACAGTCAAACAACGAACGCCCGACACGTGCTATCAGTGCAATCGGCTCAAGTGGCGGCGGTCGAGAATCGGCCTATTTCTCCTGGAGAGTCCGCTCGGTCGTGGGACTCTCGAACTCCGGCCATCGCTCCTCAAAACCAGGATCATAGATCGGTTCTTCGCCCAGAGCCGACAACCGACTATCGACGCATCGCGTGAAGTAGTCCTTTTCCACGCCTGCCTCGATATACTTCTTGGATTCGGCCAAACAATGGGCCTGAACCGCCCCGGCTAATTGCTGCCGCACCGCCGGATCCGACGCACATCCACCGATCAGACCCAACAAAGCTAAAAACACGAAACGCATAACGCCTCCAAAATCCCTTTAGGCCCGTACCGACTCTACCCAAAGAAAAAACTCCGGTCAAAACCCAATGCCGGTCAGTTATTAATCAGGCCCGTAAATACCCTCCTGGTATTTCGGGCCGCCGCCCAGGCCGGTACACGCCCGGCCTGGGCTCACGCGGCTTGTCGCCGCG
>NZ_JAFIBZ010000051.1:0-13360 GCF_017832375.1 Methylocaldum sp. RMAD-M | reverse complement strand
AAGCGTCACGGGGAAGGGCTGACGCAGATACCGGAGTTGAGCCTTCCGATGAATCACGGGAGTGCTCCGGCTTCGGTTCCGGGTGAGGATCGCCCGGCCGAATCGGTATCCCCGGTCATCGACCACTTCGCTCTGTTCGACGATCTCGCGGAAGAGCCGGAACCGGGCGCGTCGTCCGTCGGATCCGAGCCGCTCGGTTCCGTTCCTGAACCCTCTGCGGTAACGACTGTGGCGGATGACTGTTGGTTCTGAGTCCGAGTCGGACCGACGGTCAAGTCGCGATCGTCTGAACCTTACCCTGGAAGGGGCAAACCTTACCCCTTCGGGGGTGAGGCTTGCCTCCTTTTTTCTGGAGGCAAAACGATGAAAACGAATCGAACCCTAAACAATGCGTTCCCCATCGTCGCCGCGGCGTTGGGCGACAAACTGGGCGTCAAGGTCCGCGTGGGCGGACAGGACGCCGGGACCGACGGCGACATCATCCGGGTCCCGGCCTACGACGGCGACGATCCGGACTACCAGGACGTCGCCTGGGGCTACCTCGCCCACGAGGCGGGCCATGTCCGTTATACGGCGTTCGACTATTTCGCGCAGGCGGCTTCGCTGCCGATTCGGAAGGCCATCCTCAATGTCCTGGAGGATGTTCGAATCGAAAGGCGCTTGGCCGAGCGGTATCCCGGTACCCGGCTGACGATCGAGAAGACGGTCCGAACGCTGATCGACACGGGCGATTATGCGGTGCCACCGCCGGAGGCTCATCCGGCAGCGGTATTACAGAGCTTTCTGCTGTTCCACCTTCGGACGCGGGAACTCGGACAAACGGCCCTGTCGGATCTCGCGGATACGGCGGAACGCCTGCTGGAGGACCGGTTTCCGACCGGCGCGGTAACCCGTTTGTTCGGACTGCTGTCGGAGGTTCCGGCGCTGAGCGGAACGCGGGAGTGCCTGAGCCTGACGGATCGCATCCTGCGCATGATCGAGGAAGAAGTGGAGAACGAAGAGCAGCGATCCGCTTCCGGCGGCCGGAACGGGGCAGGCGATCCGACCGGAACCGCCCAGGCCGATCCTACGGCGGGCGATTCGGACGATCGCGCCCCGACGGACGTCCCGAACGGGCCTGCCGACGCTGCGCCGGAGGGTGATCCGCATGCAGCGATCGATGGAGGCCGTGCCTCACCGGCCTCGGTCCCACCAGACGGCGCGGCCGACGATCCCGCCCGCGTCCTTCGGGCGGTGCTGTCCGCGGGAGCCGGCGATGTCGCTCGGGATCTCTTCGAATGCGCCCGGGAGGCGTTGAGCCTCACGGCGTCCGAAACCGCGAGCCTGGTCTTTCCGACGGCCGACGAGCCACCGAGCCGACCGAAGGACGGTCAGGGGCTCCTCGACAAAACGGTGAGGGAATCGAGCCGAATCCGGGCCACGTTGCAGGGCCTGGTGCAAGCGAGCCGGCTGAACCGACCGGCCCTGAAGGCCTCGGGCCGCAAGGTGTCGGGCAACCGGCTCCACCGGCTCGCAACCGGCGATGCGCGGGTGTTCGAGCGGCGCTCGCCGCAGCCGGCGCCCAATACCGCCGTGCATGTGCTTCTGGATCGGTCGCCTTCGATGGAGCACACGGTCGTCCACGAGCAGAAACCTGTGGGGCGGCGAATCGACATCGCCTGGGAGGCGTGCGTGGCATTGGTCCTGGCGCTGGAAGGCATCCCCGGTGTGAATCCGGCGGTCACGGCCTTTCCGGGACACCAGGGCCGTGCCGACAGCGTCTACCGGGTGATGGATCACGCTCAACGGGTACGGCAGCGGGCGCCTCATTTCGGTTTTGACACCGACGGCGGCACGCCGCTGGCCCAAGGCCTCTGGTATGCCGCGAGCCGATTGCTGGCCTGTCGGGAACCCCGCAAGCTCATTTTGGCGTTGACCGACGGCGAGCCCGACTGCCTGGAAGCTACGCGGGATATTCTCGCCCGCTGTGCCGCGAGCGGGATCGAAGTGGTGGGGATAGGCCTCGGGATCGAGGTTAGCCACCTCTTTGAATGTTCGATCTCGATCATGCAGCTCCATGAGCTTCGAGCCCGGTTGTTCGAGCTGTCTCGCGATCTCCTGGTCGCGGCTTGAAACCCAGGCGCCGGCTTCGCGCCGGCGCCTTTTCCCCTGTCCTTGCCACAGGCGAAGCCAGCGGAAAAGCCGATTGTTCAGACGCTCGTTTCGACGGGCGTCGATCCTGCCTTTGGCAGGCGTTCCGCCACAAGGCGGCGGGGAAACGAACCTTCTCCGAGCCGGGTGCGTCAAGACCGGTCATCCGACGCCTGCGGGAACATCCCGCAGTCAATTCAACATTCATCCCGCCGGGAGACGTCCTCCCGGTTCGGGATCGGCGTTTCTCCGGTGGTATTCAGCCCTAGGAGAAACGCATGGATAAAGACTTCGTATCGACTTATCTGACTTTTTAAAGGAAGCCTCAGACGCTGAAATCAACCGAGAGCGAGCAAGACTTCAAGCTCTCAGTAGCACGCTTACCGATTCCGAGACGAAGCGAGATCTTCGTTGGATGATCGGCAAGGTCATAGAAGAGCTTCAAGCTCGATCTGAGGTTGCGGGGCTGGAGAATCGGCGCAATACGCGAGAGTAAGACGCCCACGAGGGCGTAGTTTCTCCAGCAAGGCCTCGAATTCTTCGTCGGGGACATCGAAAGCCATCAGCGCGCGCCTTTCCAAAAGACGGCGTTGTTTGGTGCCGTCGAAGACCTGAAAACGTTTTTCGTTCATCAGAACACCTTTAGCGGGCAATCGCCGTGCAAAGGCACAGCTCTGAGATGGCCTCGCGGGGCGATGAGCGCATCGATCTCGTAGAGCTTTTCCATGTGAGAAGGATCGCCGGTGATCGCGAATTGTTCGATCGCCTTCCAGGCCTCGTCAAGGTAATGCTGTTTGCCGCCCTCGATCATTTTTAATGGCATCAACAGGCTCCGTGGTTTGTTCGGTTACTCAGGATACCCCGGAGCGATGAATCTGCAACCCCCGAAGGGAGATCGCTCCCTGACGGGGCTTGATCCCTTCGGCTTGCTAGCAGGAGGGATTAGTTATGAAACCCAAAGCATTTGCCAAGAAACTCGAAGCGATCGCGGAAGATCTCTTCGGCGTCACGGAGAGCGAATATGAGGCCGTATGCCGCTACCATGGCCTCTCGCTGCCGCCGCTTGAAATCGTCTTTCGCCGCTGGCCGGGGAAAGGCGAGTCCGAGCTGGCCAAGCTGCTCGTCGGCGGGCTCAATGGTGGAGATCCCGCCGAGCTGTTCCGGGGCCTGACGGACGAGGCGGTCTTCAAGCTCCACGAAGACATTCTTCAGCGGACACTGCATACGCTGGGCGATAGCCGCGTGGGCGAAGAGACCCGGCAATCCATTTTTCAGTGGATTGCTTCGAACGACGAACAGCCGTTCAGCTTCGTCACGTGTGCCCGCGTCTGCGGGTGTGACCCTGACGAGTTGCGCGAGCGGTTATTTTTCTATCTCCGGCGGCAGGAACGCCGGAATACGCGCGCGGCCTAATCTAGGCTCGCGTGCAATATGTAGCGTTGTTAAACTTTCGTTGTCCCTTCGGGAGCCGGTTTCCCGAAGGGGGCTGTGCTCCCGTTTTTGATTGGAGCACAAAAATGAGCACAAGTATGACGTTGCCGATCGAAATCTACGACATCTTAGAACGTCACTTCGGGCATGACGACAGCCGCCAGGTGGCGCATGCCATCGAGGCGAGCCTCACGCTGATCGAAAACCGCAGCATCGAGGTTGCCCAGCAGAAAAAGCTGGAGATCATCGAGGAACTGCGGAAGGAGTTGGCGAGCAAGGAGGACGTCCTCTCGGTAAAGGAAAGCCTGCATCAGGACATTGAATCATTGCGCAGGGAATTACTTGCCGTAATCGGTCGGGTCGATGCCCGAATCGACGGCTGGGAGCCGCGCATGGCAACCAAGGCGGACCTGGTCCAGTTGGACAAGAAGTTCACCATCTATTTTCTGGTGCTCCTGTTCGCCATTCTGATCGTAAACAAGGATGCGATTACTCTGCTGGGAACTCTACTGGGCCTGACCCGGTAAGTCCTTATCCTCCGTTCTGGTAAGCAGGACGGATGTTCAATCTCCATCGGGGAGACCCAATCTCCGACGGGGCATGGGTTTCTCCGATTTTTGAGGAAGAATCCCATGAGCACAACGCTATATATCCGCGATCGGATAGGGGACTACATTCCTGCCGATTCCGATCTCATCATCGCCGAGGCCAAACGCCGCATCGCCGCCAAATTCCGGCGGGGAGCCGCCTTGACCTCGCCGGATGCAGCACGGGACGCCGTTCAGATGAAACTGGCCGAGTACGACCGCGAAGTCTTCGCCGGTCTGTTTCTGGACAATCAACACAAAGTGATCACATTCTCGGAGTTGTTTTACGGCACCATCGACGCCGCCAGCGTATATCCGCGCGAGGTGGTCAAGATGGCATTGGACTGCCATGCGGCGGCGGTGATTTTCTGTCACAACCATCCGTCCGGTTTGGCGGAACCCAGCCAGGCGGACAAGGCTATCACCGAGCGGCTCAAAACCGCCTTGAATCTGCTGGACATCCGCGTCCTCGACCATTTCATCGTCGGTGCCGACGCGGTCTATTCCTTCGCTGAACACGGTCTGCTGTAGGGAACTCCGCTAGCCGTAACAGCCGCAGCGCCTTTTCAGGCGCGCGACGGCCATTTTCATCACCCGACCGGGGAAACGCTTCCCCGGTGGGAGCGCTTCTCCGGTTTTTCAACGATCGGAGAAGCTTTTCATGAGGATCAGGGGATCGAGCGCTGCCTCGGCTATCTTCTGGTCGCCGCCGGTCACGGTGTTTTTGAACCGACCTTCGGGCGAGTCGATGTGATCCCCGGGGAGGCGGAGCTTCACAACCGTGCCCTGAGTGCAGCCGAAATCCAGGGTCTCGACGAGGCCTGCGAGATCGGCCAGGGCGCCGTGTTCTACCCTGCCGAGGCGCCGGGCGGTTCGATCATCGTCTCCACGTGGACCGGCGACCGCATCGCCGAGGCCACTCGGACGGGCCAGCGCCTCCACTTCCGCCGAAGCGGGAAAGCCTTCGTCGGCCGAGGAAAACTGGGTACCGCCGTGTTTTTCAAGCGGACCGACTGACCTCACCGACGTTGTTTCAACCCGTCCGGGGCCGCGCGTTCCCGGAAGGGAATGACGTCCCCGGACCCTTTCCAATAACGGAGGATGTCATGAGGTGTTCAGAACGGCGGCGACGTTTCCACAGTCTCGTGGTCGCGGCGTGCAAGGCGTCAACCGACGATCTGGTCGCCGTGTTGCGTCATCATGCGGACCGGATGACGCTGCTGCATAAGGCGGCCGTCATTCGTGTGCTTGCGTTCAGAGGTTATTGCAGCCCTGGCTTACCTTACCCGGAAGCCAGGCAAGCGGTTCGCAAAAGTTTGGGGATCTGAGCCGGACCCACCGGCCGATCCCCAAACGAACGGTACTTTCGTTGCGCGTGGTCAGCCGCCACGCCCTTCAAACATCTGACCCCCTGGGGGAGACGCGCTCCCCGTCAGGGGAAATCTGTCTCCTCCGGGTGGATTTCGAGCAATCCGCCCCGTACGCCGGGGTTTCCTTCAGCGCCCCGGCGGACGTTGAAGGAAATCCCGATGGCGGGGTTTCTTTTTTCAAGAGGAGACACAGCATGACGACTCGATCATCTCTGGAATCCTGGGAGGTGCGGAACGCGGCCCGCGGCGCCTGGCTGACCGTCCTGGGTGCTCTCGCGCCGGAACTGGAGGCCGCCTTAGCGAGGCCCGGAAGGCATGTGCCGTGTCCTGTCCACGGCGGACGCGACGGCTTTCGGCTGTATCGGGATGTCGAACAGACCGGGGGCGGCGTCTGTAACACCTGCGGCGCCTATCCGGACGGATTTTCGCTACTGATGTGGCTCAAGGG
Source organism: Methylocaldum sp. RMAD-M (assembly GCF_017832375.1). NCBI lineage: Bacteria > Pseudomonadati > Pseudomonadota > Gammaproteobacteria > Methylococcales > Methylococcaceae > Methylocaldum > Methylocaldum sp. RMAD-M. The sequence goes on along the minus strand of NZ_JAFIBZ010000051.1, from coordinate 7,394 downwards.
ATGGAGTTTCCCCGACGCACTCGAAGCCGTGGCGAATGTTCTAGGGCTGGTCGGCACGAAGCCGGTCATGCCCGTCCGCCGACGTCCAGCCACGCGCCCGGTCGTCAAGACGGACGATGCGAGAACCCGGGAAGTCCTCCGGGCCATCTGGCGCGCCGCACGGCCGGTCGATCATCCGGATGCGGAGCCCATGCGCCGATATCTGGCTCATCGGGGACTGGCCGTTAGAGCGTCCGACCTGACCCACCTGAAGTACCATCCGGCGCTTCAGTACTGGACCGAGGACGGACGCTTGGTCGGCGTGTTCCCGGCCATGCTCGGCCTGGTCTTGTCCTCAGCCAGCGAACCGGTGACGATTCATCGGACCTTTCTGACCCCCGACGGCCGGAAAGCGCCGGTCGAATCGCCGAAGAAGCTGATGCCGGTTCCGGACGGGAAACGCTTGTCCGGGGCGGCCATTCGGCTGAGTGTGCCGGATCGCCTGCTGGGGGTGGCCGAAGGAATCGAGACGGCCCTCGCCGTACAAGAGGCGACGGGCCTTTCGACCTGGGCCACGCTCAACGCGGCGCTGATGAAATCGTTCGAGCCGCCGGAAGGCGTTGACAAGCTCCTGATCTGGGCGGACGACGATCCGCTCCGAAAAGGCAAGCGCGCAGGCCTCGAGGCGGCGGAAGGGCTATGGAAGCGTATGTCCGATCGCGGCCTGGCGGCCGAGATCTGGCTGCCGGACCGGTTCCGGCCAGCCGAAGGGGAGGGCGTCGATTGGCTGGACGTTCTGGTGACACAGGGTCCGTCCGGGTTCCCGTTCTCGCGATCGGCCGGTCGGCGCGCCGCTTAGGAGGGGTAAGACATGGGCATCGTCGATACAACGCTCGTGGATACGGCTCCGGGCGGTTATCCGGGCAATCCGTTCGCCCCGCCGTCTGGCTGGGAGGGCGACGACGAGGCATACGTCCAGCTGATGCGGGAACGTTTTCAGCGCGATCCCTGGCTGCGGCAGCGGCTCGGGATGGTCGCCTTCTATCGCCGTAATGGACGGCCGTACCGGATGATAGGCCCTTGGCGGGAAGCCATGGAGGGCATCATCGTCGCGGTCTGCCGACGGCTTGAATAAAGTAGAGTGGAGGATGGCGACATCGATGACGGCGGCGAGTAAGTCCGTCTGTTGTAGCGGTTATCGGGAACGCGCGCCAATGCATGCGCCGTTCCTCAACGTGTGAACCGTGCCTGTCTTTTTCGCGGTCTGACGAAAGGGACGTCGCTGTTCTGATTGCCGGGCCTGCGGCCTGTCGGCATAACGAATGAAACCGGATTCCCGTTGAACCGCGGGCGTCCGGGCCTTTTACCGGCTACAAGGCGCAACTGGCGGGCATAGCCATTGAAAAGATTCCAGCTGCCTACACCAGCAAAACGTGCCACGCCTGCGGGCATATCAACCGCAGGAAGAAACACGCCTACCGTTGCGAACGCTGCGGTCGGCAGGCACACGCCGACGCCAATGCCGCGATGAATATCCGTGATTGGGTAGGCTTGTGCTGTCCGTTGGTTCTTGAGGCTCCGGCGGACGGGCGGCATGACACCGCCCTGAACATGGTACGGGAACCGGCTGGCGTCTAGTCGGTCGTGGACCAAGAACGTAAATAACCCGCGACTGAAGTCGCAGGCTTTATTGTGAAGCGCAGACATGGTTGCCCATATCCACACTCCCGACATCAGGCGTATTTACAGCCGCCCTTGGCGAGACGGCGATCTCGCCAATCCGGGCAAGGTTCCGGCTGGCGTTACAGTCGCTGTGCGCCCGGAGACCACAGTGAGGGCACTCGAAACGGTGTTTCGAGCGCTTCCCCAACCCTCCACAACACGAGCAGGTCTGGCTGGTATAGGCCGGGCTGACATACTCGACAGCGATGCCCGCCACTTTCGCCTTGTATTCGACGAAGGTCTGCAACTGCCGCCATGCCCAGCGGTGCAGGCGGCCACGCATGCGCTTGCCCGCCTTGATCCGCTCCCGGATATGCGTCAGGTCTTCCATCGTGATCTTGGCGACACCGGCCTGGATTGCCGCCTGAACAATGGCCTTGCTCGTTTCGTGGTTGATGTGCTTCACATGCCGCGCCTCCTTGCCGGAGACCTGCCGGAGCTTTTGTCTCGCGCTCTGGCTGCCGTTGGACTGAAGACGACGGCGCAGGGCAAGGTAACGGTCGCGCCGGTCGCGCAGATGCTCGCCGCCGAAGACCTTGCCCGTACTGGTGGCGGCGAGGTTGTTTTCTCCGACATCCACGCCCATCACGGGGCCGGATGCCACGGGTTCAACGTCGCCAGACTCGACGACGAGGTTGAGAAACCATTTCCCTTTGCGAAAGACCAGCTCCGCTTCCTTCGGCTTGCCGGATTCGAGAATGCGGCGCTGGTGTTCGCCAAGGCGCATTGGCACCTCAATGCGCCCATCGAGGGTATAGAGCGAGACCGTCTCGCCCTTGAGGGAATAGGTGCGCTTGTCGAAGTGGACGCTGGCGCGGTCGAAGCGGATTCCGGGAACCGGCGCGTCCTTCCTGATGCGACCGAGTTCTTTTTGCGCCTTGTACGCCTTGCACACCGAGAAGATGGCGTTGCAGCACATCTGGCTGCCCAGCGGTGTCGCTTCGCGCAGCATCGTATAGGTCCGCTGGTGCAGACCGACGCGGTTCCACAGACGGTACTCGCGCACGATGGGAACAAGACGGTTGCACGCATCCGCGTAAGACGCTCGCAGGCGAGCGAGCGCGTCGGCCTGCGCCGCGCTCAATTCCAGCCGGATCGACGCCGTGCGCATCATCGCTTATCGCCTCTTAGTGACATGCTCGGAACGTTCGATGTAGCAACGGATGGTCTCGGCGCTGACATTGCCCGCCGTGCCAACGTAGTACGACGGCGACCACAAGCTTCCGCCCCACAGCCGCTTCTTCAGCGCCGGGAACGTCTGGAACAGACGGCGGGCCGTGACACCCTTGAGCACCTTGACGGCATCGGCTACGGCAATGGCAGGCGGGATGCTGACAAACAGGTGGATGTGATCCGGCTGAATCTCCTTGGAGATCACCGGCCATCCCCGTTCCATGCAAATCGCGTCTAGCATTGCCCCCGTTTCCTCAGCAACCGTTCCGGTCAGCACATCGCGCTGATACTTCGGACACCAGATCACATGGTAGGCTGTTTGGTAAACACAATTACGGTTCGTGACTACTTCGACCATGCGATACAGTGTACACCACATGGTGCGCTTCGCGCACCCGCAATTCCTCCCCTGACTCAAGTCAGGGGTTTCCTTGCGGAGATTCTATGAATCTCTCTAGGTCTGTCTTCGGGAATCCCCAACTTCAGGCGGGGAAGGATGTCAATACCTTGCGCGCAGTTCATCGCCTCGCGAATGAAAACAAGAGCCTGGCGCTGTCACAGATCGCCACGTAGACCGCAGCTTTGGTGGAAAAGCGTAGTTGCTATACCTCTCAAAGAACCAGCTGCCGGCTTTGAGTCCCGGTTGGCCGTGATCGCCTCGCGGTGTCGGCCAATGCGTACACACTGTCAGTAAAAGCGCACACCAAAATCAGCCTTTTCCGACTTGCGACTGACCGGGGCCACTGGAAAAATTGTGCGCGCTAGGAATCCGTTAGACGGTGTGGCCGTTCCCAGCCAGGAGACCGGAAAGACCGGTCTGACAGGACTCTTCGCTGTCAGAACGCTTTGTTACTGGGATACAAGGAATCGCTAGGATGTCAATCTTTTCCAGCCTTCTTAAGGCCGGGGCGTGTTTGGGCGCCAGGGCTAACACATCGATCATCGCAAGCGCCGCTGTCGCGGCATCTCTGGCCGGCCCGGCCTGGGCCGGGTCCGTGACCTACACCTACGATACGCTGGGGCGGGTGATCACCGCTACCTACAGCAACGGGGTGGTCATCACCTACAGCTATGATGCGGCGGGCAACCGCACCAGCCATCTGGTGACCGGAGCGCCGAGCTGATCGGCCGCGCCATCCGGTTTTTTTCCCACGTCTCAAGTCAGCTTCGCGGCCGATCCACGTCAGTTGGACCGGTCAGAGGCTTGCGGGCGTATTTTCGTGAATTGAATCCATTTTCGAGGGCGTTGGCCTCACCGGACACATTAGGGGAGATAGGAAGATGTGGCGACAGCTCAGCGTGTCGATTTTTTTGGCGTTGTCGGTTCTCAGCGGTCCGCTCGCGGCCGACGGGAACGTCAGTTTCGGCGGCGGCGTGCCGGCGGTGGTGGACGAGTCGAGTCCGGCCTTCGGCAAGGCCAAGCCCGCCGCCCCGGCCAAGGCGCCGGCACGCCCCGTGGAATCGTTGCCCGGCATCAACCGGGCGATCTTCTCGCCGGTGACGCCCGAGGAATCCGAGCAGGCGATCCAGTCCCGGCCGGTGCCCGCTGGCCTGAACCAGCCGGCCACAACCGACAAGACCTCGACCGCCCCCTTGAGCACGCTGCGCGTCAGTGGCGATGCCGCCCCGGCCGGCCCGGCGTCCATCACCGAGCTGGCGCGCGCCCTGCGCAACGATCCGGACCTGATCTACGAGTACGTGCGCAACAACATCGAATACTATCCGGTATGGGGCGTGCAGAAAGGTGCGCTCGGGACGATTCTGGACAACCAGGGCACCGCCTTCGACCAGGCGGCTCTCATGGTGTCGCTGCTGCGTCAAGCCGGCTATACCGCCAGTTATGTCAAGGGGCGCATCAACCTGACCGCCGCCCAGATCCACGACTGGCTCGGCATCGACACCTCGAACGTGTGCGCCGTATTGAACCTGCTCGCCAACGGCCAGGTGCCGATCGCTTCGGTAACCGCCACGGCGGCGGGCAGTTGTCCCGGTTCGACCGCGGCACTAGTCAGCATCAAGATCGACCATGTGTGGGTGAAAGCGACCCTCGGCGGAACCGCCTACCACTTCGATCCGAGCTTCAAGCCGCACACGATCAAGGCCGGCATCAACCTGACCACGGCCAGCGGCTACAACGCCTCCACCTATCTGACCCAGGCGCGGAGCGGCGCGACCATCACCGCGGACTATATCCAGGGCGTCAACCGCACCAACATCCGCAACAATCTCACCGCCTATGCGACCAATCTGACGAACTATCTTCGCACCAACCTGCCCGCCGGCACCGTGGACGACGCAGTCGGCGGCAAGACCATCAACCCCCACACCGGCGGCAGCCTGCGCCAGACCGGCTTGCCCTACCGGGACACCTCGGTGGCCTTGACCGAATGGACCGCGGACATCCCCGCCAATTACAGACCCACCTTAAGGATCCAATACCAGGGCATCGACAAGACCTACAGTTCGGATGCGATCTACGGCAAACGCCTGACGATCACCTACAACGCCTCCAACCAGCCGGTGCTCATGCTGGATGGCGCTGCCCAGGCCACCGGCACGGCGGTAACGCCCGGCACGGTCGGCACGGTGAGCTTCACCATCACCCATGGCGCCTACGCGCAAACCTTCGCCAATCAGGCGTTCACCCAGCAGATCAAGGCCGGCGGGACGTTCCTGGTCGGCAACGGCTGGGGGCCTGCGGGCCGAGGGCTGGTGGAGTTACATCAGAAGCGTTTGGATGAAGCCAAGGCGGCGGGCACCGCCGACACCTCCGAGCTGGTGCTGGGGTCCAGCCTCGCGGTGCTCTCGTCCACCTGGATCGCCCAGGTCAACGCCTCCGACTACCTCACCGACCGACTGGCGCAAACCAATACCCTGTTCCACCACCAGATCGGCATCGCCGGCTACAACACCGCCCCCTACGTCGACCTGCCCGGCAACTTCCTGAGCGTCGTCAGCCAGACGGCCAATGCCGCCAAGGAGGCCGCGGCCTTCTACAGCGACGCGATGCACTCGAGCATCTTCGAATCCACGTCCGTCCAGCAGACCGCAGGCGTCAGTGCGGTCTCCACGGTCAAATTGATCGACCTCGCGGCGACCAACAACGACCGCATCTACGATGCCAAATCGACCAACTACACGAGCGTCGTCCAGCCCAACCTGGTGGCCTGTTCGGCCTGGCTCAGCACCTTCCAGAACGCAGTCAACGCCGGCCGTCGCCTGATCCTGCCGACCCGCTGCAATCTGGCCGAGAACAGCTGGTCGGGCGTGGGGTATTTCGACATCCGGGCTGACGCCAGCGGCTGGGGGATCGGCGCCATCATCGGCGGCGGTCTGGCCGGCGGGTTTTCGACCACATCGTTGTCTCAACCGGCCTACACCGCGGCCACACAGAACAGCATGCCGGCTCAAAACGGCAGCCTGCTGCAAACGATCGGGAGATTTTTCAACGACCCCATCGACATGGCCAAGGGCCATTTCGTCTACGCCCACGAGGACATGACCGTCGGCACGGGCGCCTTCCCGCACGCGCTCAACTTCCGGAAGCTCTACAGCTCCGGCCTGCGCACCCAGGCCGGCCCCCTGGGCAAGGGCTGGACCCACAACCTCGCCGCGTCCGCCACGGTGAATTCGGACGGCTTCCAGGGCCTCGGCGAAGACTCCGCCCTCGATGCGGTGACCACCCTCGTCGAAAAGCTGGTGGCCCTCGACCTCCTCAGCGATACCGCCAAGCCGCTGGACAAGATGGTCATCGCCACCCTGGGCCAGCGCTGGTTCGGCGACCAGTTGATCGGCAACACCGTGATCGTCAAGCAAGGCCTCAACGGCGAGGTCTTCGTCAAGCTGCCGGACGGCACCTACAACCCGCCCCCCGGTAACGCGGCGCGGCTGATCAAGAACGCCGACGCCACCTATTCCTACGAAACCCTGCACCGCGACCAGCTCACCTTCAACGCGGCCGGCCGGATCGCCACCTTCCAAGAGGCCAGCGGGGTCCAGGTCAAGTTCACCTACACCGGCAACGACCTGACCCAGGTACAGAACAGCCTGGGCCGGACCCTGACCCTGACCTACAGCGGGGGTCGCGTCACCCAGGTGAGCGACGGCACGCGCAGCCTCGGCTACGCCTATGACGCCAACGGCAATCTGACGACCTTCACCGACGCCACGGCCAAGGCCACCACCTTCCAGTACGACCTGCCGGGGCGGATCACCCAGCTGTTCTACCCGGCCAACCCGACCACCGCGTTCGCCACCAACGTCTACGACGCCTTGGGCCGGGTGCAGACCCAGACCAACGCCAACGGCAAGCTCTACACCTACTACTTCGCGGGCTCCCGGTCCGAGGAGACCGGCCCCCTGGGATTGAGCCGGGTGTCCTATTTCGACGCCTTCGGCAAGGAGCTCAAGGCCATCGACCCCGAAGGCCGGGTCACCACGCATACCTATGACGGCCAGGAACGGCTCATCAAGACCGTCCTGCCGGAAGGCAACTATCTGACCTACGCCTACGACGACGC
>NZ_JAFIBZ010000050.1:0-13677 GCF_017832375.1 Methylocaldum sp. RMAD-M | reverse complement strand
TTCGGATATGTAGGTCGGCAATCCCTTGCCGACGTATCGGCTCGGCGAAGGGCTTTGTCGGCAAGGGATTGCCGACCTACGTTCTCCCCTCCTGGAACGAATCCGTACACCGGGATGGAAAACGCTCTATGCTCATTGGGCTTTCAGCGCATCAGGCTCCCTTTGAGCAGGGCGGGCAGAACAGGTGTCAGGCGTATGCGTTCAGCCATACCGCAAGGAACCCGTCGATGTGCAGGATAACCTGGGGCTGCCGGGATCCACAGGAACCGGCTGGGGCCTCCTGCTGCCGCCGGACGGCCATTGACCTCCCGGTCCCACAATACCCTTGATATTATCTACTCGATCAGCGAAGCATGAGCCTCCCGGTCAACTTTTATCCCGAACTCCCCGCGTTCGATATTCACCGGGCACTCGCCTGGGTCCAGGCCGAGGCTGATTGGATTGGCCTGCGTTTCGTCCAGGAGCAGACCTATCGGCGTACCGTCCGCAACCACCTCCCGGAAGACAACGCCATCACCCTGGAGCGGGGCGTCATGGCGGAAGCACGGGTGGACGGCCATATCGCCTATGCCGGCACCAGCGATCTCTCGCAACAGGGCTTGGTCCAGGCCGCCCGGCGGGCCGCGTATCTGGCCCGGATCTGCGCGCCCCATGCCTTGTTCCCATTCACCGAAGGGCACCGGCCTCCGGTTCACGGACGCTTTGTCAGCACCCGGCGATTGGGTTTCGACCGTCTGACGCTCGCCGAATTGACCGATCAACTGATCCGCGCCAGCCGGTCACTCAAAGTCTCCGACAAGATCGTCAGCACGTCCGCCGAAGCCACCTTGGTGGAAAGCACGGTGCACTACGTCTCATCCAGCGGCGCGGATATCGAACAGCAGTGGTGGCTGGTTTCCAGTCATTGCGCGGCCACCGCTCAGGACGGTACCGAGACCCAGCAGCGTTCATTGAACGGCCCGGCCGCCCGCTGCCGTCAGGCGGGGTTGGAATTCTTCGATTTTTCGGCCCTCCACGCCGAGTGCGAGCGGGTGGGCCGCGAGGCGCTCGAATTGCTGGACGCCGAAAATTGTCCCGATGAGACCCTGGACCTGATCCTGGCGCCGGACCAGATGCTGCTGCAGATCCACGAATCGATCGGCCATCCGCTGGAACTCGACCGCATCCTCGGCGACGAGCGCAACTATGCCGGCTGGAGCTTCGTGAAGCCGGACGATTTCGGCCGGCTGCGCTATGGCTCGCCCCTGCTGAACGTCACCTTCGACCCCACCGTCGCGGGTGAGTTTGCCTCTTACGCCTTCGATGACTGCGGCAACCCCGCGACACGGGAATATCTGATCCGGGACGGCGTGTTGCTGCGGGGGCTCGGCAGTTTGGAAAGTCAGTCTCGACTCGGCATTCCCGGCGTCGCCAATTTCCGTTCGGCCGGCTGGAATCGGGCGCCGATCGACCGCATGGCGAACATCAACCTGGAACCGGGCACCAGTTCCCTGGCCGAAATGATCGCTTCCGTGGAGCGAGGCGTTTACATGCAATCCAATCGATCCTGGTCCATCGACGACTACCGCAACAAATTCCAGTTTGGCTGCGAATATGCACGCAGGATCGAACAAGGCCGGTTGACCGACGTCCTCAAAAATCCCAATTACCGGGGGGTGACGGTGCCTTTTTGGAATGCACTGAAGCAGGTCGGTTGCCGCGACGAGCGGGAGCTCTTCGGAACGCCGTATTGCGGGAAAGGCGAACCCAATCAGCTCATCCGCGTCGGCCATGCCGCCCCGCCCTGTCTGTTTGCGGGCATCGACGTGTTCGGAGGTGGCGCGTGAGCTTTGTTCCGGAAACCCGGCGGCTGTTCGACGATCTCGCGGATACGGCCTTCGCCGACTTGAAGGCCGGAGAAGCGCTCAGCCTCCAACTCAGCGCCGAAGATCAAACCTATGTGCGGTTCAACGATTCCAACGTGCGGCAAGCCACGGCCGTCTTGCAGAGAAACCTGGCACTCACTTTTCAGTGGGCTGGCCGTCAGGTGACTTTCACGTTTGACCTCAGCGGCCACCTCGATCACGATCGGGCACTCCTGCGTTCCTGGTTGGAGCGGGCACGGCGGGAAGCTCGAACACTCCCGGAAGACCCTTTCGCGGTGCCCCTGCAAGACCATGGAACCAGCGAACACGAACATTCCGGGACAGAGCCGGACGCCGCCGCTGCGGTCAAGGCCATCGCCCGCGTCACCCAAGGGACGGACTTTACCGGACTCTTGGCCGCGGGCCCGCAGGTCCGCGCGGTCCGCAATTCGGCGGGGTTGAACCACTGGTTTTCGACCGCATCCCTATGGGTGGATTATTCCCTGTTCACGACCAACGCGTCCGGAGATAACAAGGCCGTCAAAGGTCGGTTCTGGGGGCCGGCATGGGATGAGGACCGGTTCCAGGCCGTCCTGGCTGCCGACAAGGCCCGGCTTGCCTTCTTGAAACGCCCTGCCCGCCCGATTGCGCCTGGCGAGTATCGGGTGTACTTCGCGCCGGCCGCCGTCGCCGAACTGATCGCCATGTTCTCATGGGGCGCGCTCAGTTACCGGGCGTACCGGGATGGTAACTGTCCTCTCAAGCGACTGATCCAGGGTGAGGTCGGTCTGTCCGAACAGTTCACCTTGAAAGAAAACTTCTGCTTGGCGCTCACGCCGCGCTTCAACAGCCTGGGCGAGCTTCCGCCGGTGGAGTTGATGCTCATCGAGAAGGGGCAGTTGAAAAACCTGCTGGTGAGTTCCCGTTCCGCAAAACAATATGGCGTGCCGTCCAATGCGGCCGATCCGAGCGGCTGGTTCGGAGAGCATTTGCGCGCGCCGGAACTGATGGCCGGCAACCTGCCTGAGACCGAGGTCCTGAACTGCCTGGGTACCGGTCTTTACGTGGGCAATCTGCATTACCTCAACTGGAGCGATGTCCAGGCCGCCCGGGTGACCGGCATGACCCGCTACGCCTGTTTCTGGGTCGAGAACGGCGAAATCGCGGCACCCATCAATGATCTGCGGTTTGACGACAGTTTGTATCGATTGTTTGGCTCGGCGCTCGAGGCGCTGACCCGGGAAAGCCCGATCCATCCCGCCATCGATACCTATCACTGTCGTGCACTCGGCGGCAGCAAGATACCCGGCGCGCTCGTCGGCACCTTTCGCTTCACGCTTTAAATAATCGGCACAGGGCCCGTTCCAGGCATTCTCAGGGAGCCCCCGGCGATTGGTTTTCGGCTAAAGGGGACGGCCATGTACGGCTTATACTAACCGTAAAATAAAGAATGCCATATTCGTGTTAGGCTACGGCCATGAGATGCAAAAGAGACTCTGACGGGCGATCGATCGACAATCTCTCGCTCCAAGTCATGCGCCAGCAGGCGGTTAAAGCGGTCGGCAAAGGCGAGACCGTGGCCAGTGTTGCCGCCGCCTTTGGCGTCAATATCCGAACGGTATTTCGCTGGCTGTCGGACTTTGCCAGCGGTGGACAAAATGCCTTGCTGGCCAAATCGATTCCCGGTCGACCCCCGAAGGTGACCCCGGACGAAATGCGCTGGCTTGCCGAGACCGTGCGTGATCAGACGCCCCTGCAAATGAAGTTTGAATTTGGTCTGTGGACCTTGTCGCTGATCGGCGAAGTGATCTACCGGCAGTTCGGCAAGCGGCTGACCAAGCCCAGTGTGGGGCGGATCATGCGGATGCTGGGGTTTACCCCACAACGGCCATTGTATCGAGCCTGGCAACAAGACCCGGTGCTGGTCGAAAGGTGGCAGGCGGAAGCGTTTCCGCGCCTGCAAGCCGAGGCGAAACGGGCCGGTGCGGTGATCTATTTTGCCGATGAAGCGGGCCTTCGTTCCGATTACCATGCGGGCACGACGTGGGCGCCGTGCGGCCGAACCCCGGTGGTCAAGGCGACCGGCCGGCGCTTTGGCCTGAATGTCATTTCCGCGGTCAGCGCTCGTGGCGATTTCCGTTTCATGGTCCAGGAGGGAACGGTCACGACGGTGGTCTTTCGGGAGTTTCTCAAACGCCTGATGGTCGGGGCCAAGCAACCGATCTTTCTGGTGGTGGACGGGCACCCGATTCATAAGGCCAAGTTGGTCAAAGACTACGTGGAACAGCAACAGGGACGGCTGAAACTGGTGTACCTGCCCCCTTATTCCCCGCAACTGAACCCGGATGAGCAGGTCTCGGGGTCTGTGAATCCAGGGTGGCCAAACACTTACCCGAGAATAAAGCCGATTTGAAACGACGCCTGATCGGGGCCTCGCGGCGACTTCAGAAACTACCGCAGATAATGGTCGCATTCTTCCGGCACCCTGAATGCCGATACGCCATAACATGACAATACTTTCTTTACGCTTAGTAACTGCCGGAACAATATACTATAAAACTTATTATGTTAGCGAACCCAGGTGAAAGAAATGAGTATGAAATCCAGCTTAATAAAAATGGCAATAAAATTGACACCCAATAGATTGATTATTTGGGTGGCGAATATAATCCTTAAGGGTATTGCAGAATTAAAGAAATTTCGTTTTGACCTCGACGCGCGAACAATCTACGTTCAAACAAGGCTCTACGGTGAACAGGAAGCAATTGAAGTTTATCTGGAAGATTTTGCTGTTTTTAAGGACGGTGATTCCTACAGATTCATTATCCACCAGGCAAAATCGGACCGCCTTTGGCTGAATAACTTATTGTCCCGTATCGCAGGAAAAGCCTGGGAAATTCCTGCTATACCGCCATTGACGGCTCAACTCGAGCTTGCAGCCGAGTTGTTCAAAGCCAAATCTCCGGCACTGGGAAAAATCGATTGAGATTACACCCTTCCGCACGGCCTATACCTGCGCCGTCGGTGCGGATCGCTTCCACGATAAGATCATTCCGCCGGGTTGGATTGCCGATCTGAACGCGGCGTTCTAAGTACATTCAGGGAAGTCTTGCGGCATAGGCAACCTGCAGGACAACCCCGCCAATCAAGCCAATCTGTCGAGATTCGGCAAATATTTGCGGAATGTACTTAGAGCATTTTCATACCGACTGTACGGGTACTTGCGAGTAGGTCGGAAATCCTTTTCCGACGGTGCAGTTGGGCCAACGGGTTCGTCGGCAAGGGATTGCCGACCTACGAATGCTTGAGTCGATCTACCCTGGCCGAAGGCGCCAACGACTCCGGCCAAGCCTGTTTTGCCGTACGAGCGAGATCAAAACGCTCTAACGCCGTTATTCGACGCCGTAATACGTCGTCAGATAATCCAGAATCACCGAAATGTCGTCCTGGCTGATCGGCGCTCCCATGACATTCACCATTTTGTCGACGGTCGCTTGCCAGTCGGTTCTTTTCATGAAAAGGGAGTTCATCTGGATATAGTCGATACTGTGGCACATGACGCAATTGGCCATCACGGTATCGCGTCCCGCCCCTTCCTTGAGCTCTATCTGCGCCTCTCCCGCAAAGGCGCTAGTGGAAAAAACCGCGACTAGCGCCGGCAGCAGCGTGTTGAGCATCTTCATGACATGGGCACTCATGCGACCACCACATTGATCCGTTGCACCACGTTGTTGTGGTAACCCGCTGGATTGAAGATGAGTTCGTAAACCTGGGTGCTTCCCTGCCGGCTCGTCGCCCTCGCCATGAGCACATGTTTGCCGCCCCGGCGTGGCGTGAAGGTGTGGTGCCAGGCGCGGAACGAGAAACGACCGTAGTCCTGTTCGAGCTGCGCGTCCCGCCACGTCCTGCCGCCGTTCACCGAAACTTCGACCGTTCGGATTCCATGCCCCCCGTCCCACGCAAGCCCTTTGACCGTCACCGGTTTGCCCGCATGCAAGCGCTGCCCTTCCTCGATGTTGGTCATGAGAGAATTGACCACCATATCGGTAATCGGCGTATTGTCCTCCCCTTCTTGCGAAAGAAATCGCTCGATGTGCGGGAATTTGTCTTTCGGTATCCGGTAAGCCCTGCTCATCCAGAATCCCGTTTCCGGTTTCGGCATCGCGCTGATGGACGTCAGCTGTTTCACCCAGTAGGTCCCCGACCAACCGGGCACCACCAGTCGTACCGGAAAGCCGTTCCAATGAGGCAGTGCCTCGCCGTTCATCTCATAGGCGACCAGGGTGTTCTCGTCGAGGGCTTTCCATAGCGGAAGACTCTTGATGAAATCGGGGGTCTCGTCGATAGCTCCGTAATCGGCGCCGTCGAAAACAATTTCCAGCGCATCCGACTTGAGTCCTGCTCTCGCCAGCACGTCCTTGAGGCGAGCGCCCTTCCATCGCGCATTGCCCATGGCGCCCGCCCCCCATTGGACGCCGGGCACATGCGGCTCGGAAAAGCCGCGGCGATTCCCGGCACATTGGCACACGGCAAACAGTTCGACGGGCTCGAAATCCCGCTTGAGCTGGTCCAGCGTCAACTCGAAGGGATGCTCCACCGAATCGCCCCCTACCTCGAGCCGCCAGGTTTCGGCGGCCACTTGCGGAATATGGGCAAGGTGCCAGCGCACGAAGAACTGGTCGTTCGGCGTGATGACGCCGCTGAAAGCCCTGACCGGCGTCTCGAAGTTCGGTGGCCGGTAGGTGCGCTTGATGAGGGGCTTCTTGCCGGACAATGCCGCCCGCACGGCGCTTTCCACCGCACCGATCGGCAGCTCGCCGGCCCGCAATGATCGCGGCACCAACAAGCCCGGCCAGGTCACAACGACCCCGCCAACCAAACCCTTGAGAAAAGTCCGCCTATCCAAGGTCTCGTTCTCCAATTCTTAGGGCATACTTTATTTCCCGGTTTCAACTAAGACCTCCCTGACCGATCGAACGTTGCAGCTTCGGACGAGTCGATCAGATCATGAGCCGAGATGACTTAACCGAAACGCTGATACGGGTCCAGCCAAAGCTGTTAAGGAAGCTTTGAATAAGTCCTTCGACAAGCTCAGGACGAACGGTAACGTATGGATTCCGTTCGTGGTTCGACAAGCTCACCACGAACGGAATCCACTTGTTCAGAGCTTCCTTAAGGACCGAGTGACGGAAGCCCAAAGCTTTCAAGGTATGCCCTCGGTCCGGAGCAGCAGGAACGAAATCACCCGGAAACGTATACCGTCCCGATTTGCTTCCCGGCATAGCTATCCTTCGCAAGACTCGGGAAGGTTTCGGAGAAGGGGCCGATGTTTTAATAGGAACTCCATCAGTACCTGATTGAACGCGTCCGGACGCTCCAGAGGCAGCATGTGCCGTGCGTCGCGGATGATCGAAAGTTCCGCCTGCGGCATTCTGGCCACATAGGTTTCCTTGACTGCTATCGGCGTGTAATCCCGATCCGAAGTGATCACGAGGGTCGGGCAGTGAATGGCGTCGAGATGATCCGCCACGGTCCATCCGATCAAAGCCCGCAATGCGTCAAGGTAAGCCCGCGGATCATTCTCGGCCCACCGATCGATGAATAGCTGTCGGAGTTCTGCCTGTTCCGGCTTGGGAAAGAGACGCTTGCCCAGAACCCTTCCCATTTGGCGCATCCCCAGCAACCGGACGATGAGTTTCCGTTGGACGATCTGCAGTCGTGCTCTGAGCGTACGGAGGATGAATTCCGGGCCGCTGTTGACAATCACCAGGCTCTGCACGAGTTCCGGGGCGCTGATGGCGAGCTGAAAAGCGATCATGCCTCCCATCGAGAGGCCGACAACGTGAGTCGGACCCAGGGAGAGCAAGCGGATCAGTTCCGCCGTGTCCGCCGCAAACCCAAGAATACTGTAGGGGCCGGGCGGCTTGTCCGATCGGCCATGGCCGCGGAGGTCGAACGTGACCACGTGAAAACGTGGAGAAAAGTAAGCGAGCTGAGCTTCCCAATCCCGTGTGCTGGAGCCTAGGCCGTGGATGAAAAGCAAGGGCGGGCCGTGCCCCAGGCTTTCATAATGGAGTTCTGCACCTCGTATTTGAAGTCTAGGCATGCTCATTCCTTAAGCGGCAGGTTTCCGTTGCCGAGCTTGGCCTTGAGCGGCTCCGTCCTGAGCCGGTCAGCGGGCGATCCAGCCCCCATCGACCGGAAAGGCCGCCCCCGTGGTCGTCTTGGCCGCCTCGCTGCACAGGACAGCGGTCCAGGCGCCAATGTCCTCCGGGGTCGAAAATTGGAGCATAGGCTGTTTTTCGCGCAGGAGCGCCAGTTTGGCCTCTTCCGGCGAAATCCCCTGCTGTCGGGCCAAGTCCTCAATCTGTTTTTCGACCAGCGGGGTCAGCACCCAACCTGGGCAAATCGCGTTGCAGGTGATGCCGGCGTTAGCCGTCTCCAGAGCCACGACCTTGGTCAGACCCAGGAGGCCATGCTTCGCCGCCACATAAGCGGCCTTGCCCTCGCTGCCTACCAGGCCGTGGGTTGAGGCAATGTTGATGATCCGTCCCCAACCGCGCCGCTTCATGCCCGGCAGCGCGGCTTTGATGGTATGGAAAGCGGCTGAAAGATTGACGGCGAGCACGGCCTCCCACTGCGCATCCGGAAATTCCTCCAGCGGCGCCACATACTGAATACCGGCGTTGTTGACCAAAATGTCAATGGCACCGAAATCCGCCTTCATCGATTGGATCATGCCGCGGATGGCAGCCGGTTGTGAGAGGTCTGCGGGATAATAAGCGGTTTTCACACCCTGAGCGCGGCTCAAGTCCTGCGCCAATCTCTCGATCTCCGCGATCTCCCCGAAGCCATTCAAACCGATATGGCAGCCCTGCCGGGCGAGTTCGGTGGCGATGCCGAGACCGATGCCGCGGGTGGAACCGGTGACCAGGGCTATCTTCCCATGGAGCATGATTTATTCTCCGCCGTTCCTTGTGGACGCCTCATCCATGGACCTCATGGTCTTCGTTTAGGTTCCGGGAGGCCTTCCGCTTACTGGACGATCTCCTGATAGTGATGCGCTCGCAACCCAAAAACTTCCCGGTTAGACAGGAACGCAAGAGACTTCTCACCGGCTCGCCGAGTTCTTACGGTTTGCCCTGCGAGTGCTTCCGGAAAAACCGGACCATCTCCTCCGAGGCGCTGGGTCCCTTGGGGTCGGTATACGAGACATCAGGACTTCCGCCCGACCAGCCGTGGCCCGCCCCATGAACTAGCCACTGCTCCATGACGACCTGGCCGCGCGCGTCGTGATAGATGGAGTGGGTATAGGAATGCCCGTGAGGCACTTGACCCCGGTTCGCCGTGACCCGCAATTTTCTTCCCGCGCCTGAGTGTACGGTCGCCCACTGCGCCAACACCCGATCGCCATTGCCGGGGTGAACCGTGGTGTCCCGGTCTCCATGAAAGACGATGGTGGGGACGATCCGGAGTGCTTTCAGCGCTGCCGGGAAACTGCTTTCCCGCTGCAGCAGCGCAGCTGTTTCCCCTTGCTGCATGGCCGCGAAGGCGGAGGGGATGTCATGAGCGACACCGTAAGGGAGTCCGGAATGGACGCCGATGGCGGCGTAGAGCTCAGGATAGTTCACTCCCATGACCATGGCCATCGCCCCGCCTGCCGAGTGTCCCGCCACGTAGACCCGTCCGGCGTCAAGGCCATGGGTGCTCACGATGTGCCGGGTCATGTCGGCAAGGATGGACGGTTCGCCATGATCCCGGTGCTGGTCGCTCGCCTTGAACCAGTTCCAGCATCGGGACGGATTGGCTTGGGGCGCTTGCTCGGGGTACAGCACGAAAAATCCCTCCCGTTCCGCCAGGATATTCATGCGGGTGCCCGCGGCGAAGTCGTCCGGGTCCTGGGCGCAGCCATGGAGCATGACGATCAGCGGCAGAGCTTGTCCGTGGTAGCCGCTGGGAATATAGAGCTTATAGGCGCGGGTTCCGGCCGGGTTGGTGAAGGAACCTGTCATGAACTGCCCTCCTGCCTGAATGTCCGGGTTTGCCTTGCTCGGTTTGGTTATTATGGATTCGAGTCCGGTTCGAAGCGAACGAAACGTAGCCTCGAAGGCGGACGACGGCGCGGATGGGCCCGCGTCGTGCGGGCTCCCATGCGCCGATGCCCCGCTGTCCGGTGGCGGCGTGAGTTGGGGAATGTCGTCGATGACGCGGCACGTGCTGTCAATAGGTTCGTGACCGGAAAAGTCGGAGGTCTTCGAGGACGTGTCAGGTGCGAAACCGCCCCGGAGCGTGCGCCGGATGAGGGCGGCGGCTTCATCGAGCCGGCCAGAGCGGGTGAGCCGGGTGGCTTCCGCCATTACGGCGTGCAGTGCGTCGGTCATAATCCAGGTCTCCTTTGGCGATTGTAACAGCGGCCATGGTTCGGTGGGTGGTGACATGTGAGCTGTAAGTGAATCTCCACCGGCGAGGCGGAAAAACAAGGTCTAGCGGATGCGGCCGGCCAAGGCCGATTTGACGTCCGCACTGGCCCGCAAGGCGCCTAGTACCGTGATGGACTCGATGGTGTCCCGCGCCAGTTCGGGCGAGACATCATCGCCGATGATGACCAGGCCCAACACGTGAATTTGCAGCCTCTGTCCGGCCGTCCGTACCGCTTCCAGATCGCGGCGGGTGTACTCCTGCAGGCCGAGCACCAGGGTCTTGCGGGCCACGGTTTGTTTCACCACCTCCGCGTGGGCGGCAAGTTGGTTGCGTATCGCGGTACGAATGAAGTCGGTGCGGTTGGAATAGAAGCCTTCCTGCACCAGCAAATCGATCTGCCCGAGGTCCACGAACCCCAAGTTGATCGTAATTTTCTCGGTTTCCCCTGCCATACCTTCTGCTTACCATCTAATAACCATCTAAGGGGATGGTAGACTACTCCGAAACGGGGGACTGTCAAGTGGTGCCCGCGGCCGAACGGTTTCATGGCTGACAGTCCCCTACGAACATCACTCAGCGTGGCGGATTCGGATCTACCCAATCGCTTTAGAATACCGTTTACCAGAATGGGGCCATTGATGTCTGCCTATTGCACATATCGCTTTTTATATTGGGAGCCCGGAAGTACTAATGGTCAAGAAAGTAAAGCCACAAAAGCCCCCTCTCCCTCTGGGAGAGGGTTGGGGTGAGGGCGATTCGAATAGGGCTTTACTTTCTTTACCCACAGTAAATCGAACAAACCGTCCGAAACACGGTCCGTTTAAGAAACGGAATAAGGAGCTCTCCATGATCAAAACCATCGGATATGCTGCCCACAGCATGAGTGCGCCGCTGGGTCCGTTCCGCTTCGAGCGGCGCGAACCGGGTCCACAGGACGTGCAGATTGAAATCCTCTACTGCGGGGTCTGCCATTCGGATCTCCATACGGTCCGCAGCGAATGGCAGAACACCGTCTACCCGGTAGTGCCCGGGCACGAGATTGTCGGGCGGGTGACGGCGGTCGGCGACGAGGTGCAAACCTTCAAGGCCGGCGACTTGGCCGCCGTGGGGTGCATGGTCGATTCCTGCCGCACCTGTCCAGATTGTCGCGAGAATCTGGAGCAGTATTGTCAGAACGAACTCACGTTGACTTATAACAGTCCCGACAAGCACACGGGAAAGATGACTTACGGCGGGTACTCCAATGTGATCGTGGTCGATGAGCATTTCGTACTGCGCCTGCCCCAAAAGCTCGATCTCGCCGCCGCGGCGCCGCTCTTGTGCGCGGGCATCACCACCTATTCGCCGCTGCGTCATTGGCAGGTGGGCCAAGGCCAGAAGGTCGGAATCGTCGGACTCGGCGGCTTGGGCCACATGGGGGTGAAGTTCGCCCATGCTTTTGGATCGCATGTGGTGCTGTTCACGACTTCTCCGGACAAGACCGAGGACGCCAAGCGGCTGGGCGCCGACGAAGTGGTGATTTCAAAGAATCCCGATGAGATGAAGAAGCACGTCAACAGCTTCGACTTCATCCTCAATACCGTGGCCGCATCGCATAACCTGGACGCCTATATCGAGCTGCTCAAACGTGACGGCACGCTGTGCTTGATCGGGGTTCCGGATACGCCGCATCCGTCACCCGGCGTCGCCAACCTGATCTTCAGACGCCGGAAGATGGCCGGTTCGCTCATCGGTGGAATCAAGGAGACGCAGGAAATGCTCGACTTCTGTGCCGATCACGGCATCGTCTCGGACATCGAACTCATTTCCATCCAAAAGATCAATGACGCATACGACCGCATGCTCAAGAGCGACGTGAAGTACCGCTTCGTTATCGATCTGGCGTCGTTGACGCAGGAAACCGCCACGGCTTGATCAGGAAAATGATCATGCCGGCAAAACAGAAGCGTGGACGATCAGGAAGAGTTCATCTGTTCATCCGATTGGCTTATTCAATAAGCTTCTTCGAGCGGTCAAAACAGACCGTGTGAGGGCTGCAAACCGCGATCTGCAAGGGATGTTACGGGTTACCGTTTCACCCGAAACCGAGCCCAACCGGGTTCGCCGCCACGGACGTGATGATGGGCTGCACTGAGTCTTGGGCAGGCCGATATAGCGTGAATGCCGTAACCCACCACGGTAGATGGCTTGTGCATGGATACTCTCGATGCTGGCACGCGCTCTATGCTGCTCACGCGTTCGCAGTCCGATGCGTCGCGGTTCGACTTTGGCATGGGCCATTGCGCACAAATGGACAGGGGGCGTACTCCTGACGTGTAAAGCGGGTCTTCCACACGATGCCAGTTCTAAGTACATTCAGGGAAGTCTTGCGGCATAGGCAACCTGCAGGACAACCCCGCCAATCACGCCAATCAGTCGAGATTCCGCAAGTATTTGCGGAATGTACTTAGAGCGTTTTCCATCCCGGTGTACGGATTCGTTCCAGGAGGGGAGAACGTAGGTCGGCAATCCCTTCCCAATCGCAAACGGTCGCTTTAGTCGCGACCCTTCCGACAAAGCCCTTCGCCGAGCCGATACGTCGGCAAGGGATTGCCGACCTACATATCCGAATCCCTTACACCGATTCGGAAAACGCTCTAAAGCTGGCTTTCGATCTCATTCCTACATTCTAGCGGCGAAAGCATCCTCGCTAACGCGGTCGACTTCCGACATTCCGTGCGGTTGCCTCCTATAAGTGGTTCGTGCCCGCAGCGGTCATTCGATTCAATAACCACAGCGGACCGGGGCCAGCCACGACGCGGCGCTGGAACTACAACGTGCGGGCTGTGCACTTCCAACGTTGGCTCGAGCGCCGAATATGTGGCCAGATCATCGTCAACCGCGTTGCGCCTGGAGTCGCGCAAGGCCAGCGCCCGTCAAGCCTGCCCTTCGCTCAGGGGCAGCCGCACGATGAATTCACCCCCTGATCGGGGCCTGCGCTCTTGGCCTCCACCGGGCCTCCGTGCAGCGCCACAGCGCTGGACGATAGTCAGGCCGAGCCCCAACCTGCCTTGGAACCGGTCCAGGGTGCGCTCGGCTTGGGTGAAGACATCAAACAGGTAGGGCAGCAACGCCTTCGCCGGTATCCCGGATCCAAATGACGGCGTCATCCTGCTCACACGCCGCCTCCAGCCAAATTGTGCCGCCTTCGGGCGTATATTTGGCGGCATTGTTGAGCAGATCGACACCACTTGGGCCAAGCGCAGGCTATCCCCGTCCGGCCCGAGCGGCTGATCGGGCAGCGAGGCGATAAGCTTGTGACGGCGGGCTTGAATGAGCGTAAGCGTCCGCCGAGGACCGTCTCGACGGATTGAAAGGCTCAGGCGACACTGGTGCGAGCGGATGCACGGGGTGTCCGCACACTCTTGAGGTG
>NZ_JAFIBZ010000049.1:0-16503 GCF_017832375.1 Methylocaldum sp. RMAD-M | reverse complement strand
CAGCGCCGATGATAGTGCAGATCCCTGTGCGAAAGTAGGTCACCGCCAGGCACCTCTTACCCAAAGCCCCGTCGCCTAAATGGCAACGGGGCTTTGTTCTTTTGTCGCTGCTCAGTGTCATTGACACGAGACCGTCTATCGGTGACGCCAATGTATTGTTAGCTAAACTATCGACGCGATGCATTCGTGTGGCTGCTGACAGGCGATGCAGTCACACTTACCTCCATCGCAGCGAGTTGAGCATTCGGGTGTGAACGTATAGGGATAAAAGGTATCGCTATTAGCGCAGTTGATCGGATAAATGCTGTTCAGGGAAGATCGATGTTTTTCATTAATTGACCGGTCCATACTCCTTCCCCAAATTTCTTACACTATAGTCGTTTCAAGCTTCGCCCAAATTGGCAAGCATTGTTACCGGCGCGGAATTTTGTCGCATTTCCGGATGCTGCCGCGCGAGATGTATTGCAGACAAAAAACCCGGTCGAAGCCGGGTTTTCTGCGTACGCCGGTCGTCTCGAATACCTTGATCAGCACTGCTCCACAGTTATTTTGTTTGTTGCTCAACCTCTTTTTTGGTCTCCTCATAAGCATCATAAGGCACGCTAGACATTTCTCGACCTTTCAACAAAAGAACTCCAACAATCACCACGATAATCAATCCGCCGATGTAGAACCAGAAATAATCTTTCTTAGGTTGTTCCGGCTGCCCTTGTCCTGGTTGTTGTGCCATCTTGCTAACCTCCGCTGGTACAAAAAAGAAAAATTGATCACACCCAATTGCTCGGTATGCTGCACTCGGCTTGCTCACGTTGACAGCGACTATTACCCTACGGAATTCGCTGCGACGCAACTAAGTAGAATTGCTTACAGGACGCCGAAGAAGTAGGGAAAAGCTCAACTATTTCGCTTTTCGCTTAGTCCTTCGAAATGCGCGATCCGGAGCCAATGGCTGGAAGAATTTCGCTCGAGCCCGCAACGTGAGTCGTTCCGGGGCAGCTAATCGGCCGAAAACATCGAATAAAGGCCGTAAGCCAGTCCCACCCATGCCAGAGTTCTTACGATTGGCAGCCCCAAAAGAACCAAGCTACAGATGACAACCAAGCTCAAACCGCTCCAGGTGCTCTTTTCCGTTAGCCGATTCACAAGCCAATGGGAGGGGGCGGATTCAGATCTTCTTTCTGCCATGGTTTTTCTCCTTGTGCTGTATTTAAGCTCAGATCGAAACTTGAGCTTGGCGCCGCATTAAGAGCCAATTTTGAAAATTTCGGGCGTCCATTTAGGGCAAAAATGCGAAAGGCGTAAAGAGACGGGAAGGAATATGCAAAGCAGCAAACCAAACCGGATTTCCGGAAACCCACGTACAAATAATCACCTCGTACGACCCTTTCGCAATTGTAAATATGACCTCGGCTAGTCAAGGTAGTTGCCCGAGCGTTTCACCTCATGAATACGAAAATGCTCTGATCGGATCTGCTTTCGACATCGGATACAAGAACTTAGTGAAGCTACCGATGTCACTTTAGATGAGGCAATGCATCGCTTTTTAGGGATGGAGCTTCACGATCCTCAATCTGAAAGGAGATAAGCTTATGAAAAAGCTGATTGCCGTTGGCCTAGTTTGGCTTTCGCTCGCCTTCGGTGGCTGTCAGAACGAGACAACTCCAACCAGTCCCGGCGGTCCCGGTGGCGGCAGCCCAGCCGAGCCGCAGCCAGGACAAGCTCCAAGCGAGCGTTAGTCCGAATCGTTGAGTTTCAATTGAAAAAAAACAGAATTCACCGCTTTGAGACCTGCTGTTTACAGCGGGTCTT
Source organism: Methylocaldum sp. RMAD-M (assembly GCF_017832375.1). Lineage (NCBI taxonomy): Bacteria > Pseudomonadati > Pseudomonadota > Gammaproteobacteria > Methylococcales > Methylococcaceae > Methylocaldum > Methylocaldum sp. RMAD-M. Next base: position 14,694 of record NZ_JAFIBZ010000049.1, on the reverse strand, counting down.
TTTTTGCCTATCGATATCAAGAATAGAGAGTTCTTATACCCGAGAACTTATTAAAATTACTTCGCCAGTTATCTGGCGAGCTTATGCCGGAAGCAATGGTGGCAGTCAGGGCATCTGAAGATCAGTAGCCGGCGCCGGACCATCATCGGCAGGCTGGGGCCGGGGTGCGGTGTCGCGCACTTTTTCCCCGGCGGGCGGATTTCTGCCGAAGGTGTTGTAGAAAGCCGAGCGTGACCATGGTCAGCAACGTGTGATGATGAGTGATGAGGTTTGATAATGAGATTGAGTCCATCAAGGTGGTGTAAATTCCGAGGGTGAACCCAGTGTCGGTTATGTGTTGGTTTAAGCGGGCAGTGCCGCGAGGTCGGCGTTCCCCGGGGCCAATTAGACCGTGCAGATAAACCGGTGCCAGTGCTGCCGGGATTCATGTCCTAACGTATCCCAAAAGGGAAGCAGTCAATCCGCTATTTCCTGTTCCCAATGCGTATCCATAACCAGATCAACCGGATGGTTGAATCAAAAATCTGGCGAAGTAGTGCTAGGAGATATCGGATTGGCGTATAAGAATCTGCATGAACTGCCTTTGCACTCGCTAGGTCCAACTTTACGTCCACGGGTTCGGCAGGATCACCGTGTGTCTTTAACGTAGTAGGGTTGTTACATTGAATTCAGCCGACTCAATCCGAGGAGACCGGACATGGCTAGTCTGCACAAGTCCATCGAGATCGATGCGCTGGCACAGGTCGCTTACCACCAATGGTTGCAGTACGAAGAATTTTCCGAGTTTATGGACAACGTCCAGGAAGTCCGCCGTATCGATGACACGCATCTACGTTGGCGCGGCGTGATCGCCGGCAAGCCGATAGAGTGGGTTACTGAGGTTGTCGAGCACGTGCCGGGAAGGCGCATCGTCTGGCGAAATTCGGAAGCTGCCGATACTCATGGCGTAATTATGTTCGAACCTCTGAATATGGGGCGTACCCGGATGACTTTGGACATCGAATACCAACCCGAAAGTCTGGAAGAAAAGATCGGCGACGTCCTCGGCATAGTGGAGGCTAACTTGGAGGATGATCTTCAGAACTTCAAGGAATTCGTCGAATCTCGTGGCAGATACACTGGGGGTCCAGACCCGAACTCCGTCAGTCCGGCCTGATTCTGAGGCTAATCGTATTATTGACCGTGCTGGTGATGCTCTACCGGGTCGGAGCGCGAAGTCGACGCCTTTGCGAGACCGCGGTGACATGTTTGTCCGTGCGCGGTCACGCAAAGGCCCCAAGATCAGTAGGCTGTCGATAAATTGATCCGCCGGCCTATATTACCGTCGAGAGAAATCCGAACGTGAGCAGCGTCTTATTTCCTTCCCGGCCAACGCTTAGGGCCGAGAATAAGTAATAATCGTGATAGTCGTAGAGCTCCAAATCGTGCTCAACTGTAAATGAACTGGGTATGCGGTCGAGTTCGATTGCTTTCGTAAAGTGCTCTTCTTTAGCAGGATTATTCAAGAGCATTAGTTCACCGACAATCAGCGCGACGCCCAGAGCCAAACGCCGTAATTTTTGTTTTTCGGTGCCGAAACGGGTGAGCGTACCGCATTTTCGACATTGAAAAAGTTTTTCATAGTTTCGGTGGCCACATTCTTTGCATTCTACGAGGGACATGCACTCAATACCTCAAGCCAAACAAACAGCAAAATTTTTCCTCGTTCGTGAGGAATACCGGCCAGAATCCGCAGAAGGCTAATGAGTTAGCGGAAGCCGGAGACACGCCAGTTTAGCAGGAATGTAGACGCTATGTGGCACTGGGAGGGTTATTACGACCGCGACGAAGTGCAGCGCCCATTCGGACGCACGTGATGCATGGTCGCTGGCGGCTGATATTCAGCTGTGATGAGTTGTGGGTAAATTCCGCAACGACTGTACGCTGGGCAACAGCCGCTGGACGGGCAGCGGCTGCCAAATAAAGGTTCGAAGTCCCCGCGTCTAGACAGGGGGACGGCGGCCCATCAAGAAAAAGACCAGAGCTAAGATCAGTCCGACAACGAACAATATCCAAGCGATATTGACTGCCGTGCCGGCTATGCCGCTGAATCCCAGAAGGGCGGCGATAATGGCGATGACGAGGAAAGTAACTGCCCAACCTATCATGGCATATCCTCCGTGGTTGGTTATTGCACTTCACCGGGCGATGAAATGTGGATGCAATAAATAAGACAAGCGTAAGGCCCGCTTTGCTCAATCGATATCTTTCCGGCACGTGGCCCCGTTCTGACAGAAATCATGCGATAAGCCGACGAGGCCGACCGAGTCGATACAGCCAGCCTCTAAATTCGGGATACCGCTGTTTGCACCTCATCGAGCCGATTCGCCGCCTTGGCGGAAATCCGGCGGTTTTCGGTGATACCCAAGAAAATGTCTCGGAACATCACGTAATTCACGGCGATCCAGAAGCCTTGAACGATGGGAATGAGCGGATACAGCCCGAATGCTGTGAAAACCAGTACGCTCGCAAAAGAAAAGGCGGCTATCATGAGAATCGAGCTCCGATTCAGCGCGGCGCCATGTTGTCCGTACGCGAGCGCCCTGATGAAGCCTGCACCTAGACTCCGCAATGGATAAAGAAAGCCGAGGCCGACGGGTAAGATCATTGCCCATTCGATAAGATTATTTCCGCTTTCTTCATAAACGTGCGCGAGTTGCGTCGACAAATCGCTTCCACCGTGAGTGTTTGCCGTTTTGGCAGAAACGACTCGACTGCTCTCATTGGCCACGGCTGCCGCTTTGCCGGCGGTGATAGCCATGTTCACGGGAATGGTGGTCAGAAATACGAACATGCCTACTTGAAAGGCGAATTTGACCGCATCGCGGAACAGCGAACCGAAACGCGAGCTCATTCCTATCCAATCGGACTCATGATCCACCACCACCGCGAGATTGAACCCGAGCGCGAGTGTCAGATATTCCGCAATCGGTTCCGCAGCGCCCGCGGCGCCGGTAACCAGGCAGCACACGGTCATTACGGCAATCCATACCGGCCATTTCCGCGAAACCAGCTCAAACCCCTGCTTGATCCAGTTTCGCCACGCATCGGGAGACGCCTGTCTGGGTTGGATAAAACCGTTCGCCATGAATAAACCTCGCGCAAGAGCATCGTAGAAAATTGGCGGCACAGTTTACAACACGCCTGGCCCGGTCAACGACGTGGTAACACAGTATTGTTAATTGGTGATCGATCGGCATTCCGTGGTGGCGCACCAGAGCGGCGTCTTGCAATTCACCAAGGCTGGATCAACGAATTTCGCGTGCCATGCTTGGAGAAAGCGGCCTGTCCTCGCGACGAAACCGCAGATTTGTGTTCGCGCGATTGGCGGCTTCGGAGCCGAAGTATATTTCGACGCTCGATAGTTCATGCCTATCGGAACCGATTCTTTCAATCTCGCGCATTTGTCCTTTCACCTCTCGCGTGATGATGGGGACAATCGTGGCCGAAAAGCCGACAGCAATTACCAACCTTATCCGTTCGCAACCGGTGCAATTGTGATCGTGCGTTATTACCCCGCGGAATTGCCCTCCCGGTGCGGCCGATGTTCATCATTGCATCGCAGCGGAAAACAGTGCCGGCAATATTGCCCGATATCTTGGAACGCAGCGGTTTGGTCCAATGATATATCTACCTCTGTCTCAGATAATTTACTAATAAGAAAAACACTGTTTCTCAAATGAGGAAATCTGTGTCGGAACGGAAGCACCTGTAGCAACATCGAATCACAGAAGAACAAGAGGGCAGGTCCGTAAGTCTGGATTTACTTACAGAGTTGTAATCGTTCTCGAAGTGGTGTGTCACCGGGAACAGAGGATTTACACGGAGGATAGGGATATGATCATGCGCAAAAAAGCGATATCGATTTTGTTGGCCGGATTATTTTCTGGCACTGTCTATAGTCAAGAAGGACAGGGACCGTTTGTCGCGAATTTGACGGGCCAGGAAGAGGTTCCGCCAGTCGAGTCCACAGTCCGGGGGGTGGGAATCTTTACCCTCAATCAGGATTCGACACAATTAACTTACCACGTCAGCGTGCAGCAATTGCAACAAGTCGACACCGAAGATGGGACAAGACTGACCCAGGCGCATTTGCATTGCGCTCCACCGGGGCAAGCCGGTCCGATAGTCGTAGACTTGTTGGGAATGGTCCGAGGTGGCTTAATTGCACCACTTGAACTTAGAGCAACCGTGTCGGATGCCAATATCGTTCAGGAGGCGGACCAAATGACTGCTGAACAGATGGGCTGCTCGACTACAATTGGCACCCCGATCACCAACATGTCTGAGTTGATTCAGGCCATTCAGGCCGGAAACATCTATGTGAATGTACACTCGGAGCAGAACCCCCAAGGGGAAATTCGCGGCCAGCTCACATCCATCACCGTGGGTGGACAGCCGCCGGGTGAACAACCGCCGGGTGAACAACCGCCGGGTGAACAACCGCCGGGTGAACAACCGCCGGGTGAACAACCGCCGGGTGAACAACCGGCTCAGTAGTTGGGCCGAGAGGAGCGAAGTGAAGAACGATCGCTTGTCGGCAAAGACCGCAATCCATCGGATTTGGTCGGCGGGTGAATTCGAGCATAAGGCTCAATGAGCCTGACGATTTAATCGACCATCAGCCAACGCGGAAACTGTCCCTCAATTTTAACCACTATCTTAAAAAGGCCTGCTTCCCAGCAGGCCTTTCTTTTTGGAAGTCTTCACTTCGAAGACCTGCTCATTCCTACTCACGGCTTCAGCACGACCTTGATGCATTCGTCCTCCTTGTGCTTGAACATCTCGTAGCCCTCGGGCGCATCGTCGAGCGGCATCTGATGCGTAACGATGAAGCTCGGGTCGATCTCCCCGTTCCGGATTTTCTCTAGTAGCGGCTGCAGATAGCGTTGCACATGGGTTTGCCCGGTCTTGATGGTCAGCGACCGGTTCATGACGGAACCCATGGGAAACTTGTCGATAAATCCGCCATAGACTCCGGGGACGGAGACCGTACCCCCGTTGCGGCAGGCCATGATGGCCTCGCGCAGCACGATGGGCCGGTCGGTCTCCAGCATCGTCGCCTGCTTGGCGCGGTCGTAGGCGTATTGAATGCCGTGTCCGTGCGCTTCCATGCCGACGGCATCGATACAGGCGTCCGGTCCACGGCCTCCGGTCATGCCCATGAGCGAATCGTAGACATCGACCTCCTCGTAATTGAGCGTCTCCGCCCTCCCTTGTTCACGCGCCATACGCAGCCGATCGGGGAAACGGTCGATCGCGATGACCCGCTCGGCGCCAAGCAGATAGGCGCTCTTGACGGTGAGCTGGCCCACCGGTCCGCAGCCCCAAACCGCCACGGTGTCGCCGGGCTGAATGTCGCAGGCTTCCGCCGCCATGTAGGCGGTTGGGAAGATGTCGGAAAGAAACAGAACCTGCTCGTCGGTAAAGCCGTTCTCGATCTTGATCGGGCCGACATCGGCGAAGGGGACACGCGCATATTCGGCTTGCCCGCCGGCATATCCGCCGACCAGGTGCGAATAACCGAAGATTCCCGCCGGCGAATGCCCCCAGAGCTTTTCGGCCATCACCGCGTTCGGGTTGGAGTTTTCGCATAGCGAATACTGCTTTTTTTGACAGAAGAAACAGCTGCCGCAAGAGATGGGAAAAGGGACCACCACGCGATCGCCGACCTTCAGGTTCTTTACGCCCTGTCCGACATCGACGACTTCGCCCATGAATTCGTGGCCAAGGATGTCGCCCTTTTCCATCGCCGGGATGAAACCGTCGTAAAGGTGTAAATCGGAGCCGCAGATTGCGGTCGATGTGATTTTTACGATGGCATCGCGTGGGTTGAGAATTTCCGGATCGGGTACCTGTTCCACCCGAAGATCGTTCTTGCCGTACCAACAATTCGCTTTCATGACAGTGTTCCTTGTCCGAATCGATGAGCCGCTGAGCGCTATGAAAACGGGCGGCGGGATTTAGTGTCAGGTTTGGACGATTTCGTCGTACTTTCTCGACAGGCTGCGAGCCCGCCCCGCGGGTTGCCCCTCGGTGGTTGCGATCTCGCCGGTTTCCATGAGCTGCTTCAAGCGGTGCAAGTCCACGGCGATTTGCTTCTCGGGCGCTTCGCCGAACAGCCTCGCGATCTTGGCGCCGATGATGCCGCCCGGCGGCCGATAATCCATCTCTATCTTGACTACCGTGCCGCGTCCGCCCGGTGCACGCTCGAAGCGTACCGACCCGACATTGTCCACATCCGCGCCTTCGAGCGAACGCCAGGCAATCAATTCGTTCGGCCGGTCTTCGATCACTTCCGAATCCCATTCGACATGCATTCCGGCAGGTGCCTTTGCAACCCAATGGGAACGGCCCGGTCCGATCTCCCGCACGGATTCGATGTGATTCATGATGCGCGGCAGGCTCTCGAGATCGCGCCAGAACCGGTAAATATCCTCGGCCGGGCGGTCAATCGTGATGCTTTCCCGCACATGGATGGTGCCACTTTTGGTTCCGGCGCTCTGGCTCAGTTGTTCACTGCCGATGATGTCCAGGGCCGTCACGCCGGCTACCGCTGCCATGGCCGCCGCCGCTCTGCCGCGTTTCGGGTTGTCTTCGCCCAGAGCCGATCCGAGCAAAGCCAGGTCCAGCGCGTCGCCGGCAACCCGCGCCTGGAGCCAATTGGGATTTCCGGGCTGCATTAGTATGCCGATCCCGGTCGCGATTTCGCGAAGTCCGAACAGTTGCACAATGCCGTGCCGACCGTCGAGGCCGACCATATCGGCGACTTTCCTCGGTGCCGCGACTTCGGCAAGGCCCAAACCGATACTGAACCAGCCTAAGCTCTTCGCCATTTGTTTCTCGTCCATAACGTTCCGCTCCTCTGATTTTCAGGTTCGCCAGGGATGTTCCGGTAGATCGGACACACCGATCACCTCGCACCCAGCCATTGCAACCCTGTGATCATTCTCGACCGTACTGCCGCTCGCTCCGATCGCGCCGATCAGAACGCCATCGGCATTCACAATAGGGAGCCCGCCGGGAAAGGTGATCAAGCCCTCATTGGAAACCTCGATTCCATACAACGATCCTCCGGGCTGAGACATCTTGCCGATCTCGCCGGTCGGCATGCCGAAGAAACAGGCAGTCCGTGCCTTTCGAATCGCGATGTCGATGCTGCCGACCCAAGCGTCGTCCATCCGGGCAAACGCCTTCAGGGTTGCGCCGGAGTCCACCACGGCGATGCAACTGCGTGCGCCGATTTCCTCGGATTTTTTAAGTGCTGCGGCGATGGCGCGTTGTGCTTCTTCATAGCTGACGTGCATGGCTTTTCCCTCCGTTGATTCGTTAAATCTGTTCGACAATCCGAACAGTGGGGCGTTGCGCCTACAATGCGGGAAAACGGGCAAGTTTGCGGCTGATCATAATGCGGGAAGCGACGGATCGGAGCGGACCTTCGGCAGTTTAAATGCAGGCAGGCGTGGAACGATTGGCACCCTCCGCGATGCGCTCGGTCTAAGGTCCTATGTACGGCTGATCTCCAACTTGGGTTAGCCGAACATGAATTTCCACGCTAAAGAAGGAGGGCTTATGTCTGATGAGTTGGCACAAATAGCCGCGCGCATGGTTGCGCCGGGCAAGGGACTGCTCGCCGCAGATGAGAGTACCGGCACCATCGAAAAACGATTCAAGAAGCTCGGGATCGAATGTACCGAGGAGTCTCGTCGGGACTATCGCGAGATGCTGTTTACCGCGCCGGAACTGGAAAAATACATCAGCGGCGTGATTCTGTACGACGAAACGATTCGCCAGCGCGCATCCGACGGCAAGCTTATCCCGGAACTCCTCGCCGAAAGAGGGATCATTCCCGGCATCAAGGTGGACAAAGGCTTGGTGGACTTGCCGTTCTTTCCCGGCGAACGGTTTACCCAGGGGCTCGACGGACTCGCGGGTCGGCTGGACGAATACCGCCGGATGGGGGCGCGCTTCGCCAAATGGCGCGGGGTAATCGCCATCGGCGAGGGCATACCCACGTCCCAGTGTTTGCGCGCGAACGCCGAGTCGCTGGCTCGTTATGCCGGACTCTGTCAGGTCCATGGGCTGGTGCCCATCGTGGAGCCCGAAGTGCTGATGGACGGAGCGCACGATATCAAAACCTGCCGATGGGCGACCGAGGCGGCACTGCATGAGGTTTTCGATGCGCTCACGCGTTACCGCGTCGGGTTCAAGGACATGATCTTGAAGCCCAACATGGTGCTATCCGGCGCGGACTGCCCTCGTCAGGCGCCGCCTGAAGAAGTTGCCGAGATGACGCTGGCCTGCCTCAGGCGAACCGTACCGGTGGCAGTCACCGGCATTGCCTTCCTGTCCGGCGGCCAGAGCGATACGGTCGCCAGCGCCAATCTCAACGCGATCAATGTGAAGGCCCAGGCCCTGAAAACGCCTTGGACGTTGACCTTCTCGTTCAGCCGGGCCTTGCAGGCATCGCCGATGGCGATCTGGCGCGGCCAGGCGGAAAACAAGACCGCAGCCCAGCAAGCCCTCATCCGGCGTGCACGCTTTAACGGAGCCGCGGCGCTGGGGCAATACGATCCTGAAATGGAGCAGGCGGCGTAGCGACAGTCGTTGGTTCATCAGTTCGGTGGGCCAAGACGCAGCGTTGCGGCCGCTTGGGCTTATTGCATGCTTACCGAGGAGAGACTGAAAGCATTATCGCCTCAAACCTGGCGGTCCGAGTCGTTCCGGCGGTAAACGTTAGCCGACCAAAAACGAGTTGACTGCAAGATCGGCTCGTGGTCTATTATTTCCGTTAGTTCTGAAAATTCAGATAAAAAGATATGAAACTCACGCCGGTCATGGAAAAATACGTTCTGCACTGGGGGGAAATGGGGTCGCGATGGGGCGTCAATCGCACCGTGGCGCAGATCCACGCTCTGCTGTACCTCGCCGGGAAACCCTTGACCGCCGACGAGATCGCCGAAACTCTGGGGGTGGCGCGCTCGAATGTGAGCACCAGTCTTAAGGAGTTGCAGAGCTGGGGCCTGGTCAAGCTGCTGCATGTCAAAGGCGACCGCCGTGATCATTTCGAGGCCCTCTCGGATTTGTGGGACACCTTTTTTGCCATTGCCGAGAACCGCAAGCGCCGCGAGTTGGACCCCACGCTGACCGTACTCCGGGAATGCGTCCTCGACGCCAATGAGGACGAAAGCGGGCCCGAAGTGCAGCGCCGTATCGAGGCGGTGGCCAAGTTCCTGGAGCGGTTGCTTTCTTGGTACGACCAGATACGGCGCTTGCCGAGGCCGGCATTGATCAAGTTGCTGGATCTGGGCGCCAAGATCGAGAAATTGTTGGGCTCGAAGAGCTGATTTTTTTGCGCTTATCTTTCTGTTAAGACTGAAATATCAGAAATAAAAGGAGATCGCGATGCGAGTTCTTGTGACCGGAGCTTCGGGATTTATCGGACGCCATATCGTGCATGCGCTGGCGAGGGATGGGCATGAGGTGATCGCGGGGGTGCACCGAGCATCGCCTTCCCGTGATGCGCCGGGAGTCCAATCGATTTCCATCGACTTTGCTCATCTTTTGAAGCCTGTCGACTGGCTGCCCCATTTATACGGGGTCGATGCGGTGATCAACGCGGTCGGGATCATTGCCGAGCGTCGGAACAGCCGGTTCGACGACGTGCATCGCGATGCCCCGATAGCCTTGTTCGAGGCGTGCCGCCGGGCCGGCGTACGGAAGGTCATTCAAATTTCCGCTCTGGGTGCAGACGATTCGGCGTTCAGCCGTTATCACCTCAGCAAAAAGGCCGCCGACGATTTCCTGGCGACGACGGATCTCGATTGGTCCATCCTTCAGCCTTCGCTGGTGTTCGGACCCGGCGGGCAGAGTTCGGCTCTTTTCTGCGCGCTCGCGGCCCTGCCGGTCATCCCGTTGGTCGGCGACGGCGGACAGAAGATTCAGCCGGTACACGTGGACGACTTGACGCGGACCGTGCTGCGGCTGCTGAAATCCGGTGCGCCGGCTCGCCTGCGGCTTCCCGTGGTCGGGCCGGAGCCCATGACATTGCGCGAGTGTCTGGGCGTGCTCAGAAATTGGCTAGGCTTGGGGGAAGCGCATTTCATTCCGATTCCCTATCGCTGGCTGTTGGCCATTGCCGACCGGCTCGGCGCGATGACGGCGACTCCTTTCAACGGAGAAGCATTGCGCATGCTTCAGCGGGGCAATACCGGGGACCCGGACATTTTGTCCGCCCGCCTGGGGCTTCGTACCGAAGGCTTGGCATCCGCTCTCCGAAATCGACCCGGCACGTCGGCCGAACGGATCTACGCCCGGCTGTTCTTTATCATCCCGGTCCTGCGGTACGCTTTGGCGCTGCTGTGGATCTGGTCGGGGCTGACCTCAGCGTTGTTTTTTCCGGAGAGCGAAAGTCTCGAGCTTTTGGCGGCCACGGGCATTACCGGTTCGGCGGCTCCTTGGGTGCTGTACGGTGCCGCCTCCCTGGATGTCGTGCTCGGAGTCGCTCTGCTGACGCGTTTTCACGTGGTCCTGGTGGGCCTACTTCAGCTCTTGGCGATGCTCGCTTATACCGCGGTCATCACCGTAAGCTTGCCCGAATTTTGGCTCCATCCCTTCGCGCCGATCGCGAAGAACATTCCGATTCTCATCGCTACCTTGGCGATTATGGCCGCGGAGAAACGCTGATGGACGTCCTGATCATCAAATGGGTTCATATTCTGAGTTCGATGTTCCTGTTCGGCACCGGTATGGGAACCGCCTTTTTCAAGTTCACCACCGACCTCAGCCGCAATGTGCAGGCGATGGCGATCACCAACCGGCGTGTGGTGCTGGCCGATTGGCTGTTCACGACGCCGACCGTCGTCGTCCAGCCGGTCTCGGGGTTCGCGCTTGCGGCGCTTTACGGTTATCCGCTGGATTCGCCGTGGCTGGTCGCGTCCGTGCTGATGTATATCATCGCCGGGGGCTGCTGGCTGCCGGTCGTGTACCTTCAAATCCGCATGCGAAACGACTGCGACCGGGCGCTTGCCACCGGCGAGCCGTTGCCCGAGCGTTATTGGCGAGATCTGAATAAGTGGTTTTGGCTGGGGGTGCCGGCCTTCATCGCCATGCTAGCTACGCTGTATCTGATGGTTTGCAAGCCGACATTCGTTTGAAAAGGGGGATTTATGACCGTACGCCACATGCCCGTCGTTCGGCGGGTTCTCGGAGAAGAGCACTGGGCGCGGCTGGCTCCTGCCGTGCGCCGGCACTACGACCTCTCGCCATCATTTGCAGAAGACATGACTCTCGATGGTGTGATGGACGAGATTCGCCATGCGCCCCTGGTCAAGCCTTGGCTGATGCTTGCCCGTTGGTTCAAGGCCTTGGTGCCTTATCCGGGCGATAATGTTCCCGTCAAGGTTCGGAATAGAACCGACCCGACGACCCCCGACTCCCTCTACTGGCATCGCACCTTCTCTTTCCCGGACGGCCGAGTTACCGAATTTCTGTCCCGAATGGAACCGGCCGGCAGAGGCCAGATCGTCGAGATTCTGCGCTTCGGGGTCGGCATCCGCATGAGGCTCAGCGTCGAGGACGGGGCGCTGGTGTTCACCGGATTGCAGCACTGCTGGAAACTGGGGCCGATGATGATCGGAATTCCCAATTGGGCACTGCTCGGGGATGCCGTTATCGTCGAGAGTCCGGTATCCGATGACGAAGTGCGCCTGGATTTCGAGATCGTTCACCCCTGGTTCGGGCGAACCTTTTCCTATTGCGGCCGGTTTCGGATGTAACGTATGCGGGCATGGACGCTCATTGTTCGCCGGTGGCCCGGCGGGACCGAAGGCGTTACGGCCGCGGAATGCGGAATTTACGCCCTTCCGTCCGCAGCACTAGGCTGTCGGAGCGAATCTCCAGGAGTTCCGCGCCGCCTTGGATGCTGTCGCCCACCCGGTATTTTTTCATGTCGATGATCGCAAACCGCTCTTCCGGCTGTTCGGAGTAGGCGAATACGTTGATCGTGATAGGGCCCACCCGCTGCTGAAAATCGATGGGCAAGGCATGGATGAACGGAATCGCGGGTTCGTCCGCGAGAGGCTGGGGCGGCAGGTCGCGAGTTTCCGGCGCGCTTGCGGGAGCCCGAAAAGCGACCGGAGGGTTGGCGTTTTCGCTCGCAGCAGATTCCGTTAGAGGTTCCTGATCGATTGGTTGCCGGGTTTTTTCCGCCGGTTTGCCGAGCCGCTTTTCGGTTATCGGCGTCGGGGAGCGTTCCGTAGATTCTGAGGGTGCGGATTTGGGTTTGGAAGGCTTTGGGGGTGTAACCGGCGGATTGACGGGATTGTCGGCCTTCGCTTCTGGGCGTTGGGCTGCCGGTGCCTGTTCAGTCCGAGCGAGTGCCGGAGGCATATCTTTTGCGGGTTGAGGGATTTCCTCTGGACTCGATATCACCGGGACTGAATCCGATGGAACCGCCGTGACGCCGGGTGCGGCAGCGTTCTTAACCGCGGCGGGTTCAACGGTTGGTCCGGCCGATTCGGCCGCGGTGGGCTGCGTTACCGGTCCATTGTTTCCCCATCGAGTGAGCCAAAGATAGCCCAGGACGGCGCCGTTAAGCACGATGAGAAACGCTGCCGACCACGCCAGACCGCGGCGCCGCGGCGGTGCTTGATTGAGCGGGATGGGAGCGGGCGGCGCGGCTTGGCCCGCTTGCCGTTCGCGTTCCGATTTTCGGAGTGCTTCGAGAATGTAGGACATCGGCGCTGTTCCGGTTTTATCGAGGACCTGAGGTTAACCTGGGTATGCCTGGATCATCGGCTCTCTTGGCAAGATAAATCATGGTATAGGGACCCGCTACGCCGTCCGGATTCAGCCCGTGTTCCACCTGGAAGGCGACCACGCGGGCCTTGAGTTTTGTGTCGAAATAGTCGTCGGCTCCGTCTTCAGCCGGTGCACGCAGCATCCGTCTCAACCACCTCACGGCTTCACCTTTGTCACCCTCGACCAGCGCCCGGGCTTCGCCCTTGGGCGGCTTCCAGAGCAAGGTGGCGTTGCCCTGCCAAAACGGCAGAATGTCCGCAAGGTCGAAAACATGGCGTCGATCGCCGAAGCTCAGCTCGACCTTGTCGTTGCGAATGCCGGCCAGTACCGCATAGCGTTTTGTGCCGTCGGGCACCGCGAATTCCAGCACGGCCGGGTGATCGAGATTTCGCAGTCGGAACCAACTGCCGCTGGCGGAGAGGCAACGCAGATCCTTTGTTTCGGCAGTTCGGCAGAAATCGGTCGTCTGATTCGGCGTTTCGATTTGCCACAAGGACAGCAGGCCGGCAAATGCCTGGTCTCGGGTCAAGCCGGGATTTTTGATCAGTTCGGCGAACAAGGGCGGGGGATCGGACGCCACGGCGGGTTTGGCATCGACCGCTTTCGCCGGCTCCGGAGCGGGCGTCGCTGGCGGCGCTGAAGAGGGCGGGCCGTCAAGCTTCGGCTTATCGTCGGCCAAGAGCGGATCCAGCAGAGCCGATAAGTGTCGCGGCATGGCCATCCGGTCGGAACGGAGCGAAAGGCCCGCATAGACAGCCCCGCAAACGGCGAGTACAGCGAGAAGAGCGGCGGGCGTGACGGCAGAGTACCGCAAAGAATGTGCGGTGCCGGGTTTCGGCATCAGTTCCCTGGCCGCCTTCCGGGCAATGGCATAACTCACCTGAGGCTTGCCGAGGCTGTAAGCGCCGAGCAACGCCCGGTCGCAGATCAAATTGATGAGGCGCGGGATTCCGCCGGAGCGGCGACAGATTTCACCGACCGCCAGCCGGCTGAACAGCGTATCTCTGGCGCCGCTGACGGCCAGGCGATGCCGGATGTAGGCCATCGTTTCCCGGAAATTCAGCGGACGCAGGTGAAACCGCGCGGAAATCCGTTGCGAAAGCTGCCGCAAGTTCGGCTGAGCCAAAAGAATGCCGAGTTCGGGTTGTCCGACCAGGATGATTTGTAGCAGCTTGGCCTGGTTGGTTTCGAGATTGGTAAGCAGCCGGATCTGTTCCAGCACTTCGAAGCTGAGGTTCTGCGCTTCGTCGATCAGGACGATGGTCCGTCGCCCCCGTGCGTGGATTTCGAGCAGATGCCGGTTCAGCAGGTCGATCAATTGCTTCAGGCTGGCCCGCTCTTCGGGATAAGCAATGTGCAGTTCGTCGCAAATGCTGGCGAGCAGTTCGCGGGGGTTCAGCCGGGGGTTGAAAATCAGGGCGAGATCGACGTCTTCGGGCAGTTGGTCGAGCAGACAGCGGCACAAGGTGGTTTTTCCCGTGCCGACTTCGCCCGTCAGCACGACGAATCCTCCGCCGACACTGATCCCGTACAAAAGATGAGCCAGCGCCTCTTGGTGCTGGGGACTCAGATAGAGATAGCGCGGATTCGGGGCAATGGAAAAGGGGGGCTCGCTGAGCTGAAAATACGGCGCGTACATGATAGTGAGCGAGTTCCCCTAGTGCCATTTGGATTGCGATTCTGATCCGACGATATCATTGCGTCGAAGGGGACTGTCAAGTTTATGTACCCCAAACGGTGCTTCGCCGGAAATCCTGGTCTTAGTACTACAGCCGCATTTATTTAGGTCTAACAAGCATGGTAATCGACTGAGGAGACTGCCATGCAAGACTCGATACGACAGTGGGACGCGGA
>NZ_JAFIBZ010000048.1:0-16548 GCF_017832375.1 Methylocaldum sp. RMAD-M | reverse complement strand
ACGACGCTCAGCAAAAAGACTTGGAAGCTGCCCAGCTTGTCGATGGCGTTGAACACGATCACGGTGAGCCCCGCGGCCGGGCCGCTGACGCTCAGTTGCGAGCCGCTGGCCCAGGCGACCACCACGCCGCCGACGATGCCCGCGATGATGCCGGCGAACAGCGGGGCGCCCGAGGCGAGTGCGATCCCCAGGCACAGCGGCAGGGCGACCAGGAAGACGACGACGCCCGCCGGAATGTCGTTCCGCAGATGGCTCAGATAATAGTGAAAATGCTTATGTATCATTAGGCAGCACCTCGTTGTTCGGGTAAATCAGCTCGCAGAGTCCGATGGGGCGCTATGCCCTTTCCATGGAGACGACCCCATCCGCCGGCTCCGCTCTCGGCGCGCTGTAACGCCGTATAAATCCGGACGAGTGTGCTCGGAAGGCGAATCAAGCACTGATGCATCCCACCAAATCATATCCCTATGGCGAATTCGAGCTGAAAGGGGAACACCCCGGTAGCTGCAGCAAGATCGAATCGCAGCGGCTACGACAACAGCCATAGCCGCGACGCACCGTTCTACGGACTACCCCACGCTGGCGCGAGCATACTTGATCGCCATTCTATCGTCCGAACCTTTCATCAACCTTTCAGCGGCGACGCTTCGGAACCAAAGCGAACATCGACACGATCTAAGAAGAATGCGCCATAAATTTTTCGGTACCGGCGAAGAAGGCTACAGCCCGCTCCGGAAATTGAAGGTTTGGCTGTCGGGATTGCGCTACGCCATCTTCTACGATTTTAGCGTAGCCTACAAAGTCGTCTTGTCCGTGATCGTCCTCTCCGTGTGCTTCTATTTCCGTCAGTGGATCGACTTTCTTTTGGTCATGGTGACAACCGGCCTGATGCTGATCGTCGAGATGCTCAACACCACTATCGAGGCACTCTGCGATTTCGTGGAGGACCGGGAAAACTTTAAAATCAAGGTCATCAAGGACATCGCGGCGGCTGCAGCCGGAATCAGCATACTGATGTGGCTAGTGGTCTTCCTGACCGAGGTCAGCCGAATCTGGTACTTAGTCTATCCCGATTGAACCGCCGGCAGCGGTTCGGGCCGAAGCAAGCTAGCGTGTCTAGCCATGAGCCCGAATCGTTTTCCGACGACGAGTCGGATCGCTTCTCGAGGGAGATGTAAAGCGCCCAAGTCGCCCTACATCCGATCTGAAAACGCTCTAGCGAACGGCCGGCCTGAAGCCCGCCACGAGCGCGCGCACCGCGTTTAGCGATTGGGCATTGTCGGCCGCTGCGGGACCGGCGGCGTCCAGCCCGCACGGCGTGCCCTTGCACAGCGAGATATGTGGATTGGAGAAAAGACCCAACCGGGGGTGGGTATAACTCATGATCGTCCCGAAGGATCCCGGAACGCTATGCCCATGGGAATAGGGGAAAACACCTCCGACACCCGCATGGACGCGGTCATGCGCACTTCCCATGGTGTGCGCCAACTCGTGCGCCAGCGCGTAGTCCGAACAGTAATACAGGCCGCTTCGGCCATCGTTGACGACCGAAAACGCGTGATTCGACGAAAGCGGCTGTCCATCGGCCCCGTTCAGCCAGGCGCTGCCGCAGCCCTTTTGGGCAGTGTGTTCGAACGGTCGGATCAGCGTGACCAGATCGGCGCCGGATTCCCGCCGCCAGGTGACGACGTTCCGAAAAACGCCTCGGCCGAGCGTCAGATCGCGCAACGCCGTCCCATTGTCGATGGCCTCGGGATAATCGGCCCGCAAAGATTTCACCAGCCGCAGACTGATTGCGATTCGGCTATCGACAAAGGACTGATTGGTCAGCGCGATCAACTGGTTAATGCGGGTGATCGCCTTGCCCGAGGCGAGCTTGGGAGTGTAAAGCACCAGCAGGTCGATGGTCGTCGGCGTCGAAGCGCCGCTGTCGGGATTTGCCGTTGGTCCGCCGGACGCGGCGTCTGCCGCTTGGGTGACCTCTGGGTCTTCGGGTTTGTCGCCTTGGATAGCCGGCCCAGACGTCCAAGCAGGGACCGGTTCCGGGCTGTGATGCGGCGAATGGCTCAGTCCCGCCGCCTGAATATCGACCAGCCACTGGTGCAGCCCGCTGCCGGGCTCGATCTGATAAAGCGCCTCGGGCGTCGAGATTTGCCCCTGGACACCAGTCTCCCCGAAGGTCATCACCGCACGAAAAGCCTGACCGTCGGCCTTGAGATATCCGACCCAGGTAATATCACCGTTTTCGTGGGCGTAGCGGTTGTCGTGAACGAACGCCTGCTGTCCGCTCGGCAGGCTCAACGGCAATTCCTCGCCAAACTTCATCGCCATCATTCGCGCCCGATCGAGGCGGATAGGTCGAACTGCTTTCCGGGGCAGTTGGGCCAAGTCGGGGGGAAGAGTGTTCCGGGTCGAATTCTTCACCGCGCCGACCTCAGTGAAAAGGCTCGGACCGGGCACCGCCGAATCCGCCCCGTCGCCGTTGAGCCCGGTGATGACGACACGTTCGATCGTCCCGGCCCGGTTCAACTGGACCACATGGTTGAATCCCTGCAACGCCGCCCGAATAATCGACGCCCAGTCGGCCGCATCGGCCCTTGCCGTGACCGGATGATCCTCCAAGCCCTGCGGACGAACGAACTCAATCCCGCTGTTCTGCGCCAGCTCGGCCAGGAGCGTATCCAACCTGCGATTGTGCGCTGCGAGATGGAGTCCATTCGCGTCGATGGTCAGAGCGGTCGATGCCTCGATCACCGAACCACGGTTGGACTCATCCGCCTCGACGGATGCCGCAAAAAATGCCGCAGTCCCCATTCCTAAAGCCAATAGGACCGACTTGAGCCGCGATGTCATGGATCCCTCCGAAAGCTTGCACTTACCCGAAACGATTGACCGATGCTACAAACACATAAAAGTGCAGGTCAATAGGAACGCCATCTGCATTTCCCGGAGAGGATTCCGCGTATCAGGGATAGCCGCTGCGCGGTAAGAGATTGATCGGTCCGTTCAAGCCGGAAAAGCCGATCAGCCATGGCGCGCCCCGGAACCGAAAGTGCGAAGTCCATCGAACTGATCGACATTTCTCAAAGAACGGCGACATTGCTTGTCGGGGCTTGCTTAGGTGCGGCGTTACGGAAGCCGGCGAGACGATGCGCGGGTTTCAACAGGCGCATCGATCAGGCGTGCCGCAAGGCCTCGCTCCTCACCCACGCACGCGCACGACGAGCCAGCGTGAGCAACAGAGCTCCGGTGACGAGCGCGTAAAAACTGATGAGCCAGATCAGAGCCAATGCGCCGGCTCCGGGAAACAGGAACACCAGAACGCCAAACAGGATGGAGACAACCCCCTCCAGGATCAGCAACCACTCGCCCTCGATCACCTCGCGCAAACGAATAGCCGTCGCCACGTCAAGCACGCCCGTCACCAACGCGTTTGCGCCGATGAGGAGCACGAGCACCAGCGCCGTCAGGGCCGGATGAATAACGGCGATTACCCCGGCGCCGATGCTGACCAGACCCAACAGCAGGATCAACCACCAGGTTTCGTCCCTTTTCCTGTTCGTCATGGCGGCGGCGACCGCCGACCCGCCGCTGATAAACGCATAAACCGCAAACAGGACAACCAGCCACAATAGCGTCAGGCCGGGCCAGATAAGGGCGAGAACGCCGAAGAGAATGGCAATGATCCCCCTTACGGCGAGCATCCACCAAGCTTGCTCAAGTAATTCCCTCATGATGTGTCCTCACTCAGGCTGCCGATTCAAAAGATCGCGCGGAAGGCCGCGGATATCGGCAATCCAGCGTCATCCGCGGCTGGAACACCGCTCCCGCGCCGGTATTGCGGTTACCGGGTGTACTTGAATTCGGGCAACGCCTTCAACGCGTCCTTGCTGGCTCCAGGCAGAACGAGTTTGGATACGTCGGTTTTGTCCCCGATAGGTTGAAACTGTTGTACCGGTATGGCGACACGATGAGCCCCCATACCCAAGAAACCGCCGACATCCACGATCGCGACCGATAAAGATCCATCGGGGCTCACGATGAAATCGTCGATTGCGCCGATTTTCTGATTGTTCTCGTTGTAGACATTCGCGCGCATCAGCTTCGAGGCCCGCCAGCCCCTGGCGATGAGTTCATGCTGGATGACCGTCGTGCCAAACGTGGCCTCGCCCGCAACCGGCGCGCCCTCCTGTGGCTGTGCGGTAGATCCGGCGGCCCACACGAAGCCGCAAAGTGTGGACAGGACAAGGGTTCTTGCAAGTTTGAGTTCCATAACTTCACTCCTGATAATTACGGGTTTTTCAACATGCTCGGCTGGGTGCGACAGCAAACACTGACGGCGCAGTCCGTGCCTGGCCTTGCGGCTGGGAGCAACCTTTTCCTATACCGGCTTGCCCCAGTCAGCGGCGCTTCCTCATCGATCAGAATCCCGTGAACACCATTGCGATGAACACCGGCTGCTTGCACGGTCGGCACATCATCCTCCGTGTTTATCCCGATCGATTTCCGGATAGCCGTGCCTGATCCTAAATCTGACACGGTCTCCGCGGGAAAAATCCCCTCCTACTCGGCCGCAATTTCGATACCGAACCGCTTGCGTCTTTGCTCTTTAGCTTATGTGGCGGGATCGGCGGATTCGCCATCGAGCGGCCCTGGATCAGGGTCTCTTCGCACAATGCTCTCCGCCGCTATAGGAATTACTCCGAATGGGCAGCGATGGAGCCATCGCGTAAATTAGACGATTTAGACCTAGGCTCGTCATCGTGGATGGAACCCCTCAGGAATACCAGCTGACCGTCAGCACCTCCCACGGACCTATTGCCACCGAATATTTGGCGGCGGGGCGGGGTTCGCCGGTGTTATTGCTCCACGGGACGGCGGACAGTGCTCATACATGGCGCTGGATCATGCCGTTCCTGGCATCCGCCCATACCCTTTACGCGCCAAGCCTGCCGGGATTCGGCGGCAGCGATAAGCCGCGCATCGATTATTCGCCCGCTTGTCTTGCGGCATTCGTCGTATCCTTTCTCGATCAGCTTGGCCTGAAGCGCGTGAGCATCATCGGTAATTCGATTGGCGCGCTGATTGGCGTGAACTTGGCGCTTCGACATCCGGGACGCGTATCCACCTTGGCGCTCATCAGCAGCGCCGGATTGGGGCATGAGATAAACCCCTTGATATGCGGTCAGATCGTGCCCGGAACCGGAGAATTCCTCACAGCCTGGTGCAAGACTCCTCTCGGGGCGTGGCAGTGGTCGGTCGGACTGTCGCAACTGCTGTTCGCCAAGCCTTGGTCGATACCGCGGGCCTGGTACGACCGGCTCTTTCGGATGGCCCTGCTCCCGGGCTATTTGGAGGCTACTCTGCTCACCCTCCGGGCCGCCAATACCTTATGGGGGCAGCGCGAATCCGAAATCGTGCTCGACCAACTCCATAGGCTGAAAATGCCGACACTCGTGCTGTGGGGCGATGGCGACCGGATTTTCCCGGTTCGGCACGGCAAATCCGCAGTGGAACGTCTACCCTGTGGGCGGCTGGAAGTTCTACCCGGCTGCGGCCATACCGCTCAAGTCGAGCAACCGCAACGTGTGGCGGCGGCCTTGAACCGGTTTCTGCAAATGGCAGATGCAGAACGACCGGAGCCGACCCGTGCGGCGAATTCCCGCGCCTAAAATGAAACACCGACAGGAGGAATGCGTATGTGGAAACACGTTGCACGAACAGCGGTCGCTACGCTGGCATTTTGTGCGGTGCACAGCCTCTTAGCCAGCCACCCCGCCAAGCGAACAGCGGCAAACCTCATCGGCGAACGCCGGCGACGGGTCTGGTATCGTCCCTTTTACGTGGCGACCTCGTTCGCCTCGGTGGCCATGCTCGCTCGATACATCAAGCGACTCCCCGACAGGACCCTCTATGCCCTGGAAGGCCCTCCAGCCACCTTGATACGGCTGCTCCGCCTCGGAATCAGCGCTTACGCCGCTGCCGCCGTCGGTCAGATCGGTCCCGCGAGAATGCTGGGTCTGCCGGGCCTGAAGGCTTGGTGGAACGGAGCTCACCTATTGCCGCCGGAACCCGAAGCTCAAGGCCCCATTCTCGGTTCGGACGGGAGAATGCAGGCAGAAGGCCCGTTCCGCTTGATGCGGCATCCGCTCAATGCCTTGGCCGTGCCGGTCCTTTGGCTGACACCGCGTCTGACGGCGAACGGCCTTGCATTCAATCTGGTCGCCACAGCCTATGCCTATCTGGGTTCGCGACACGAGGAAGCCCGTTTGCTAGCGGCCTACGGCGAACCCTATGAAGAGTATCGATCGAGCGGAACACCGTTCTTTTTTCCCTCGGCTTCATCCCTGCTTCGGCTGGGCGGGCTGCCGCAAGAGAAGTCCGCCACTCGTGTTCCCAAAGTGTCCGCCTAAAGGAATTCGCAACACAGCCCGATGCGGATGATGAGGAACGCTTGGTCCGAGACCTGAAACCGCCGTAGACGCGGTGCGTCGGTCGATGAAGCGGTACTTGCCCGACATTTAAGCGCCTCCCGCTTCGCTGTCCTCGCGCGCCCCGGCCGCCCCGACACGCGATTCGGGTGCGATGTTGACGTCAGCCTTGCGAGTCTGCCGACCGGACGAATCGGCTTTGCCTGCCGGCGAAGAGGCAGTTTCCTCTTTCTTTTCATGCTCCGTCGCCGGTTCAACGGGCTGCCTACCCGCCCCCGCTCCACCCGGACCGTTCGACTCCGTGGATTCAGGTGACTTCGGTCGTTCTTCATGAGCCATGACGATTCTCCAACAACCGGGCGACCTGCTGCCGCCGCAATATCAGGACCGCTTGACTCCCCGGACTGGGGATGAGCCAAGTTAGAAATACGACTTCAACGGCTGCAGAAGGTTCGAGCGCGAATCTGTCAAACCGGAAGCTACGTTGACATCTACGGCAAGGCCCCTTACCATCCAGGCCCAGACTCCGCATTAGACGGTTGAATTTCTTATAATTTCTTGCCGACGCTGTCCGCCAGGGAGCGGTGCCATGCGCGGTATACTCATTGTGCCTGGCGCAAAATCGCGAAAGCGCATTTTGGCCATCGCTCGTAGATTGAAAGTCGCATCAGACCCCCGATCCCGGCTGGCAAGGGGCGGGATTTGCTTTGACCGACTTTTTTGCGTGTCCCTCTTGTAACCCTACCCGGCCTACGAGGATTCAAACAATGAGTGAGCTCCCTTTCCCCCAATCCTTCAACTTGGTTTTTTTCGGCGGCACCGGCGATCTGGTGATGCGCAAGTTGTTGCCGGCGATGTACCAGAGCTATAAGAACGGCCAGCTGGGAGATGCCGGCTATTTCTATTGTCTCGGACGGCGAGACTATACCGTGGAAGACTATCGCGCGATCGCCGAGGAAAAGGCCCGACAATTCCTGCCGAAGGCCGACTGGGACGACGAAATCTGGGCAGCCTTCCGTCGGCGGGTGATCTACGAAAGGATCGACGCCGAGAATCCGGAAGAATATGCCGCGTTGAAGGCCCTGCTCGAAAGAACCCCGGCCGAAGTGAACGTCTTTTTCCTGTCGGTGGCGCCGTCGCTGTTCTCCATGATCTGCGAAAGCCTGGCACGGCAGAAACTCAACGGGCCAAATTCCAGGGTGGTGCTGGAAAAACCCCTGGGCCACGATCTCGCTTCCAGCAACGCCATCACCGTGGCGGTCGGCCGCCACTATCAGGAAAAGCAGATCTACCGCATCGACCACTACCTGGGCAAGGAATCGGTACAAAACCTGATGGCGCTGCGTTTCGGCAACGCACTGTTCGAACCGCTGTGGCGCCGGCAATGGATCACTGACGTCCAAATCACCATCGCCGAGGAAGTCGGGATCGGCAGTCGCGCCGGATTCTACGACGGTACCGGCGCGCTGCGCGACATGGTGCAGAACCATCTGCTGCAGCTGCTCTGCTTCGTGGCCATGGAACCGCCTTCCAGCCTCGACTCCGACGCGATCCGAAACGAAAAACTCAAGGTGTTGGAATGCCTGGTACCCTTCACCCCGGAGGATGTCCAGGTCAACACGGTGCGCGGCCAATACCGCGCCGGCATTTGCGGCGGCCAGGCGGTGCCCGGCTATCTCGAAGAAAGCGGCGTCCCCGCCGGCAGCAAGACCGAAACATTCGTCGCCATCAAGGCGGAAATCGCCAACTGGCGCTGGGCCGGGGTTCCGTTTTACCTGTTCACCGGCAAACGCCTGCCCACCCGCCTGGCCGACATCGTGATCCATTTCCACGATGTGCCCCACCACATCTTTCCGCTGCCCCGCAACGGGTCCCGCGCCCCGGCGAAACTGGTCATCCGCCTTCAACCTGACGAATCGATCCGCCTTTATCTGAACGCCAAGCGGCCAGGCCATTCGATGGAATTGCGGCCGGTCTCCCTGGACCTCGATTTCACCAGCAAATTCAGCGAACGCCGCGAAGAAGCCTACGAACGTCTCCTGCTCGATATCATCCGCGGCAACCAATCGCTGTTCGTGCGCCAGGACGAATTGGAGATGGCCTGGCGCTGGGTCGAACCGATCCTCAATACCTGGGCCGCCGATCCCAAAGGTCCGGAAGCCTACAAAGCCGGCACCTGGGGCCCCGCCGCCTCTGCGGAACTGCTGTCGCGCAGCGGCCATCGCTGGCACGAGGACGATTGAGACCGGGGCTGAAGAACCGCTTTGCGGATGCGAGCCCCCGTGCTTGCAAACGATTCCGGCGAATTCCACGGCGATGCACCGCCATCAACGGCGGCAAAGCCGCAAAGGCTGCCGAATGAACGGCTTGCAGAGCAAGTTGGGTGATTTTCCCGGCCAGCGACGACATCCGTTTCGAATGAAGAAAGCCGGAACGAAATTCCGGCTTTCGCAGGGGATGCCGTCGTCGGCGACCTTCGTAAAGCAACATCGCCAAAGTGGGTGATGTTAGCCCCTGAGCTGACTCTCTACCCTACTCCGAGTATCCAACCCTCCACTCCAGCGACGGCACGCTCCGGGGGTGTCAACACGGGTTCGAGCAAACCTTGCAGGCGGCCATCGTCGTCGGCCTCCCGTAGCCACGCAGCGATGGTATAAGCGTCGTGCTGATCGGGGGTGCGGCCCTCGCTTGGATACACATTCTTCCACAACGAGGGATATGCCTCGGCAATGGCGGACTTTCCGGTCGGGATGGCCCAGCCGTCGAAAGGCCAGAAATGCACTTGCTCGCCCAGTTGCCGCCGGAGGTACCGCAGCCAGGGAATGCCTGCATGGGTGGATTTGGCGACCGAGCCTTGCACGTCGAAATGAAACACCGACCTCGCCCTGGCGCGCTCCTCGCAAAGACGGCGCCAGCGGGGGCTGCCGGTGCGGGCGGCGCCATCGCCGCGAAGGCCGTCGCGGATAAAGTCGACATAAGTGTGGTCCTCGTCGGTCGGCCAATGCCGCTGAAAATCGTCTAGGAAGGCGGGCCAATCGGGCAGCAGGTGATGAACCTCGAAATAACGGAGCGGAAAGGAAAAGCTGTGGTCGATGCCGACCAGCGTTGGCTGGCCTTCCGACAGGCGCTCGACCAGCCACTCGGCGATGCCGCGCCGACTCCAGTATTTGCGCGGGCCCGGCGGCGGCAGCACTTCCACGGGCAGCGCTTCCCGTTCCGCCAGATAGACGCGCAACCCCTTCAGGCTAGCGGTCGGCGTTTGAGCGCCGGAATAGTCGATGCCGATATAGCGGGCAAAACGCCGGGAATTACTGATAGTCATGAGGTCCCCGTTTCGGCGGTGAACGGCGTTAAGGAAGCTCTGATTAAGTCCTTCGACAGGCCTGTCCTGAGCCGAGTCGAAGGGCTCAGGACAGGCTTGTCGAACGCTCTCCTGAGCCTGTCGAAGGGCATGAACGGAATCAACTTGTTCAGAGCTTCCTTAAGGGATGCCTTCGGCAATGAGAGAACGACAGGATACCGCAGTTTTCAATACTTCCGGTCCCCATGCCGCACCTGCGATGGATCGAGGTCGGTCGGCAAGCGTGGACGCGGCGTGAAAGTAGAAGGCGATGCCGATAGCCCGCGGATAACCGTACCGATATTCGGGTCGCCGACGGAGAGTCCGGATGCGGTCCCCAGGCTCGCAGCCGACAGCTGCATTCCCGGTGCATCGAGAATGCACAGCTCGTGTTTCAAATCGGCACGCTGGCTGGCGGCGCGAAAGCGTAACGCATCCTTCCCGACGACCGCGTTGGCGTGCCGCGTGACATGGCAGTTCGTGGCCACCAGATTTTGATCGAGGACCACGCCGGAGTCGATAAAGGCCTTGCCGTCCCTTGGATAGGCATGAACCTGGACGACGCTGAGTGCAAGCGTGTGATTCACGTCTGCCGCGCCGTCCATGCTAAAGATCCAATCACCACGCCAAGCAATATAGTCGGACGCATCGGTCTCTTCATTTTCGCCCTTTTCCGAAGGGAGAGTTTCCAATTTGAACATACGAGCTTAGGGAAATTTATTATGGCTTCCCGTGCCGCAGTAATCCCCTCCTCCCTCGCCTCCGGTTCGGAAGCAGCAAGTTCAGCCTCATTTCCAGGAGGCCGATGATCAGAAGCTTACGCCCGGATCGTTCCGAATTTCACATCGCCTATGGCAATATACCGGTCGATTGTTATTGACCAACTATTCAATAAAGACTAGCCTTAGCTACAACCTGAATACGAGGAGTCTCCTTTGGCCCGACCCCGCGAATTCGATTACGAGCACGTCCTGGATAAAGCCGTGGAGACCTTTTGGTCGAAAGGTTACGAAGCCACCTCGATCCAGGACCTGGTCGATGCCACCGGACTGCATCGAGGCAGCCTCTACGCGGCCTTCGGCAACAAGCAGGCGCTGTTCCTGGAAGTTCTGGACCGCTACAACCATGTGGTGGTCCAGCGCCTGCTGGAATTACTCGACAGCGAACCTTCAGGCAAGTCCGCGATCCGTTTTTTCTTCGCCACCGTGATCGAGCACATCCTCACGGCCGGTCCCCTGCGCGGGTGCCTAGTGACCAACTCCGCGGTGGAACGTGGCTTGTCCTGCCCGGACACGGCGGCCAAGGTGGGCGGTTGCCTGGAGCGGCTCGAACAAGGCTTTCGGCGCACGTTGGAACGGATGCGGAAGGCGGGCGAACTGCGGGAGGAGGCGGATATCCGAGCGCTGTCCCGCTATCTGACCAGCGTTTTGCAAGGACTCCTGGTTATCGGCAAAGTGCGGCCGGAACGGGAAGTCCTGGCCGACATCGTCGCCGTCGGCCTCTCCGTGCTCGACTGATTTTTTCGGCCTATTTTTGACTGATCGTTCATCAATATACCGAGGAGGAAATCGCCAATCAGCAACCCTAGATTTCGATAATCTTTTTTTCCAACTTCAGTTCAAGGAGAACGACATGTCCGAAGTCAAATTCATGGTGATTTATCCAACGCCCGCCGATATCGCTGCTTTCGAGAAGCGCTATCAAGAGGAGCATGTTCCCATGGCCGTGGAAAAGCTCGGCGGAAAAACCAAGTTCATCGCCACCCGGGTACTGGGATCACCCCAGGGCGCAGCGCCCTTCTACCGTATTGCCGAGGTGTTCTTTCCGTCCATGGCGGCGCTGGAAGCCTGCGCGCAGTCGGAAGGCGGCAAGGAAACACTCGCCCATGCCGTCGACATCTCGACCGGCGGCGCGCCGATCTTTCTGATTGCAGAGAGTGAGACCTTCCACTTCGATGCCCCGTAAAACCCGGTCAGGGCGCCGAGCGCAGGCGCCCTTTTTTGCCGCATTTCTTGAACGATCGATCAACTAGATTCGAGGATGATAGCTACCCGCTACGAGCGGCTTGGAAGAAGTCCCGCGACACGATCATCGCCTCCGATGTGGGCGGTTGGTCCCGATAGTGCGCTATGCCTTACGACCCCAGGAAAACTGCTCTAATTTGCTCTTACAATGCACACCGATCGGTCTTGCTCTCGGGCTGAGCTCCGGATAGGCTAGGTTTCCGCTAAGCAATGCTTGGGGAGGCATCGCCTGAGCAGCAGGCGGAACTTTGATCGCTTTTGCCGTCTTACAAGCAGTATTTATTTGTAGAGAATTCCGGGATCGCCTTCGTCCGGGGAGATCCAGCGGGATGTGGACATCGAGTAGGGAGTCGATCACCGATCAAAGCCCTTTAGTCCCGCACGTCGAATCAAGCAACTCCGATGCTCTTCAACTCCTATCCGTTTATTTTCTTATTACTCCCCATTTCTCTGTTCGTCTTTTTTGCCATCGGAAGCCGCGGCCACCATCGGGTCGCCATCGCCTGGCTAATCGGTGTGTCGCTCTTTTTCTACGCGTGGTGGAATCCGGCCTACTTGGGATTACTCTTGGCCTCCATTTTGTTCAACTACGCGCTTGGAGTTTCCCTGAGCAGCGAAGGTCATTCCTCTGAGAAAAAATGGCTATTGATTTTCGGTATCGCCGCCAACTTGTCGCTCCTCGGGTATTACAAGTATGCGAACTTCTTCGTCGACAACATCAACTTCATATTCGGCGATATTCTCGGCGTGGAGACCATCATCCTGCCCCTCGGCATTTCCTTCATCACCTTTCAGACCATCGCCTACCTCGTAGACGCCTATAAAGGGGAAACCAAGGAGTATAACTTTCTCCACTTCTGTCTCTTCGTCACCTTCTTTCCCCAGCTGATCGCGGGTCCCATCGTGCATCACCGGGAAATGATGCCGCAATTCGCCCGGAATGACCTCTATCAACTGAGCGTCCGACGCCATGCCGTCGGCTTCACCATCTTCACCATCGGCCTCTTCAAGAAAGTGGTGCTGGCCGATGGCGTCGCCGCCTATGCCACGCCGGCATTCCATGCGGCCGATAGCGGCATTGCGCTGACCTTCTTCGAGGCCTGGGCGGGCGCCCTGGCCTACACCCTTCAGCTCTACTTCGACTTCTCGGGTTATTCCGACATGGCTATCGGATTAGCCCGGATGTTCGGCATTCGGCTACCCCTCAACTTCAATTCGCCCTACAAGTCGACCAATATCATCGACTTCTGGCGGCGCTGGCACATAACGCTCTCCCGTTTTATGCGGGACTATATCTACATTCCTCTCGGCGGCAACCGGAAGGGCCCGACAAGACGCCATGCCAATCTCATGATCGCAATGTTGCTCGGCGGCCTGTGGCACGGCGCCGGCTGGAACTTCGTGGTGTGGGGCGGGCTGCATGGATTCTTTCTCATCGTCAATCATGTTTGGCGATCGCTGTTCGGCGGTCGGGCAGCCGCCAGCCGGATGGGCAAGGCATTCGGCTGGACGCTGACATTCGTCGCGGTGATCGCCGCCTGGGTGCCCTTTCGCGCGGAGACGATTACGGGTACGAAGAGCATATGGCTCGGAATGATCGGAGCCAACGGCGTGTCGCTGGAACCGGAAGCCCTCCGAATTCTCGGCCGCTTTGGCGAGTGGCTGCAGGGACTGGGAGTCACCTTCGACGGGGTCTTCGCGCACGTCGCCGGCGCGAAACCCGAGATGGCTGGTGCATGGCTGTTGGCATTGTCGATATTCGTTCTGTTTTTGCCCAACACCCAGCAACTCATGCGCAACTATCACCCGGCATTCGAAACCTATAAAGGCGAGATACAGCGCCTTCGCTGGAGATGGATGGAATGGCGGCCGACGGTAATCTGGGCCAACCTCACCATGCTGCTCTTCGTGTTCGACGTGCTCAGCCTCACCAAGGTGAGCGAGTTTCTCTACTTTCAATTCTGAGAATCCGTGAATAAACCCGCCGCGAAGCCCGATTCCTCCCTTTTATCCCGACTCCGATCTGCCGGGCCTGCTACGATTTCTTCACGGCTTTTGGGCAAGGGCCCAGTGACGCCAAGCGAACGCCAATTCGCGGCTTATCTCGATACGATCGGTATCGGTGCCGTTGTTCTTTTGACTGTAATCATCCTGATGAATTACCTGGTAGACCCTTATTCCATTTTCGGGTCTCCAAGCTGGGAAGGGATAAATGCCAATAAGCCGGAGTTATTCAAGCAACTGCGGCTGACCAAGGCCCACGCCGTTAGAGCACGAAAACCCGACGTACTGGTCATCGGCAGCTCTCGCACCGAACACGGCCTTGATCCGGAGCATCCGGCGCTGTTCCCCGAATTTAACACCTACAACCTCGCGTTGAATGGAGCGACTATCTATGAAAATTTGCGCTACTTTCAGCACGCCAATGCAGAACGACGATTAAAGAAAGTCGTATTGGCCGTCGACTTCTTCCAATTCAATGCCTATAGACCTAATGCTCCGGATTTCACTGAGGAACGACTCTCGTCGGATGTTCACGGGGCCAAACGGAATATCGCTATAACCACGGACCTGCTGGAAACCTTGGCATCGGTTGATGCCACAACAGCAAGCCTCAAGACCCTGTTTCAACAGACCAATCGGGATAATGTGATTCTGCCGCGCGGACAAGTGGAACAGCCCGATAAAGAAGCGATCATGATGATGCACGGAGGACGGCACGAAGCGGCTCTTTATAGCGAACTGAATTACGTGACGCACCTGTATTTCCCAAGGCCACACAAGAAATTCGATTTTGTTTCGGAAGACGGAAGCACGAATACGTTTGATTACTTTCGAAGGATTCTTGAAGAGGCTCACCGGAGCAAGATTGAATTCCATATTCTGATTTCCCCGGCTCACGCACGCCAATGGGTACTGACGGCCGGCACGGGGCTTTGGGATGAATGGGAGACTTGGAAAAGAGAGATCGTCCGACTTAATGAAGAGGTCGCACGGGAACGCAGACGCAATCCCTTCCCTCTATGGGACTTTTCCGGTTTCAATACCTATACCATGGAGGCTGTACCGGCCTTGGGTGACAAGGAAACCATGATGCGGTGGTTTTGGGAATCTTCTCACTATCGGAAAGAGCTGGGTGACCTGGTGCTCGATCGCGTGTTGAATTACTCGGATCCGAATCGTCGGATCGCTGACGATTTCGGCGTTTTGCTGACTTCCGAGAATATCGAAAAGCACCTGGCGAGTATCCGCGAAGCTCATCAGCTTTATCGTCAAGCTCATAGAGAAGAAGTGAACGAGATCCAAGATCTGGTTAAGAAATATCAGAGCCAATGACCATTCCGGGTAATGAAAATCGGACGATTCAACCCACCGTAGCCATGTTCTGGCAAGCACTACGCCCTTTTCGGCCGAATGCCCGACTGATGACGGTCGTACCGAAAGGAAGAAAGGCAGTCTCATATGTCTTCCGGACCAAGAGCCTATCCCAGTAGGCTCAAGAAACCCTTCGACCGGCCTGTCCTGAGCGGAGTCGAAGGGCTCAGGGCGAACGGCTTACTGGGATGGGCTCCAAGGAGAAAGCCTTCCAAGAGAAGACCGTTCGCCAGCGCGATGCTTGACGAAGGAACTTTGGGACAGCCATCTGATCGAAAATATCGTCTTGACGGAAGTGGCCGTGAACTGGTAAACAAATTACGCCTGAAATAGGCGATATAAGTAGCGTCATTAATGGCTAATTTAGTTAATTACTGATACTTAATGCGGAGGGAATCATGAAGAAGCTACTTGCTGCGGTTTGTCTCGTCGTTGCCGCTATTGGCCTAACGGGATGTGGAAGTTCGCCTGACGGGGATTCCCAGAAATTATCGAATACAGCCGTATCCCCACAGCTATAACTAGTACGTGATCCTCCCTTCAAAAAGACCTACTTTCGAGTAGGTCTTTTTTTATGGTGCGCCCGGCAGAGCACACTCATCCAAAGGTTCGATTTGGTAACTTTGCCCGTCGACATTCCGTCTCATGGTGTGAAACTTGGGTGTCCACTTGCTCCAGCTTACCTCACCGGGCACGCCACTGGTTTATCGGGAAAGGCTCCTAAAATTGGAGCCCAAACGAAAAAAGGCTTACCGACATGCTCGATAAGCCTTTGTTTTATTGGTCGGGGCGAGAGGATTTGAACCTCCTACCACCTGCACGCCATACAGGTAAATCCACATCTCTCGCCTTCTATTAGCATCTTCTTAAATGCCTCTACAGACTGCAATATATGGGACTTTCAGAATGTGAATTATCCAGGATTGTCCGATAGGATTCACCAAAAGCCGACATTACGATTGGGACCAAAGTTAGGATCATTCTTGAGGGTCACAGCGGATTACGAGGGCGGGACCATGGCGGAATTAACCGAGAAGAAATTGCAATCACTCAAGGCCGAGGACAAAGACAAGAAACTTTCCGATGGCGGCAGCCTCCAAGGCACGGTGCGAGTGAAGTCCAACGGCAAGGTGTCCGTCTTTTTCTCAGGGCGGTACAAGTTCGACGGTAAGGCAACGGATTTGGCTTGCGGCACATGGCCGGCGGAGAAACTGACCGCAATCCGCAAAACCCGCAATCAACCCCCGCGGATTCTCGAAGAGAGCAAAGACCCAGCCTTGGAACGTAAGCGTCCGCCGAGGACCGTCTCGACGGATTGAAAGGCTCAGGCGACACTGGTGCGAGCGGATGCACGGGGTGTCCGCACACTCTTGAGGTG
>NZ_JAFIBZ010000047.1:0-26730 GCF_017832375.1 Methylocaldum sp. RMAD-M | reverse complement strand
CGCTCCTCTCAACAGGAATTGATGACCTCGAAGACCATCAAGAATACGCCGCCTACCTCAGCCCCTCATCCACAACTTTCGAGCATAACTCTTGGGCGTTTCCTAGCGCGGTATCGCACCGGAAAATTTCGCTTTCATTGCGGCGTTCCCAGCTTGTTCGAGCTGCAATTCCGGACCAGCCGTTCAGCTCGTTTTTTCTAGCTCCGTCGAGTTGACCTACGCCCAAGTGACCCGACAAGTGCCGGCGGTTTGACGTATCGGCCCGAGACCGGCTGTCGAGTGTGGCCGGCAGACCGGTGAAGGGCCAAATCGGTGCGATGCTCGATAGAGGTAAGCGGTATTGGAGAGGGACAAATCGGCCGACGCTTGAGCGTCTGTCACATTTTGGATTCGGCTGACGTACAACGTAGTCGGATGATCTCAAACAGGAGGAGAGATTACATGAGCAAGAAGACGGTCACCATTTACGCGCTAAGCCTGTGCCTGATGGCAGAGCCCGTTGTGACGCAGGCATTGACGCCATCCGAGGAGTTGGGAAAGTCCATATTCTTCGACGAAAATCTATCGGTCAACGGCAACCAGGCCTGCGCTGCCTGCCACGCGCCCGAGGCGGGCTGGACCGGCCCCGACTCCGCGCTCAACGCAGCCGGGACGGTGTATGAGGGTTCCATAAGCGGCCGATTCGGCAACCGCAAACCGCCCAGTTCGGCCTATGCGTCCCCCAGCCCGGTCTTGCATTATGTAATCGAAAAGAAGGACGCATTATTCATCGGCGGCAACTTCTGGGACGGCCGCGCCACTGGCGAAAAACTGGGCAACCCGGCCGCGGACCAGGCACAAGGCCCTTTCCTCAATCCCTTGGAGCAAGCCCTGGCCGCGCCGGCCGATGTCGTTTCGAGAGTTTGCGGCAGCTCCTACGCGAGCCTTTTCAAGCAAGTCTGGGGATCGGATGCCTGCGATCCGGACAAGGTGGACGCCGCTTTCGACCGCATCGCGCGCTCCGTCGCCGACTTCGAGGCCTCGCCCGAGTCGAACGCCTTTACCTCGAAATACGACTATTATCTAAAAGGCGTGGTCAAACTGACCAAGCAAGAGAAGAAAGGGCTTAACCTATTTAAAGGCAAAGGAAAATGCGTGAACTGCCATGTCGTGGATCCGGGTCCCAACGGCCAGCCGCCGCTGTTCACCGACTTCACTTATGACAACATCGGCGTGCCCCGCAATCCCGACAACCCCTTCTATACCCAGTCCGAGTTCAACGCCGCGGGTTTTGGCTGGATCGACCTCGGTCTCGGCGAATTCCTGGCGAACCGCTCGGATTATCAGCAATTTGCACCGGCCAACCTGGGCAAACAAAAGGTGCCCACGCTGCGCAACGTCGACAAGCGGCCGTATGAGGGTTTCGTCAAGGCTTTTGCACATAATGGGTATTTCAAGAGCTTGAAAGGGATCGTTCATTTCTACAACACTCGGGATGCCAAACCGACTTGTCTCAATCCGTTCACGACGGAAGCGGATGCGCTGGCTCAAGACTGCTGGCCGGCACCGGAAGTTCCCGTGAATGTAAACACCGACGAATTGGGCAATCTTCATCTGACCGACGATCAGGAGGATGCGATCGTCGCTTTTCTGAAGACACTGTCGGATGGATACCACCCCTAACTTGGTCGTCCACCGGGCCGCTGACGCGGCTCGGTGACCGCCTCGCGAGTCATCAAAAAAGAAGAAGAAATATGAAAAATCTTATCTTGATCACGATCGGAATCGTTGGAAGTCTCGCTCTCCTGAGCTCATTCGCCATAGTCCACAGTGCGGGTACCGGAAACACTATCGAAGGATGTATCGGCTTTCTGCCGGCCGGGAAGTCCTATTCCTTCAACATCGCGGGAAGCGTAGACACAACCGGCGCCAGCCCGAAGATGGCTGGGTCGTTTACGCTTTCCGATCCCACTCTCCCGGCCGAACGCGCCGAACTGCCCGAAGAGGCGAAAGGTTTTGCATCGTGCGTCGCCGCCTTGATTCGGTGAGAATCGACACGCACGAGTTGCTCAGCGATCGTCATTAGGCTTACCTTAGGAAAATACGTCGTTGGCGCTGAACCCGACTTCGCCTATTAACCCGGCCTATAAATATAGGCCGGGTTAATCCGGGGCAGGGATGCCCCGGCGCGGCGACAAGCCGCGTGAGCCCAGGCCGGGCGTGTACCGGCCTGGGCGGCGGCCCGAAATACCAGGAGGGTATTTACGGGCCTGATTAATAGATCGGAAAGTCGCTTCTCGAAGAACCAAAATCACCCCGGAGACATGAACGCATGGCGCAGACGGTTGAATGGCCGAAAAAAGCTCGCGAGATCCACAATCATCATTTCGATTCCACGATCTGGAACGACTTTGCATTTCGGGATGACGACATCGTCGTCGCGACTTACGGGAAATCCGGTACGACCTGGATGCAGCAGATCGTTGGCCAACTGCTCTTCGGCGGCGATCCGGGTATCGAGGTCGCGACCATGTCGCCGTGGCTCGATCTGCGCGTACCGCCTAAAGCGGAAAAGCTGCCGGTCGTGGAGGCGCAGACCCATAGGCGTTTCCTCAAGACACACTTGCCGGTAGACGCCCTCGTATTCTCGCCTCGCGCCAAGTACATCTACATCGGACGCGACGGGCGGGACGTGGTCTGGAGTCTGTACAACCACCAC
Source organism: Methylocaldum sp. RMAD-M (assembly GCF_017832375.1). Lineage (NCBI taxonomy): Bacteria > Pseudomonadati > Pseudomonadota > Gammaproteobacteria > Methylococcales > Methylococcaceae > Methylocaldum > Methylocaldum sp. RMAD-M. The sequence continues at coordinate 24,032 of NZ_JAFIBZ010000047.1, read as the reverse complement.
GCGAATGCCAATCGGGCCTGGTACGAAGCCTTGAACGACACGCCCGGACGCGTGGGTCCTCCGATCGAGCCGCCGACCAGCGATGTCCGGCAATATTGGCGCGACTGGATGGATCGGGACGGCTATCCTTTCTGGCCGTTCTGGGAAAACGTCCGCAGCTGGTGGAGCATCAGGAATATGCCCAACGTCATGCTGGTCCATTTCGCCGATTTGAAACGGGATCTGCCGGGCCAGATACGCCGCATCGCCGCCTTCCTCGACATCTCCGTAGACGAATCGAACTGGGGAGCCATCGTCGAGCATTGCTCCTTCGACTGGATGAAGCAGAATGCGCCGAAAAGCGCTCCGCTGGGAGGCGTCTTCTGGGACGGAGGCGCTCGGGTTTTCATCAACAAGGGAACGAACGGCCGCTGGACGGATACTCTCACGGCGGACGATGTGAACGAGTATGAGTCCCGCGCCGTCGCGGAATTGGGCGCCGACTGCGCCCGTTGGCTCGCATCGGGAGAGACCTGACCTTTCCCTCTCTTAAGGCAACAGGTCTTCCACTTTGCGGGTTGCCGCCTCGCATTCGGGAACCGCGTCGACAAGCCGCATTTTGGCCTGAAAATCGGTGTCCTGCCCGGTCATGGACTCGGAAACGACGTCGTTGAGAGATGCACAGACTTGAAGCATATGAGCCTCTTCTTTCGCGAGCTCGGCGGCGTCCTCATCATCGATATCGTCGCTTGTGCCCGAAAGTTCGATGAGTTCGTTGACGACTTGGTTGTGATAGCGAAAAACGTGCTCGACGTATTCCGCGAACTCGCGCTGGTTCATCGTGCGTGTATTGCCCCCGGGCGTGTGCACTGTGATGAGGGAGCACGCCGCGAGAGGAAGGCAGCACACAATGGCCAGAATACGACCGTTCGGCCGTGCCGGCCTATCACCCCCAACTTTACGATTCATAATGTCTCCTGTGGCAGGATATTCAATTTGCAGAGCTAAGATCCGAAGCCGTGATCCCGTACGGCGATTCTGGACCTCTTATCGGCCCATGGCCAGCGGGCGCCCGCATTGCACGCGATCACGCCGAATTATGCCGGCAACGCGAATAGCTCCGGATGGTTCGACCGGCTAGCGCTTTAACTCGGTCTGATTTGTTTTCGCTTCGACCAGAGCACAGCTCGTAGGGCAGAATAGCAGAACCTTTCCCTTCCCTGGCTCGTCAATCTCCGCGCCTCATCGATCATCAAAATTCTCCCAACCCGCGCCGGGATGATTGTCGCATATCCGATCCGCGAAGCATCTGTTCGTAAAACTCCTTAGCAACTGTAAGAGTCTTCCGACTTACTAATTGTTAAATTTGAGCTTTTTTTTCGAGCCGATAGGGCTCAAAGGAGGAGCCACATGCGCAGCAAGATGCTTATCGGTCTCCTAGTGTCATTATTCGGACTCAACCTCAACGCCGCGATAGCCGAAGAAGCCATACAGCACGCTCAAGCCGGGATTGCCGGAAAAGACGAAAAGGGGCGCGTGTTCACGAAGGAGCGGCACATCAAGGAAGCCTGGAAACACTCCGAAGCCGCGGTACTCGCCGGTGAGAAGGGCGACGCCAAAGGCGTGGGCGAGCACGCAAAACTCGCCAAGACGTACGTGGAGGCCGCATTGACCCAGTCCACGTTCGACGAGCATTTGACGGCGGCATTGAAAAGCCTGGATAGCGCCATCGAGCATAGCGACGCGGATCAAGCCGAGATGGCGCGGCAAGCGGCCCAAGAGGCCATCGATCACCTCAGAGCAGCAAAATAGCGTGCGCGCTTTCACCCTCGCCCTAACCATTCCCCGAGGGAACGGGCAGAAAACCCGTTTGTGCAAATTCTATCGTTTGAATCCACCTCGGCGGCTACGATTGATATGGGAGAAACTCATGAAGATACCCACCCAAGAAGGAAGGAAACGCTATCGGCCGGATGGCATTTACAAGGGGCCCTTTACCAACGATCAGACCTTTTGGGAAGTCTGCACATGCGTTCCGGAATGCCCGGACCCCTGCTTGGGGCAATGCGGATGCCAAGCGTGCGTCACCGCGTACGAAGATACCCTTTACTTCGAGGGCGTAACCTCGACCAAATTCTGAGGCCAGACTGATCCGAGATCCCGCCACCCGCACGGGAGGACCACACAGACTGTGGTGATGGGTGCTAAGCGATCCCGGAGCGAAAAACATCCGAGGAGATCGAAGATGACTGCAATTCAGCCTTATGAAACCGATCGGGTCCGACGGCATACGCCCCCGGACATCAACGCGCGCATCGACGACGAAATTCGCGCGACTATCAGCCAGTACGCCGGTACGAGCCGGGAAACCCTGACGCGCCGCATCGATGCGTTGGACCGGGAGTGGGACATCGAGAGGGTATTGGAAGCCAATGCCGCCAGTTTTTCTCTCGCCGGCTTGGCCTTGTCCCAAATACACAGCCGCCGTTGGCTATGGCTTTCGACCGGCGTCGCCGGCTTTCTCCTTCAACACGCGCTGCAAGGCTGGTGTCCGCCGGTTTCCGTGTTCCGTCGGCTCGGCATCCGCACACGGCGCGAGATCGACCGGGAAAAATACGCACTGAAGGCACTCCGAGGCGACTTCGAGTCGATTGCGGGAGGTCAGGCCGCCCGCGATGCCGACACCGTGTCTCGGGCGGTCGAGATCTGAGCTCCGCTTCTTTACCGTTCCCGAAAAGGAGACCGGCATGTCCAAAAGGACGACCTTCGTTTTGGCGGGTCTGCTAATCGGCAGCTCGATGGACCAGGCTTCGGCGGAATCCAAGTCCGGATGGGAATACCCCGCCATTCGGGGCTACGGCAAGGTTCGGCCGTATCCGGATGCGGCGGCGCGGCCTTCGCCGGATCGGACTTACAAGGTGCTGTTCGACATCACCCAAGGCGCCGAGACGCCCGAAAAGCCGAACGAAGGGCTGGATCACGTGGCCCGGCTGATCAACACCTTCGCCCTGGCCGACGTGCCAATCGAACGCCTGAAGCTGGTTCTGGTGGTGCACGGCTCGGCGACCCCGGCGATTCTGAAGGACGAACGCTACCGCAACCGGTTCGGCAACGGAAACCCCAACACGGAACTGATCCAGGCGCTGAAGAAAGCCGGCGTTACGCTTTACGTCTGCGGGCAAGCTCTGGCGGAAAAGGAATTCGAGCCGGCCGACGTCAATCCGGACATCACGGTGGCGCTTTCGGCCCTGTCCGTACTCCCGCTGTATCAGATGGACGGGTACGCCCTGATTCCGGATTAAAGAAGCATGCCGTCCTCTTAACCGATGGAGTAGCCGACGTGTGGAAACACCTCTGGCTGGCCGTTTCGGCCTTTCTGTTCGCGGAGTCGATCATGAGCGCGGATACTTCGGCCACCGCCGCATTGCCCGCCGTCTTCCCGCCTTGGCAAGGAGAAACGCCTCCCGCTGCCCATCCCGGTGTCGTGTTCACGGTGCCGGAAGTCGACAACATGCCGGATTTCCACGGCAATCCGGCTGCGGCCGAGTTCGTCGTATTTGCCGGCGGCAACTACTTTTTCGCCCTGGAAGAACTGGTCGACGCATTCGAGCGGCAAAAGCCCGAACTCCGGGGACGAATCTTCTACGAAACGCTTCCGCCGGGCGTCATCGTGAAACAACTTCAAGACCACAACACGATTACCGTGGGCAATCTTACCCTGTCGATCCAGCCCGACGTGGTCCAGGCCGGAGAAAAACGGATCGCCGAACTGATCGAACAGGGCGTCTTGCAAGGTCCGCCGGTGCGTTTCATTAAGAATCGCCTCGCCATCATGGTGAAAAAAGGCAATCTCAAGGACATCCGTTCGCTGGAAGATCTCGGCAAGCCGGGTGTGCGGCTCGCCAATCCCGATCCGGAAACCGAGGGCATTTCCGAGCAGATCAGAGCCGCTCTCCGGCAGGCGGGCGGTGAGGATCTGGTCCGGGAAATCTACGATACCAAGGTGAAAAAGGGCGAGGCATTCCTGACCGAAATTCATCATCGGCAGACGCCGCTCTGGATCATGCAGGGCAAGGTCGACGCCGGGGTGACCTGGATCAGCGAGCCGCGATACCAGATGATGATCGGCCATCCTATCGACTTCGTTCCGATCCCGCCGAAACACAACCGCGAGGGCATACAGGCCGCCGCCATCGCCAAGAACGCCCGAAATCCGGGTGCCGCGAAGGATTGGCTGGCGTTCCTGCGTTCCGACGAGGCTGAATCCATTCTCGAGAAATACAGCATGGCGAGACCGCGCTAGGATCCAATCCCATTAGGCGCTTGAAACCCTTCCATACGCTCGGGGTGAACGGTCCATTCGGGACCCATTGGTCTATTTTCGTAAGAGACCGGTCTGCGCCGTTTCATCGTTTCACGGATGTCCGAAACGATTTACAATCCTCCGAACGCCACGCTTGCCATGGGTAAGCGGTAATGCAACAGGAAGTCCAAACCATGGCCGAGCGACGCAACTTTCTGCCCCGGAGCGAATTTCCGAGACTCTTGTCCGAACTGATTTCCGCCGGTTATCGATGCATCGGTCCGCGCGTCAGGGACGGCGCCATCGTTTACGAGCCGATTACCGGCGTCGAGGATCTGCCGCAGGGTATCCACGACCGGCAAGCGCCGGGCCAATACGGGCTGGAACAAACCGCCGAGCCGCGCTTCTTTGCCTGGGCCAACGGACCGCAAGCTCTGCGCCCGCTGACCTTCGCCGGCCGCGACAAGCTCTGGACCGCGGAGCGCAAGGCCGACGGGTCCGTCGAATTCGCCGGCGAATCGCCGCAAGCCGAACCCGTAGCCGTCATCGGCGCCAGAGCCTGCGATCTGGCCGCGCTCTACATCTACGACCGGCATTTCATGCAGGGCGAGCATCCCGACCCCTGGTACACGGCGCGGCGGCAAAAGCTGTTCCTGATCGCGGTCCATTGCACCCACCCCTCCCTCAACTGCTTTTGCGCCTCGACCGGCGACGGACCGCGGGCAAGCTACGGCTACGATCTCGCGCTTTCGGAGCTGGACGAGGGCTTTTTGATCGAGGCGCGAAGCGAAAAGGGCGAGCGGATTCTCGCCGGACTGCCGGTCAAGAAAGCGAGCGCCGAACAAATCGAAACCACCGACCGGGAGATCGAGGACGCCGGCCGTCGGCAGGTCAAGGGCGTTCCGTCACGCAATCTCAAGGACGTGCTGTTTGCCCGTCTCGATCATCCCCGCTGGAACGAGGTGGCGCAGCGTTGCCTTTCCTGCACTAATTGCACCCTAGTCTGCCCCACCTGCTTCTGCCATAGCGAGAACGATGTGCCGAGCCTCGACGGGAGCCGCAGCGAACACTATCGGGAATGGGATTCCTGCTTTACCCAGAGGCACAGCTACATCCACGGCATCACCATCCGTCCCGATACCCGCACCCGTTATCGCCAATGGCTGACTCACAAGGTGGGCAGCTGGCACGACCAGTTCGGGCGCTCCGGCTGCGTGGGCTGCGGGCGCTGCATCACCTGGTGTCCGGTGGGGATCGACATTACGGAAGAACTGGCGGCCATCTGCCGCTGAGGAGGCCCATGCAAAATCCTTATCTGCCGCGCGAAGCCGAAATCGTCGAACGCGTCCAGGAGGCGCCGACCATCTTCACCCTGAAGCTGAGGTTCACCGATCCGGTCGCCCAAGGCGCCTACGGATACGTACCCGGCCAGTTCAACATGATTTACCTCTACGGCATCGGCGAGGTGGCGATTTCCATCGTCTCCGATCCCGACGAGACGGAAACGCTGGACCACACGATCAGGGCCGTCGGCCGCGTCACCCGCGCGCTGAGCCGGCTCCAGCCGGGCGACCGGATCGGCGTGCGCGGTCCCTACGGGCGCGGATGGCCTCTGCTCGAAGCTCAGGGAAAGGATGTCGCGCTCATCACCGGAGGGCTCGGCTGCGCGCCGCTGGTTTCGGTCATCCGCTACATCGTGGCGCGGCGCGAGCGCTTCCGGCGGCTCTTGATCATGCAAGGCGTCAAACGCTCCGACGACCTCATCTGGCACGAGCAGTACCAGCGATGGAGGGAATTGCCGGATACGCAGGTGCTTTTGGCGGCGGAAGTGGCCGAGCCCGGCTGGACCTGGCATCAGGGCCTGGTGACGGCGCTGTTCGACCGGACCCATATCGATCCCGGCCAGACCATCGTATTCCTGTGCGGCCCCGAGCCGATGATGCGTGCTTCCATCTACGAGCTCGGCCAGCGCGGCGTGGCCGACGGGAACATCTGGCTCAGCATGGAGCGCAACATGCACTGCGGCATCGGCCATTGCGGACACTGCATGATCGGCGCGCCCTTCGTGTGCCGCAACGGCCCGGTGTTTCCCTATCCCGAATTGAAGGCCCTCCTGGGCAAGAAGGGGTTCTGACATGGACAAGAAGCTTCGCGTCGCGGTCCACAAATTTTCGTCCTGCGACGGCTGCCAGCTGGCCTTTCTCAATGCCGGCGAAAAACTGGTGGAACTGTTCGAGCTGGCGGACGTGGTGCACTTTGCCGAAGCGGGCATCGTCGACCCTGATGCGCCGGCCGACCTCGCCTTCATCGAAGGCAGCATCTCCACCCACGAAGAGCAGGAGCGCATCCGCCGCATCCGCGAAAACACTCGCTTCCTCGTACCCATCGGCGCCTGCGCCACCTCGGGCTGCCTGCAGGCGCTGCGCAACCAGGCGGACGCCGCCCGCTGGTTCGCCGACGTCTATTCCGATCCCTCGAAGATCGACCATCTGGACACGGCGACGCCCATCGCCGCCAATGTGCCCGTAGACATGGAGCTCTGGGGCTGCCCGGTCAACACCCGGCAGGTCATGGCGACGGTGAGCTCGCTGCTACTCGGCGCCCCGCCGCGGGACGAAAACGAAAAAATCTGCATGGAATGCAAGCGGAAAAACATCGTCTGCGTCATGGTGGCCCAGGGGCAGCACTGCATGGGACCGGTCACCCGCACCGGCTGCGGCGTGCTGTGCCCCGGCATAGGCCGCGACTGCTACGGCTGCTACGGACCGGCGGAGAACATCAACGGCGACTCCTGGGGCCGCTGGTTCGAGCAGAAAGGCATGCCCGCAGAGCGCATCGCCCGCCGCTTCCGCTACATCAACAGCGAAGCCGAGGCCTTCCGCGAAGCCGGCAAGCGCTGGAGGGAGAAATCATGAACGAGCGCCGGGAAATCAAGATCAACGTGCCCGTCCTGGCGCGGGTCGAGGGCGAAGGCGCCCTCGATCTTCACATCCGCGACGGCCGCATCGAGAACCTGAAGTTCAGCATTGGCGAGCCGCCGCGCCTGTTCGAGAAGTTCCTGGAAGGACGCGAAGCCTTCGAAGTACCCGATATGGTGGCGCGGATCTGCGGCATCTGTCCGGTGGCCTACCAGATGAGCGCGGTGCAGGCCCTGGAAAGCCTGTTCGGCTGGCGCTCCACGCCCTGGATAGAAGCCATGCGCCGGGCCATGTACTGCGGCGAATGGATTCAGAGCCATAGCCTGCACATCCACCTGCTGGCGGCGCCCGATTTCTTCGGATACTCCAGCGCTCCGGAAATGGCGCGGGATTATCCGGACGAGGTCCGCCGCGGGCTGCGCCTTCAAAGTCTCGGCAACGAACTGATCCGGCTGTTCGGCGCGCGCTCGGTGCATCCGGTGGGCGCGCGGCTCGGCGGGTTCCATTCCGCGCCGCCCAAGGACCGGGTGACAAAGCTCTTGGACCGGCTGCGAGCCGCTCTGCCGGATGCGGAAAACCTGGTCGCCTGGACCGCGAGTGTCGATGTGCCTCAAGACCAACAGGACTTCGTCAGCGTGGCGCTGCGGCACCCGAGCGAATACCCGCTCTATTCCGGCCGCATCGTTTCGGACACCGGACTCGATATTCCCGTCGACCGCTACGAAGATCACTTCAAGGAGCACCAGGAACCCCATTCCACCGCGCTATATTCCTTGCTGGAAGGTCGCTCCTATCTGGTCGGTCCCCTGGCTCGGCTCAACCTGAACTGGGACCGGCTGCCGGAACCGGTAAGTTCGACACTGGCGAAAACCGGCATCCCCTTCCCTTCCCGCAACGTGTTCCACAGCATGCTGGCGCGCGCCGTGGAGATTCACCTAGCCATCGTGGAAGCCATACGCCTGCTCGAGAATTATGAGCCGGACGTCCCGTTCGTCTCCGGCCATACCTGCGTCGGCAGCGGGTTCGGCTGCACCGAGGCGCCGCGCGGACTGCTCTGGCACCGCTACGATGTCGGCGAGGACGGCAAAATCCTCAAGGCGCGCATCGTCCCTCCGACTAGCCAGAACCAGGCCCGCATCGCCGAGGACCTGCACCGCTCGATCGAAGCCTTCGGACTCGACCGCAGCGACGGCGAATTGCGGCTGCACGGAGAAAAGGTCATCCGCAACTACGATCCGTGCATTTCCTGCGCCACGCATTTCCTGAAGCTGAAGGTGATTCGCGAATGACGCCGGTCCGCGTTCTGGGGCTGGGTTCGCCTTTCGGCGACGACCGACTCGGCTGGATCGCGGTGGAAAACCTGATGCTGTCGGACGGCTTCCGCGCGCTGCCCGAGGGACTCGTATCGGCGGAGGTCTGCGCCCCGGTCGGCAACCATCTCCTCGACGCCATGCGGGGCGCGAATCTCGCGATCCTGATCGACGCCGCGCAATCCGGATCGGCGCCGGGTTCGGTCCGGCGCCTGGATGCGCAACAGATCGAAGACAGCTCTGAGCCCTGCTCCAGCCACGGCTTCGGGCTTTCCTCGACCCTGGCCCTGGGCAGGGCTCTGAACGATCTGCCGGACAAGGTCATCATACTGCTCGTCGAAATCCCGGCCGATGCCGAATTCGGACCGGGCGACGGTCTGAGTGCGCCGGTGGCGATGGCGATCCCCGGCTTAGTCGCGGCCGTTCTGTCCGAAATCACGCAACTGGCGGGACTCGTCATGAAAGCCTGACGCCCTAGGCAAATCAAAAGCTTTATGCCTGAATTTTTTTCAGTATCTTCGCAGGAACCCCGCCGACTACCGTGTAGTCCGGAACGTCTTTATGAACAACGGCTCCGGCCGCAATCACCGCCCCTTCACCGATCGTAACTCCCTGCAAAATAATCGCTCCTGCACCTATCCAGACTTTATCTTTCACTACTATAGGTTTGGTGAAGACTCTTCTGCCTTTGCCCTCCTCGTGAATAACGTCGTGGCTTGCAGACTCAATCGATACCCGCGGTCCGATCAGGCAGTGCCTTCCGATTCGTATTTCACTCTCTTGACAACCAAATCTCGTTTCGCTGTTGAAATATGTGCCTTCTGATATAAATATCTTATTCGTAGTATCTGCGCGCAAAGAAAGGGGCCCGGTGATTACTACCCGCTTTTCGATATTTAAGCCTGCCATCCTATAAAAACTTGGTCGAATCTTATTGAAATAGAGGTATCTTGGAAGTGAATTACCAAGAGTAATAAAAAAATGGTTTAGTAAAACTTTTAATAATACTTTCATTAACCCCCCTAAAATACAGATATGGCGTTTTCGAATCCTGTTAGTAATTCGAAACAGCGAGACAGGAGCGTTCCGTTCAAACTAAGGAACGTTGAGATTCGACCGGCCAACCGGATGCGGTTCGTCGCCACGGAATTCAGTACGGAATTTGCGTATTCTTTCCGGAGTTCCCGCATTTCCCGCGACGATGCGTCACGGCATCTTGCGCTGCGGCACAGCCCGTAATCCCAGCATGGGGCGCCTTTCCCCGCTGTCTCTGGCGTCGCCGCTTTGCTAACTCGGTTACTATCGCCGCGGGTTTGCGCGCGATCGTCCAGTGTCCTGGCATATCCCGTGCCACTGAGTGGAAGCAAGCTTTTCCACTTTGGGCTCGGACGACATAATCGCTATGAATCAGGAAAGGCAAAACTGGAAGAAAGCATGAAACCTGAATGACCCCGAACGCATGAGCGATGAGTACTGACAGTTTTGTCGGGCGAAAGTGACGACCCTAGTCATCTTGTTCGCGGGAGTGACGCTGCTGCACGACGCTCGCGCCGGGTTGGTCGGACCGGCAAGCCGCCCTCCGGCCCAAGGAAGCGCCGATTACTCGTCCACCGAAGCCACCGCTGCGCGTAACTGGCTAATCGAAAAGCCCTTACCCGACCTCCTCCCAACCCGAAAGGGCTTTTTCAGCGCTTCTTCGGGGAGGAGGTCGTGTTCTGAACGCTTTGGCGGGAGAATGTCGTCATCCTCATTGAAATCCCGGCCTGGCGAAGTTCACACCGGCGGACGGCTTGAATGCGCCGGTGGTTGGGGTGGCTTTTGAATGGGTGACAGTCGTTCAAACCGACATGGCAGAGTGGATGACTCAAGTGTTTTCCAATTCGGTGCAGCGAACGCCACCAGGTCTTAACCCCAGCGGGCCGCACACGTCGCCGTTGCACCGGTTATGCCCGCTCTGGTCTAATTCCACAAATGGTATCGCCGCCTGTCGGTCAACGGTGGGACGTTATGGAACGTGCCGGCGGCAAGCGCCGCCTGTGATTGCTCATGGCAATACCGGATAAGCCGGCCAGGCGTAGAACGTTCTCTTCGGTCCAGAGTCGGGACCAAACACTGTGCACTAGAGGCGACAGGGGGATTCTTCGCAATCCTCCACAACGGCCCACTGCCGTTTCCAGGCTCCTAAGTCGAAGCGTAAAGCTGCATGCGGACCAGGCCGGCGTGAAGACGCCAGATTTCTTCAGCGAGGACTGATATGCCATATCGCCGGAAAAATCCGATGTTTCGATGGCGCGGAATCTCGGCCGTATTGTTGCTGTGCATCTGCCAGATCGCATCCGCCAAACGAGTGGACGAGTCGTCGTACCGCTACCCCTACAAGAATCCTTATCTCGCCACCGCCACCGTCGCCATCCTGAAAGACCGCGAACAGCGCTATGTCTGGGAGGAAACCCAGCATTTGGACCTGGAGCTGATTCCGGGCCGGAACGATGTTTACCTGCTGGAAGGCAAAGGAAAACTGCGTATCCGCTATTCGCCGCATCCGGGACCTGCGCCGCTGGTGTTTCTCCTGCCGGGATTCGGCGGTTCCGCCTATTCGGGCGCCGCCCGTTATCTCGCGCAGCTGCTTACCGACCATGGTTTTCAAGTGCTGTCGCTGCCCTCCCCGTTTCATTGGAACTTCACCTTGGGCGCCAGCCGCTCGGCCTTGCCCGGCCTCACCGAAAGGGACAGCGAGGACATGTACCGAGCCATGCAATCGGCTCTGAACGCCGTACGCGAGCGATTTCATCCGGAAATCACCCGAATCGGCCTGATTGGGATGAGCCACGGCGCGTTGACCGCGGCCCATTTGAGCAAACTCGACTCGGAAAGAAAGAAAATCGGCTTCGACGCCACTCTCCTGATCAACCCTCCCATCGATCTGCTCGGGGCGATCCGCACAATTGAGCAGCTGGCGGACTTGGAAGCTCGCTACACGGAAAAGCAGAGATCGAACATCCAGTCCTACGCCATCGGCACTGGCAGTGCCGCCCTCAGCCGGGACATCGAGGATCCCGATTATTTCGCCCACTGGGACCGGCGTCTCAAGCTGGACGATGAAAAAATACGCTATCTGATCGGATGGACCTTGCGTCAGCCCGTGGGAAGCTCGCTTTACGTCAGCGCCTTGGTTCATCCGGCGATGGGATTTCTCCGGGCACCGATTACCTGGGGATATCGAAGCGCCCGCCTGGAAGAAGCCCGATCGTACGACCTCATGAGCTATCTCGAACGGGTCCTGGTGCCGCATTTGGAGCGGACCAGCAAACGGAAGCTCGGCTTCGAGGAATTGGTCAGAGAGTCATCACTGAAAGGCATCGCGCCGGCCTTGCGCGACAATCCGAAGGTTTATCTCATGCACAATGCGGATGATTTCCTCGTGTCCGGCGAAGACCTGACATTCGCCGAACGGATCTTCGGCGACCGCGCAACCATTTACCCCCGCGGCGGCCATCTCGGCAATCTCTGGTACACGCAGAACCGGCGGGACATTCTGACCACATTGAAGCCGCTGCTGGGCGACCGTTCAGACGAGAGATAGGCCGAGCCGGTGCCGCGATATCTCTCGCCGCAGCCGGCGCCCGTGACCGAATACCTGCTCGACCGGCGCGCGCCCCGTGCCCTCATAGAGCGTTTTCTATCCCGGTGTACGGATTCGTTCCAGGAGGGGAGAACGTAGGTCGGCAATCCCTTCCCAATCGCAAACGGTCGCTTTAGTCGCGACCCTTCCGACAAAGCCCTTCGCCGAGCCGATACGTCGGCAAGGGATTGCCGACCTACATATCCGAGTCCCTTACACCGATTCGGAAAACGCTCTAGCCCGTGAAATCCGGCGGAATGACAATTTTCTTATGGCGAGCGCCGCCTCAAAGGAATTTCCGTCATTGACATGGACTCCAAATTTCATAGTCTGCTTTTGACCCGACACCGACCGATGGTGCGGAACAAGGATTTTCCTGAACGAATCGACAAACCAATAACTAGAAGAGATCACTCCATGAAAATTCTCGCCGTCCACCCCAGTCCCCTGATGTACACCAAGGTCTTTCTCCGTCTCGAGCCTTTAGGTTTGGAAATGGTCGCGGAATCGGCACGCCGCCTGGGGCACTCGGTCCGCCTGATCGATCTTCAGGTCGAGACCCACCGGGATTTCTACCGGATGCTGGAAACCTGGCGGCCAGACGTCGTGGCCTTCGCCCTCAATTACCTGGCCAATGTTCCGGAAGTGATCGATCTCGCCAAGGACGCCAAGGACCGGCTACCCGACAGCTTCGTCTGCATCGGCGGGCACAGCGCCTCGTTCACGGCCAAGGACCTGCTGGAACACGGCGAGGGCAAGATCGATTGCGTGCTGCGCGGCGAGGGCGAAGCCGGATTTCCGAAGCTCTTGGAGGCGATCGAGCACGACCACGATTCGGTGCATAAGGTACCGGGAGCCGTCACGGCCGACGGCGAAGGTCCGCCGCCCGGCTTCGTGGCCGATCTCGACGATGTCAGCCCGGCTCGGGATTTGGTGCGGCATCGCCGCAAATATTTCCTCGGCACTCTCGATCCCTGTGCCTCGGTCGAATTCACCCGCGGCTGTCCCTGGGACTGCTCCTTTTGCAGCGCCTGGACCTTTTACGGCCGCAGCTACCGCGTGATGAGCCCGGAGAAGATCGTCGAGGACCTGAGCCGCGTCCGGGAACCCGGCGTCTTCATCGTCGACGACGTGGCTTTCATCCAGGACAAGCACGGCTTCGAAATCGGCGACGCCATCGCCCGCCGCGGAATCAAGAAGGAGTATTACCTCGAAACCCGGGGCGACGTGCTACTCCGCAACAAGGACGTGTTCCGGTTCTGGAAAACGCTGGGCATGGAATACATGTTTCTCGGGGTCGAGGCCATCGACGAGGCCGGTCTCGCTCTTTATCGGAAGCGGGTGAGCCTGTCCAAGAACTTCGAGGCGCTCGAATTCGCCCGCTCCCTGGGGATCACCGTCGCCATCAACCTCATCGCCGACCCCGATTGGGACCGGGACCGCTTCGAAACCATCCGCCAATGGTGCCTCGAGATTCCCGAGATCGTCAACATCAGCGTCAACACGCCCTACCCCGGCACCGAAACCTGGCACACCGAATCACGAAAGCTGACCACCCGCGACTACCGTTTGTTCGACATCCAGCATGCCGTCCTGCCCACCCGGCTGCCGCTGCCCGAGTTCTACGCGGAACTGGTGAAAACCCAGCAGGTGCTCAATCTGAAACACATGGGCTGGGAATCCCTCAAAGGCGCGGCCGGCATCGTCTTCCGCCATCTCTTGCGCGGCCAGACCAACTTCCTGAAAAGCCTGTGGAAATTCAACAGCGTCTTCAACCCGGAACTGCAACTGGCGGACCACCGGCGCCCGGTCAAATACGAGATGTCCCTGCCGCCCGAACGCAACGAGCAGAAATTCAAGCCGCAAACCCTTTACGTCCACGAGATCCGCGAACGCAAGCCGCGCGCGCTGGACGAGGCTACCGAGCGCTTCGTCGACGAAAGCCGAACGGGGGCCTTGGCCGAGTCCTGACGCGGTTCGTCGGCAAAGGATTGCCGACCTACTATATCGTCAGTTTTAGGCGTAGGTCGGCAATCCTTTGCCGACGAACCTTTCTACAACCAAACCGAAAAATGCTCTTGCAGTCGCCATAGCCATGGCAGAAGAGATCGGCCAACGGCGAGCATCAGCAAAACCGGAGCCTGCATTAGAAGTCACATCGCCCGTCTCAGATGCAATGGTCTCGCATACGAGAACGAATCCATCACCCTGCCCGGGTTCATCCGGTTCTGCGGGTCCCAAATCGCCTTGAACTCGCGGAATGCTTGAACCAACGCGTCGCCGTACAGTTTGGGCAAAAGGTCCGCTTGTGCCGGTTCGTCGGCCTGTTCGGTGGACAGTGAACCGTTGTAACGCACGACAAGGTCCGTCTTTTCGTCGACGAAAGCCCTCCAATGTCGGATGCGTTCGTGCGCGATGAAGTCGATCCGATAGTGGATACAGCCCTCGCCGAAATGGCCGTACAAAGAACAGCGATAACCGTATTTATCGAGCAACGCCCGGTATTCCCTCAAATACGGACCGACATCCTGAGGATGCACGGCCGCATCCTCCCAGATCGGCCGGACCATCCGCAATCCCGCCCCATGGGTAGTCGCCGTAAGTCCGGCCTCCCGGAACTTCCGTATCCGGGCTTCATCGCGAGGATCGTCCAGCAGCTTCATGGACGGAGCCCCTGGTTTGCAGCGCAGTTCGTCCATGAGTTGCCGCGCTCTGCCGGCGGATTCTTCCTGAGTTTCGCCTCCGAACTCCAGGATCAGCCAGCCGCGCCCCGCAGGCAGCAGTTGCAATTCCTCCAAGCGCATTTGTTTGGCCTTCATGGACCTGACGAGCGAGTCGTCGATGCCTTCGAGGCCGATGGGTTTGAACGCCATGAGTTCGGCAATGTGGTCGGCGGCCCGGAAAATGTCCGGATAACCCAGCACCAGCAGCGTGCGCACGGGCGGGCTCGGCACCAGGCGCAATTCCGCATGCAGGACAATAACGCAGGTTTCCTCGGTACCGACCAGTGCGCGAGCGAGATTGAAGCCGTTCTCGGGCAGCAATTGATCTATCGCATAGCCGGAGAGGCGGCGCGGAATCTTGGGAAAGCGTGCCCGGATCGTATCGGAGTATTTGTCGCGCAACGCCTTTAGGCCGGCATAGATCTCCCCGCGCCGGCCGCCGCCGCGAATGATGGCCTCCAAATCCTCCTCCGAGGTCGGACCGACGGTCATGCGCAGCCCGTCGTAAGTGAGGATGTCCAACCTGTGGACATTATCGGCGGTATGCCCGGCCATGACCGAGTGCAGTCCGCACGCGTTGCTGCCTATCATGCCGCCCAGAGTGCAGTGAACGTGGTTCGATGGGTCGGGACCGAAGGTCAGATGGTGCTCCTCCGCTTTACTCCGCAGAGAATCGAGTGCGCATCCCGGCTCCACGACTGCCCGCTGCCGTGAGGGGTCGATGGCGAGAACGCCCCGAAGATACTTGGACATGTCGATGATCACGACGGAGTTGCGCCACGGCACGGCCAAGCGGGTTCCTCCCCCGTGCGTCGTGATGGGCGTATCGTGTTTGCGGCAGGCGGCAACGGTCTCAACCACGTCGTTGACGTCGCGCGGAATGACCACGCCGATCGGCATCTGCTGGTAGTCGGCTGCGTCCGCCGCGTAGAGCGCGCGGCTGCGGAAATCGAACCGGACCTCGCCGCGAACACGTTTGCGAATGGCGATGGCCAGAGCCTCCGCCGCTGTAGCGTTTAGAATTGAATGCACCATCGGACCTCCATGTCAGATAGACGTGCAATTACTTCCGAGAAAGAAACACCCGCCGGCGATCCTTGCCGTTAGCGCCGAATCGATTCTAAACCTTCGCGCGGCTAAGACATAGTCCCGCCAGCCCTAACCAAGGCATCTACACAAGCATCCAAAGCCACCCTTCCGTGCCGGGTGACAAATTGTGCAGATACCTATGCCGCCATAGGGAACAATCCAATGCCGCCCGAGTCACTTCGATAAGGCATAGTGGAACGGCCTCCGTTCCGGCAATGTGAAATGTCAATCGGCCGGCGAGAAAGGGCATCGGAGGCTTGTGCGCAAACCCCATGAATCACGGTAGAGACGTTGCATTTATCCGCGTTCACGAAATCGAAAGCCGCTGCCGGCAACCCATGCACATCGACACCACCATTCTGCCTTTGGCGGAAAGCCGGTTGCTGGCCAATCCGGAATACGTCGACGTCGGCCGGCTTCCGGAGATGCTCAAGTCTTGGGATATCCTGGTCGCACCCGAGCCCGATCCGACGCCGAGCACGTTTCTACAGCTCGTATCCATGTCCAGCCGTTGGCTGAGCGTCAACGCGCTCTCGATCGACGAAAAGCGAATGATCGTCGAAAAAGACCAGCCGTCGATGATACGGCTCTTGGAACGGCACGGCTTCGAGCCGATTCCCTGCTCGTTTGCGAGCTATGCGCCGTTCGGCGGTTCGTTCCATTGCGCCACCCTGGACATTCGACGACGCGGCGAACGGCAGTGTTATTAACCCGGCCTATATTTATAGGCCGGGTTAATCCGGGGCAGGGATGCCCCGGCGCGGCGACAAGCCGCGTGAGCCCAGGCCGGGCGTGTACCGGGCCTGGGCGGCGGCCCGAAATACCAGGAGGGTATTTACGGGCCTGATTAATATTTCTAAGGATTTCTTACCGCAAGGAGGCACTATGTTTTTCGACAATTGGATGAGTCTCGTGAGAACCGGCGTGGTGGGTGTGTGCGCCTATGTCCTGCTGGTGCTGCTTTTGCGGGTCTCGGGCAAACGCACCCTGTCCAAGCTCAACGCCTTCGACCTCGTGGTGACCGTGGCGCTGGGTTCCACCTTGGCGACGGTGTTGCTGACGAAGAACGTGACCTTGGCCGATGGCGTGCTGGCCTTCGCCCTGCTCATCTTTCTTCAGTGGGCTTTGGCCTGGCTGTCGGCCCGGTCCAGCACGGTAAGCCGTATGGTCAAAGACGAACCGCGCCTGCTGTTCCATCGAGGCCAATTCCTGCACGCGGCGCTCAAGGCGGAACGGGTTACCGAGGGAGAAATCCTGCAGGCTCTCCGCACCCAGGGGATCGCGTCGCCCGACCAAGTGGGCGCGGTGGTTCTGGAAACCGACGGCAGCTTCAGCGTCCTGCAAAACATCGACACCGGCGGCGCTTCGAGCCTGGCGGGGGTGCGCGGCAGCGAACACGAGACCTCGACCGCGGCCTAGCCTCTCTTGATTCTGCTGCTGATCCATAAGCTGCTGCCCGGCCGGCAAGTGCCGTGGAGGGCCAGGCTGGAAACGCTGTTTCGCCGTTGGCTGCCCCGAGTGCTGCGAATTCTGCTGGTCGGATTCGGGATGTTTCTTATGGTCGACGTGGTGCTGCGGGCGCTGGGCTTGGAACTGCCGTTCGGGGAATAAAGGCTGCGCGATCGGGCTCTGTCTTTCCGGATTCGAGCCAATGCGGATAAAAACCGTCCGTCGCCGGTCGGTACCGTAAAGGCGAACAGGAAACTGCCGACATGGATGAAATCATTCGCTTGGTGGGCCCTAGCCGGGCCGTGGAAATTTTCGGGATTCGGCTGGTCGGCATCAATGCCGAGAACGGCAAGAAGCTCCTGATGAGTCTTCTCCTGATCGCCATGATTTTTCTGTTGCGATGGGCGATCCGTCAGGGCTCGAAATTCATCTTCCGCCGCCGCCCCGACGAGCAGACCGAATTCTGGGCGCGCCAAACGATCCAGCTCATTACCGCCTTTCTGTTGTTGTTGGGACTCGCCTCCATCTGGTTCAACGACCCGACCCGGCTCGCCACCGCCTTGGGCCTCGTGACGGCAGGTCTCGCCTTCGCCCTGCAGCGGGTGGTCACCGCGGCAGCGGGTTATTTCGTGATCTTGAGAGGCAAGACCTTCCATGTGGGCGACCGCATCGTCATGGGCGGCGTGCGCGGCGATGTGGTGGCCTTGGGCTTCATGCAGACGACGATCATGGAAATGGGCCAGCCGCCGTCGGTGCAGGCTGCCGATCCGGCCATGTGGGTGCGAAGCCGGGAATACACCGGCCGTCTGGTCACGGTCAGCAACGCCAGGATTTTCGACGAGCCGGTTTACAACTACACCCGCGACTTCCCCTATATTTGGGAAGAACTGAGCCTCCCGATTCCGTACCGGGCCGACCGCGAACGCGCCGAGCGCATCGTCACGGAAGCTGCCCTGCGCCACACGATCACGACCAATAAGCTCGGGCAGGAGGCCTTGGAAGAGATGCAGCGGCGCTATTTCCTGAAACCGACCGAGATCGGGCCGCGGGTCTATTACCGCCTGACCGATAATTGGCTGGAGCTGACCGTGCGCTTCATCGTGCGCGACCGCGGCATTCGCGAAGCCAAGGACGCGCTGAGCCGCGACATCCTCCAGGGCTTCGAACAGGCCGGCATCGAACTCGCTTCGGCAACCTTCGAGATCGTGGGAGTTCCGCCGCTTCGGATCGAGAAAGAGTCGCGGATTCAGCCTGCCGGCGCGTTCGATCATACGTAATATCCGCTAACGACAGACGCGTCGTTTTCGTCTAATTTGAGGTATCGCCCGCCTCAATCGTTTATCGGCCGCTTTAGATGGGAAGCATTAAGCGCCTTGTATTGTTGAGCTCGGCCGCGGCAGCGGCATCATCGGCGTTATTTCCCGTATTTGGCCAGGAATGGGGGGCGAGACCGCTGCATCGCCCCAGCGCCGCCCAATTGCTGGAAGTACCCATCTCCGGCAATCCGATCGTCCCGCGGCGCGGACTGCCGATCGAGAATCCGTACGCGAACGATGCCGGCGCCATCGTGCAGGGACGAAAGCTGTTCGACAGCCTGAATTGCAGCGGTTGTCATGCCCCCTTGGGCGGAGGCGGCATGGGTCCGCCCTTGAGCGACCGCGACTGGATCTACGGCGGAGAACCCGCCGCGATCTATCTCAGCATCGCGCAAGGCCGTCCCAACGGCATGCCGGCCTGGAGCCGGGCCTTGCCGCCGCAGTCCATTTGGCAACTGGTGACCTATATCCGAACGCTCGGCGGAGCGCCCGCACCGGACGCCGGCTCGACGGAAAAGCCGGCCCATCCCGGTTCGGGTCGTGGACGCGGCTCCCAACGATGAAGGCACCAGTACTCAGGCACCTCGTCGCGTTCACGATTTGCCTGGCCGGCAAGGCCATCGCGGCGCCTTCCGTGGCGCAGCTCGAACGTGAGGGTTACCAGGTGTTCATCGAGCGCTGCGGCGTCTGTCATGCCGTCCGCGGAACCGATGCCTATGGCATTTTGGGTCCCGACCTGACCCATCTGATGAGCCGGCGTTACATCGGCGCGGGGACGCTCCCGAATACGGTGGGCAATCTCGGAGGATGGATCGCGGATGCGCAGGCGCAAAAGCCGGGCTGCTTCATGCCGACCATGGATCTCTCCGGCCCGGAATTGCAGGCGGTGCTCGCCTATCTCCAGACTCTGCGCTGAATGGCTGGGACCGCGTCCGATGAAGGTCGGGAATCCTTTCACGGCGCATTTGTCGGCAAAGGATTGCCGACCTACGATTAACGTCGCGCCCGAAGTAGGTCGGGAATCCTTTCCCGACACAGCGGGTCGACAAGCCGGCTTTCCGGCAAAGGATTGTTGATCTACAGCTGGAGGAGAGACCGGATGATCCGATCGATGCTGTGTTTGCTGATTTCTGCCGCCTGTTCGGGATGGCTGGCGAATGCCCCGGCTTCGGACGAGGTCGTCCGCCTTTCTCAGGACGACGGCCAATGGGTGATGGCCGCCAAGAATTACGCCAATACCCGCTTCAGCGGCCTGGATCAGGTCAACGCCGGCAACGTCAAACAGCTCCGCGTCGCCTGGGTGTTTTCGACCGGGGTGCTCAACGGCCACGAGGCGGCGCCGTTGGTCGTGAAGGATACGATGTATCTCGTCACCCCCTGGCCCAATCTTCTCTACGCCTTGGACTTGAATCAGGCCGGTGCGATCAAGTGGGTGTACAAGCCGAACCCCAGCCGAGCCGCGCAAGGCGTGGCCTGTTGCGACGTGGTGAACCGCGGGGCGGCCTACGCCGAGGGAAAAATCTTCTTCAACACGCTGGACAATCATACCGTGGCGGTCGATGCGGCCACCGGCAAGGAAGCGTGGAAAACCAAGCTGGGCGAAATCGCCATGGGCGAAACCATGACCATGGCCCCCATCGTGGTGAAGAACAAGGTTCTGGTCGGCAACAGCGGCGGCGAGATGGGCGTGCGCGGCTGGATCACCGCGCTCGATACCCGTAACGGCCGGATCCTCTGGCGGGCGTACAGCACGGGGCCGGACAAGGACGTATTGATCGGACCGGATTTCAAGCCGCCTTACGTAACCGGCGAGAACCTGGGGGCGACCACCTGGCCGTCCGAGACGGCCTGGCAAATCGGCGGCGGAACGGTCTGGGGCTGGATTTCCTACGACCCGGAAGCCGATCTGATCTATTACGGCACCTCCAACGCCGGCCCCTGGAATGCCGTGCAACGCCCCGGCGACAACAAATGGACCTCCTCGGTGTTCGCCCGCGATCCCGATAACGGAATGGCGCGCTGGGCCTACCAGTGGAATCCGCACGATCTCTACGACTACGACGGCATCAACGAGAACGTGCTACTCGACCTGAATATCGGCGGCCAGGATCGCAAGGTCTTGGTCCATGCCGATCGCAACGGCTATATGTATGTGGTGGACCGGTTTAGCGGCGAAATCATTTCCGTCGAGCCGTTCGTCTATACCAACACGGTCAAGGGCGTCGACCTGAAGACCGGCATCCCGGATCTGGCGACCGGAAAGGAACCGCAGCTCGGCAAGTTCGTGAAGGATATCTGCCCCGCCCCGCCGGGCGGCAAGGACTGGCAGCCCATGGCTTATTCGCCGCGCACGGGCTTTCTTTACGTGCCCCACAACAACCTCTGTTTCGACATGAGAACCATGGAAGTGGGCTATATCGCGGGAACGCCCTATGTGGGCGCCGAAGTCGCGATGAAGGCGGGACCGGGCGGCAACCGCGGCTTCTTTACCGCCTGGGACCCGGTCCAGAACAAGAAAGTGTGGGCCATCGAGGAGCCGTTTCCGGCCTGGAGCGGCGCCCTGGCGACGGCGGGCGATGTGGTGTTCTACGGGACCATGGACCGCTGGTTCAAGGCGGTGGACGCAAAGACCGGCCGGGAGTTGTGGAAGTTCCGGACCGGCTCCGGCGTGATCGGCCAGCCCATCACCTACCGGGGCCCCGATGGCAAACAATATGTCGCGGTGCTGGCGGGCGTCGGCGGCTGGTCCGGCGCGGTGGTGTCTGGCGAGCTGGACCCCAAGGTTCCGTACGGCGCACTGGGTTTCGTCGGGGCGATGCAGGACTTGCCCAAAGTCACGGGCGAAGGCGGCACCTTATACGTCTTCGCGCTGCCGGAGGAGCAGCCATGATTGGAGGCTTGCGCCGGATAGCATTGTGTTTGTCGCTGAGCGTCGCCGCGAGCGCCTATGCCGCTGAAGGGATGAAAGTCCTGCGGGTTTGCGCCGATCCCAACAACCTGCCCTTCTCCAACCAGCGCGGCGAAGGCTTCGAGAATCGCCTGGCGAAGATCATGGCCCGCGAACTCGGCCGCAAGCTGGAGTACACCTGGTGGGCACAGCGCCGTGGCTTCTTTCGGAACACGCTGAGCGCAGGGCGCTGCGACCTGGTCATGGGCGTGCCTAGCGGATTCGAAATGGCCCTGACGACCCGACCGTACTACCGCTCCAGCTACGCCCTGGTATACCGCAAGAACGCCGGCTACGCGCCGCGTTCGCTCGACGATCCGCGATTTCGGACGCTCAGGATCGGTCTTCACTTCATCGGCGACGACTACAGCAATCCGCCCCCGGCCGAAGCCCTGGCACGGCGCGGCATCATCCGGAACGTGGTCGGCTACAGCATTTACGGCGACTATCGGAAACCCAATCCGCCGGCACGCCTGATCGAGGCGGTCTCCCGAGGCGAGGTCGATGTCGCGATCGCCTGGGGACCGCTGGCGGGCTATTTCGCCAAACGCCAGCCGGTCAAGCTAGAGGTCGTACCCCTGCCGACGCCCGCCGAGGCGCAAGCGCAGCCGTTCGAATTTTCGATCGCGATGGGCGTGCGAAAAGGCGACGAGCCGTTGCGGGCCGCGCTCGATGAAGCGCTGGCAAGGAAGCGCGGCCAAGTCAACAAGTTGTTGAAGCAATACGGCGTGCCGCTCGTCGAGCCGCTGTAGCCGGCGTGTAGAAGGATTGAAATCAAGTTGGGCCGGGAATGCAGCAATTCGCTTGTCGGGACGACATGCCTCGTGGAAAACCACTCGCGGTCGGAGGAAGTGGACGTTGCTCTGCCACGGTCAAGTCGCGTGGATTGGATGGTTCAAACCGGTCGATTGCAGACCTCGGCACTTCAGCACCTTGCGGCAGCATCGGAACTTGAATCTACCTTCCAAGTTTCCCCGAATGCCCGGTGGCAAAGCCTATCCCCTTTTACAGAAAGAAAACAGCCGGATCATCGCTGATCCGGCTGTTTGAACCCCCGGCGAACCCGCCTGTCAGCGGATGTGCCGCATGTCTAGTCCTCAGATTCGAGAACGGCGCGCACGTTAGCTTGACCGATCGGAAAGCCTTTCGTGAAAGCCTCGACGCCGAACTGCCGGTTCAGCGCACTGGCGGCTTCCTCCGATAGGGTGACCTTGACCTCCTCCACCGTTAGGACATCGTCGCCGCTATCGACTTTCGCGGCCTCCAGGGAAAGGTCGAACAGGGGCAGGCGCGCAACCAGATCGTCGTTCGCCACCACCAGACCGGTCAAGACGGGCCGGTCTCCGGTCAGATCGATGATAAAGCTGGAAAGCTCCACGCGGGTGTCGCCAGCCGTGAGCGAGAGCCCGCCCGAGTGGTCTATCTCGGCGCGCACAGGCTCGAGGTCCACCACGCCCGTTGTAATCGGAAAGATGGCCCGTACCCCGTCCGAGTTCATCCGCAACTGGGCCGGTGATATGGCGTCGGGCGTGACCCCGAGATCATTCAGCGCCTGCACAAACTCTGGCGCAAGCCGCACGGTGGTCGAACCGGAGGAAGTGGTCTCCGCCGGTGCTGCGACAGCGTGGTTTAGCTGCAGGGTGAAAAGCAGGACCGCGACCGGAACACCGATCACGGTGTCGCGCAACCGCTTGAGCAGGGTTCTACCCAGGGAGGCGCCCGAAAATGCAAGTCTGGAGAATCGAAGTGGGAAGGCGAGAGAGTTGCTAGTCATGTTCAACTCCTTAGAACAGAGACAACAGAGTTCCTGGCGAGATATCGCAACCCTACTGGGACACGGTTCACCAGCCGTGAAACAGTATGACAATCAGGGAACCGCGGAATTCCAGGCTGTTGGAAGCGCGCGTCCGAAAATATCCACCGAGGTATTCGTGACTCTGTTGAAATCCATGGGCGCCACGACGTTGAGCTGGCTTCCGACCTTGGAGCAACCTCGAATCTGTAGCCGACGTGTGGAAGCCTGAAATTGAAACGGACCGGGACTGCAATCCGTTTCAACGGACAACAAGTAGTTACCGTGTCGAAGACCGCGCGTGGTCGGATGAAGTGAGTTTCCTTTCAGCGATAAAGTCGCTGGCTAGAGCGTTTTCATACCTACTGTACGGGCACTGGCGAGTAGGTCGGGAATCCCTTCCCGACGCCGCCGTTGGGCCAACGGGTTCGTCGGCAAAGGATTGCCGACCTTATATCTCGATTCTGCATTCCACAAGAGGCAGAATCGCCGACTGATCATCGGACCCAGACGCTGGGCAAGACGTTGCCGACCTTGGGCCTGAAGCCCGCGCCGTAGATCGTCCCCCAGCGTCCCTTCCTCGC
>NZ_JAFIBZ010000046.1:0-27849 GCF_017832375.1 Methylocaldum sp. RMAD-M | reverse complement strand
GCATGGGACACCCCGCTTGTGATAGATGCCCATAGTCTAAGGACCCTAGCGGCTCACTATGTGAGCCTGTACTGAACTTCGTCGCTAATCAGGAAAGGCGATGCCCCAGCCGTCGCGGTGGTGATCGGTCAATCCGCCGCGTACGTGAAATCCCTCGAACGAGAAACAGATGTCGGTCGGAACATTGCAGTTCATTCCCAAGAGCTGGCACATGGTGGATACCTACGCGATAGTAATCGACGGGCTCGGGTTTTAGTATGCCAGAACGGCAGCAAGCAGGCGGCAAGGGGGGCGTCTTGTAGCCCAACTGGATTCCGGTATTAGGCTGCCGTGAGTTCAAGCATCTACCAAATCCTTCAAAGAAAGCCCCTCGGTGGCTTGTGCGCCGCACGTGTGCAGTCTTTCCAATAGATGATCCACGGCGGGGACCGAGAGAGTGTTCTTGTCGATGGACGACGTTTCAGCCGGCGACGTTCGTATCGCTTCCAGAATTTCGGATACCGTGATGGCCGACAAATCACGGGCGGGAACAAATCCTTGATCGCCTTCGACCGCGACCAGAATCAAATTCCGTGTTTTCAGCGCGTCCAAGATTTTCTCGATCATGAGATCAGGGAGACCGAGGTGCTGGCTTAGGGCGTCGGTCGTCCACGGCTTTTTTCCCTGATGAAAGTGTTCCGCGATCAGGTACATGATCAAGAAACCGAGGCGTTCGAAGAGCTGATAGCTGAGTTTGACGTCGCGCTCGGCCAGATGGATGTAGCGCGGATGCTGGTGATAAACCGAAATCTGAGCGCCGATCAATAGAATGAGCCAGCTTACGTAGATCCAGATCATGAATACGATGAGGATCGCGAAGCCGGAGTAAATGGCGGCGTACCGGGCTGAGTTGGCGACGAATTCGGCAAACAGCCAGCCCGCTCCGCGCCAGCCGATGCCGGCCACGATGCCTCCGACCAGAGCCGAACGAAAGTTCACGTGGGTGTTCGGAAGAAATCGATAAGCAAAGGTAAAGGCACCGATGATGAGGAGGTACGGAAGAATCAGTCCCAACAGGTAATACAAGGTTCCGAAAGGTTCCTGACTGATGATTATCTGCGCGATTTCGGTGCTGGCCATGGATGCTATGAGTCCGAGAGCGGAGAAAACCAGCACCGGCCCCACGAGAAGAACGCTGAGATAATCGCTGAACCGTCTGTGAAAGCTGCGCGATTTCTTGGCCCTCCACACATAGTTGAAAGCCTCCTCGATTTTTTGCAGTAGAGAGAGAACCGTGTAGAACAGCATGGCGAAACCGACGAAACCCAATACGCCGACCCTAATGTTGCTGACGAATCCAATGATGCGGTTAACGATTTCCCTCCCTTGCTGGCCCAACGGCGCCACCAGTTCCAGCAGGAGCGGCTCCATTTGGTTGTGTACGCCGAACGCGGCGAGTACCGAAAAGCTGACCGCCAGGAGCGGGGTCAACGACAGCAGGGTCGTATAGACCAGACTCATGGCGCGGTAGTCCAGGCCGCCTTCCTGTATGTCTCTGATCAGCCTCTTGATCAAAGCTTTTACGTAGGCGAACCGGTTCCGTAGCGAAGACTGGTCAATCGATACCCAAGGCCAGCTTTTCATGACGTTTGATCCAGGAGGCTGTTTGCTGCAAAGGGCATTGATAATGATTTTTGGACAGAGCGGCAACAGGAATGTGCGCGGACGCCGAATCCCGGATTCAGCCCGGCAGGGTCGTGACGAAGGTATCGCAAGCGCCGCGTCCTTTGTGGGGCAGGGAAGGAGGCCACCTTTTTCCGCGTCGTTGAAGTCCCGTGGACGGGCCGCTCCGACGACCGTGAAACCCAGGCCTGAAAAGCTACTGAGATGAATCGGTGGAGCGCGCGAGCAACTTGCCCAGGATCTCGAAATCCTCCTGGAGGGTGGCGGCGATCCAATCGAAACGCAAGGCGGCGGCAGGATGATAAGTTACGAAATAGCTTCGTCCGTTGCGCGGCTGCGTGGTTCCATGCAAGTCGGAAACGGTCGCGGTATCGCCCAGCATCTGACGTGCGGCGACTTGGCCAAGCAGCACGATGACCTTGGGCGAGATCAGCTCGAGTTGACGCTCCAGCCACAAATTCGTGCAGGTTTTCAGCTCGTCGCGCCGGGGCGTGCGGTTGTTCGGCGGACGGCACTTGACGCAGTTGGTAATGAACAGCCTGTCGCGGGCGATGCCCTGACCTCGAAGGAGCGTGTCGAGATACCGGCCTGCGGGGCCGACAAACGGCCGGCCAGCCGCATCCTCTTTGCCGCCCGGGCCTTCGCCCAACACCATGATTTCGGCATTTACCGGTCCTTCGCCAGGGACTGCGTGTCGGCGGCTCTCGTGAAGCCGACATGCGACACACAGGCGAATGCCGCCGGCAAGATTTTCGAGTTGTTCGGACGAGTTTTTCAAGTCCTCTATCGCCATATATGCGGAATCCACGATCCACGGGTCTCTACTTCGCAGACACAGCCCCAACGCATTAAGTTCATCATCCAGCCAATTTGCCTCCCGGTTCGGAGGGAAATGGTGCCTGAACGCTGGGGGTATATAGAACATCGGCTTTCAGTCTGTGGTCTACCGGATGAGTTTGATCCGCAAATTTGTTAATCTGAGATTTGCTAGCTCAGCGCGGATCAACTCGGTTCCGTTCCGCGCATAGACCAGGAATGGTCGGCTACCTCGCAAACCGGGGATCTCTCCAATAGGCGAGCTTCCAAGGAGTTGGCTTGCGAGGTGTGATTTCAATCAGGACGACGAGGTGGCACATGGCTAATTTAGGAAAGGGCAGCATTTCTCCTATCGCGCGGCATCCCGCGGCTCGGGTGTTTGAAGAGGACACCGGCGATGCATTGGCAGGCCTTGACATGGCGGGTTTGGAAACGGTTTTTCGAGGAGGCAAGCGAAAATCGTTCGCCGCCAAACAAATCATCTTCAGAGAAGGCGATCCGGCCGATACCGTGCTGGCGATTGTGCAGGGCTTAGTAAAGCTTATCAGCTATTCGCCCGACGGGAGGGCCCGTATCGTTCGGCTTCATGCCAAATGTGCATTTCTCGGTCTCGGGGGATTGATCGAACCGACGTATCAGCATACGGCGGTGGCGGTCGATCAGGTGGAAGTGATTTGTGCGCCGTTGCGAACGATTGCCCAGCTCAAGAAAGATAATCCTTATTTGTATTGTCGGCTCATCGAGTGCTGGTACCAGCATCTGAAGAGTGCCGACATCTGGATTACCGACTTTTCCACCGGATCGATAAAGGCGCGCGTCGCCCGGTTGGTGAACTTCCTGGCGGCCATTCAAAACGATACTTCGACATCGACTGCGGTAACTCTGCTGACCTGCGAGGAAATGGCTGCGATTCTCGGCGTTACGGTTGAAAGCGTCAGCCGAGTTCTGGCGGAATTCAAGCGCTCACGCATGCTTCGCGCCATAAAATGCAAGCCGGCGAAGAGATACGAAACTAACATCCCCGCTCTCAAGCATGTAGCGCAAATCTGAGTGCTTGGCAGTCTGAATAATCCGCCTGCCGCAGACAGTGTCGGCGGGCGGATTGGTTCAGTCTCTCGTAATACTACGAAATAAGCGTTGCCTTAGATGCGGGCTGGCGCCAAGAACCAGCCCCGCAACCAAGGCCGCGATCGCGATATCGCTGGTTCGAATATTGGCTGCACCGAGCGCATCAGTTACGGTAGCGCGCAGTGTGTCGGGAATGGCGGAGGGAGGCTGGGGCGCGGCCGCAAGGGAGGCTCTCGACGACGACGGCGGCAACGGCGCCGCTCTGCCCTGTTTGGTAAAAGATCGCGCAATAACCCATAACGCGATGAAAGCGATCACAATCATGGCGACGCCGACGATTACTCCGGCGACCCAAGGCTCCAGCATCGCCTCCAGCGATAAATAGACGCCAAGCAACGCGAAAACCAAGCCGCCGAATGCGGCCAATGTGGCGAAAATTGCCAGGGAGAGCAGTACCGCCGATCGGCTCAGCCCCTGCCAAAGCTTTGCTTTTTCCGCAGCGACGATGTCTGTGAATGATCGCATCACGGCAGCGGCCCGCCGTTAGCGACGGGTACCAAGCAACGTGCCGATTGCGAAGCCTGTGCCGAAGGCCACTAAGAGACTGGCCAAGGGGCGTGACTCTACATATTGCTCTACGCTTTCCTGGGCCGCCATCGCGTGGCCGCGAGCGCGTTCACCGACCTCCCGAGCTCTTGCGTAAGCGGTTCGTCCTTGCTCGACGCCCAAATCCTTCATCGCAGCCATCAAGTTGCCCATGTCGGCTTTGAGGGTGGCCAAGTCCTGCTTCAGATCTTTGGTGATGTCTTCCGTTGTTGCCATCGCTGACCTCCAACTGTATCAGGGTTGTTTCGTTGCCGACCGAAGGGTGGTTTTGCTGCAACTTAATCCCTTCAAACACCGCCGGCATTTAGAAAAATCAACTACAGGCTCGATTCTTCCGCCGCAGCGCTGAGTGGTTTGTTGGCGTTTTACCGGCTTCGGAAAAACGGCAAGAGATAAGCCGGTCGACTTGCGGATATAGATCGTCTCATAACCGACCGGGTACCTGCGTTGGACCCGGAAATGAAGCCGAAAGTTGCTTTATTAACCCGGCCTATAAATATAGGCCGGGTTAATCCGGGGCAGGGATGCCCCGGCGCGGCGACAAGCCGCGTGAGCCCAGGCCGGGCGTGTACCGGGCCTGGGCGGCGGCCCGAAATACCAGGAGGGTATTTACGGGCCTGATCAATAAGATGGCGCGCGCGTTGTGGTTTTCTGTCTAACTTTATTTAGAAAACAAAAGCTTGAGGGCTTCTTCGGGATGGGCGAAGTTTCTTTAGAACGGAATATCGTCGTCGAAGTCGTCCATGCCGCCGAATCCGGGCTCCGGCTGCGGGGCTTGCTTCGAAGATCCCGAAGATGGCGGCGCATAACGATCGGATTCTCCGCGCCCGCCCGAGCCGGCCGAAGGACCACCGGCGCGGTCCAGCATCTGCATCTGATCGGCGATGATTTCGGTGGTATAGCGGTCTTGGCCGTTCTTGTCCTGCCATTTGCGCGTGCGCAGACTGCCCTCGATGTATACCTTGCTGCCTTTCTTCAAATATTCTCCGGCGATCTCGGCCAGCTTTCGGTAGCACACGACCTGGTGCCATTCGGTGCGTTCCTGTTGTTGGCCGGTCTGCTGGTCTTTCCATGTTTCGCTCGTGGCGAGCCGTAGACTGGTAACCGCGCCTCCGTTGGGCATGTAACGCACTTCCGGATCGGAACCTAGGTTGCCGATGAGTATGACTTTGTTGACGCCGCGAGTGGCCATATTAAGGTATCTCCGATCGATGATACGGTTGAGAATTTAAACAGATATTAGACTTGCCGCTATGGCTGAAGTTCTTAATTTTTAAGTAAAAATTACAGGTTTCGTCAGATTTCGAAAGACTGTCGGAAGCCTTGGCATGCTCATGCAGCGACTTCCTGCAACAATCCGCTCAGCGCCATGCGATCCAGCTTCTCTTTGTCGATTTTCAGGTAAGCCACGCCGTCTTCGGCCAGGACTACGGCTTCGGCAACTCCCGGCACTTGAAGCAATCGTCTGGACAAACTGGAAGCTTGGTCATGACTCAATCCGTTCACGTTAACCAGGAGGCTGCTCAAACCTCGGGGAGCTTTCATACCGATGGCAAATATAAACCATAGCAGAGCGACGGCGGCGCAGAACAGGAAGACATAAGGTATTCCGTAGCGGCCGTAAATCCAGCCGCCACCAGCTCCGCCCACGAAGGCGCCCAAAAATTGAGCCGTGGAATAAACGCCCATGGCAGTACCCTTGAGGTCGAGAGGAGCGGTCTTCGACACCAACGAAGGGAGGGTGGCTTCCAAAAGATTAAAGCCGGTGAAGAACAGGTAAAGAAGCCCGGATATGATCCAGAAATCGTGTTGAAGCCAAGTAAACCCTACGTCCGAAAGGACGATTAACGCGATGAAAGAGACGAATACCGCTTTCATCTTGCGTTTCTTCTCCGCGAGAATCACGAAAGGAACCATGCTGGCAAGGGCAAGTCCAAAGACGGGCAAATAGATGTGCCAGTGGTTGGCCGTTTCCAGCTGTAGCGAATCGCGCAAAATCAGCGGAAGAACTACGAAAGTAGCGGTCAAGACGAGATGCAGACAGAAGATGCCTAGGTCTAACCGCAGAAGTTCGCGATTTGCCAGGACTGTCTTCAAAGATGCCGGACGCACTTCCGTATCCCGGTGAAAACGGCTCACGGCCGGCGTCGGCACAACGCTGTACAGCACCACGATACCGAGCAGAGCCAATGCCGTGATAATCCAGAAAAGACCGTGAAGCCCCATCCAGCCGGAGAGGACCGGGCCGATCACCATAGATAGCGCGAAGGACATCCCGATGCTGATGCCGATCAAGGCCATCGCTTTGGTGCGGTGTTCTTCGCGGGTAAGATCGGCGGCCAAGGCCATGATGACCCCGGCGACAGCGCCGGCCCCCTGTAGAGCCCGGCCGGCAATGATGCCGTAGATCGAATCGGACAGGGCGGCGAGCGCGCTGCCGGCGGCAAAGAGCAGCAAGCCGAGCACGATCAGGCGTTTCCGCCCATAGCGGTCGGACCAGAGGCCGAAGGGAATCTGAAAGATCGCTTGGGTCAAGCCGTAAGCGCTGATGGCGAATCCGACCAATTGCGGCGAAGCGTCCGGAAGCTCGCGGGCGAATACCGAGAGAACCGGCAGGATCAGGAACATGCCCAGCATTCTCAACATGTAAATAGCGGCCAGAGACAAGCTGGCGCGCACCTCGGCTCGGGTCATCGGAGTGTCGAGTTGCAAGGTCGGATTCAAGCAATATGCTCCTTTGCGAGTGGCGGGAATCGGCCTATAGTAACAGGTTCTGTTTTGCGCTTGAATTTTGCATGGACACGATTCAGATCCGTGGAGCCCGCACCCACAACCTCAAAAACATCGACCTAGACCTGCCCCGTGACAAGCTGATCGTCATCACGGGATTGTCCGGTTCCGGCAAGTCGTCGCTAGCGTTCGACACCATTTACGCCGAAGGGCAGCGACGCTATGTGGAGTCTCTTTCCGCTTACGCGCGGCAGTTTCTGTCGGTGATGGAAAAGCCCGACGTCGACCATATCGAGGGCTTGTCGCCGGCCATTTCCATCGAGCAGAAGTCGACTTCGCACAATCCCCGTTCGACCGTCGGCACCATCACCGAAATTTACGATTATCTCCGGCTCCTCTACGCCCGCGCCGGCATGCCCCGGTGTCCGGAGCACGGCATCTCGCTGGAGGCGCAGACCGTCAGCCAAATGGTGGACCACGTTCTCAGCCAGCCGGAGGACAGCCGCTGGATGCTGCTCGCCCCGGTGGTCAGCGAGCGCAAGGGAGAGCACGCTCAGGTGCTGGAGGACTTGCGCAGCCAAGGCTTCATCCGCGCCCGCATTGACGGCGAGATTTACGAGCTGGACGAGCCCCCCAAGCTCGACCTTCGCCGAAAGCACAGCGTCGAAGTGGTGGTCGACCGGTTCAAGGTGAGGCCGGACCTGGCCGTGCGCCTCGCGGAATCGTTCGAGACGGCGCTACGGTTGGCCGAAGGCATCGCATTGGTAGTGTCCATGGACGATTCGGAAACCGAATTGGTCTATTCGGACAAATATGCCTGCCCGCATTGCGGCTACTCCCTGAGCGAACTGGAGCCGCGGATCTTTTCCTTCAACAATCCGAAGGGAGCATGCCCGAGCTGCGACGGGCTGGGCGTCAAACAGTTCTTCGATCCTCACCTGGTCGTCCAGAATCCGCAGTTGAGTCTGGCGGGCGGCGCCGTGCGGGGCTGGGACCGTCGAAACGCCTATTACTACCATTTGGTCCAGTCGCTGGCCGAGCACTACGGTTTCGATCCGGAACAGCCATTCGGTCAACTGTCGAAATCGGTTCAGGATATCGTTCTGTACGGCAGCGGAACCGAAACGATTCCATTCAAGGTTCTGACCGCGCGCGGCGATACGCTGGTCCATCGGCATGCTTTCGAGGGGATCATTCCGAACATGGAGCGGCGCTATCGCGAAACCGATTCGATGATGGTACGAGAAGAACTGTCCAAGTATCTTTCCAGCAAGCCTTGCCCTGAATGCGAGGGGACCCGCCTGAACCGTGCGGCGAGACATGTGTTCGTAGTCGATTCCTCTCTGCCGGAGCTGACCGCCTTACCAATCAGGCGCGTACTCGAATTTTTCGGCGAACTGACGCTCACCGGGCGGCGGGGTGAAGTGGCGGCCAAGATCGTCAAGGAAATCACCGCGCGTCTCCAGTTTCTGGTCAATGTCGGGCTCGATTACCTGACCCTGGCGCGCAGCGCCGATACCCTGTCGGGCGGCGAGGCCCAGCGGATTCGCTTGGCGAGCCAGGTCGGAGCCGGCTTGGTGGGCGTGATGTACGTCCTGGACGAACCGTCGATCGGCCTGCATCAGCGCGACAATCAGCGGCTGCTCGATACCTTGCTGCGTTTGCGCGACCTGGGCAATACCGTCATAGTCGTGGAGCACGACGAGGACGCCATCCGGATTGCCGATCATGTCGTGGATATCGGGCCGGGGGCGGGGGTTCACGGTGGTCGAATCGTGGCCGAGGGGACGCCAGAAGCGATCATGGCAAACGACGATTCCCTCACCGGCCAATATCTCTCCAACCGTCTCGAGATCGCCGTGCCGGAGCGGCGTATTCCGCCCGATCCGGAGCGCGTGCTCCGGATCCGGAATGCCCGCGGCAACAATCTGAAGGGTATCGACGTTTCGTTTCCCGTGGGGCTTTTTACCTGTGTGACCGGCGTTTCGGGGTCCGGCAAATCCACTCTGATCAACGATACGCTGTTCCGCTTCGCGGCTCGCGAACTCAACGGTGCCGCCGCGATGCCGGCATCAAGCGACGGCATCGACGGACTGGAGCATTTCGACAAGGTGGTGGACATCGATCAAAGCCCTATCGGCCGCACGCCGAGGTCCAACCCCGCGACCTATACCGGGTTGTTCACGCCGATCCGGGAACTCTTCGCGGCGACCCCGGAGGCGCGGTCACGCGGCTATTCGCCGGGGCGGTTCAGTTTCAACGTCAAGGGCGGGCGATGCGAGGCTTGCGCCGGCGACGGCGTGATCAAGGTGGAGATGCACTTCCTGCCCGATATTTTCGTCCATTGCGATGTTTGCAAGGGAAAACGCTATAACCGAGAAACGCTGGAAATCCGCTACAAGGGCAAGACGATAAACGAAGTCTTGGAAATGACGGTGGAAGAAGCCAGTCAGTTCTTTTCCGCGATTCCGGCCGTTGCCCGAAAGCTCGATACTCTGATGGAGGTGGGGTTGGGCTACATCAGCTTGGGCCAGAACGCGGTGACGCTTTCCGGCGGCGAAGCTCAGCGGGTCAAACTGGCCCGCGAGTTATCGAAGCGGGACACCGGCAAAACGCTCTATATTCTGGATGAGCCGACGACCGGACTGCATTTTCACGACATTCGGCAACTTCTGGGCGTTCTGCATCAATTGCGCGATCACGGCAACACGGTGATCGTGATTGAACACAATCTGGACGTGATCAAAACCGCCGACTGGCTGGTCGACTTGGGACCGGAAGGCGGTGAAGGCGGTGGTTTAATCGTGGCGGAAGGCACCCCTGAACAGGTTGCCGAAAACAGGGCTTCCTATACCGGGGCATTCTTGAAGAAAATCTTATCGAAGTCGGTACCGCCGAACCGAGCGTTTGGCGAAGCGGTTCACAAAATCAGTCGGAAGACTGTGCGGCCGTGACCGTAGCGACAACATCAGGAGAGTTATTTATCGTAGGTGATGAGGTGGAGGCGGTGGTAGCTTGCGGATCAGAGGCGATTAGCCAGAAGATGATTAGACCTAGCGCCAGGGCTGTTACAACAACCATATGCTTTTCGCTAAGTGCTTTCACTTAATATCTCCCTTTGTATGATGAAACTCCGTTGCGAAGCTTATTGAGTTTGCGTTACGGCAACGTGACGTGGATCTTACGCAAAGTTGTTCAAGACCTCTGTAAGTGAAAAATGATAACGCTGTCACCATGAGCTTACAAACGGTTTTATACGGATTTTAAAATGGCTGTCGTTGGCTTTTCTCGAAAAACAAGCAGTGTGCGTTATGAATAAGTCCTCCAATACGAATCCAATTAGTTTTGCCGTGGTATGTCGTCAGCTCTTGGGTCCTTTGACCCGGTATTTGATATCAAAATGTCAAAAGGTCTATTTTCGCGCCGTGGAGTCGACGGGGCATCATAAGCGAGACATCCTCGTCAGTCGTGTGGAGAATGCGCGGGACAGTTTGGAAGAAGCCAAGGAGCAATTTCAAAGTGCGCTGGATAAGTTCAGCGCACTTACGGACTTTCAGGGTGGCGAGCTCGAAGACTTATATCGACAGATTAAAGTCGAGTTCGATTACAGTAAAGCCAAGGCTCTAGCAGTCAAAGACCGGATTGCGGCGGTGCAGGACGTGGCCGAGGCTCTTTTTGCAGAATGGGAGGATGAGTTGGAGCTGTACACCAACCGCAGCCTTCGAAGCAGCAGTCGGCAAAAGCTTAAGCTCACTCAGCAGCATTACGGACAATTGATTTCCGCGATGCGTCGAGCCGAGGGCAAAATCGAGCCAGTACTGAGCGTATTCCAAGATCAGGTGTTGTTTTTGAAGCATAACCTCAATGCAAAAGCGGTTGCGTCGCTGGAACATGAATTGGCAGCGATGACCGTTGGGGTTGCCGGCTTGATCACAGCCATGGAGCGTTCCATAAACCGAGCGAATGATTTCGTGTATTCGCTGAACGGTCAAAAAGCACTCCCTGCCAGTTGAACCGTTGTTTAGTGCCGAGCAGCTCGTTTCAGAAAAATTCTGATCGACTTTCTTGATACACTGTTGCTAGCTTTGCGGATGCCTTCAAGTCATCTTGATGGCCGATTGTGTCAATTGCAACAAAGTGTTGTTTTGGTGCAATTAGCCGTAAGAGCGCACCAAACAGGTGCAAAATCTTACTGATGCGTTACTTAAGTAACTGAGGGCACATTATTTTCGCCTTGGTATGGACTTTGCCTTAAGACTATCGTTCTAGAAAACATAAGAGAAAAAGCGATATGTATAAGAATTCATCCAAGATCCGAATGGGGCGTGTGGCTTTAGGCGTTCTTGCAGCGGTTTTCGCTGCCTCCGTTGGGGCTGAGGAAGCGAGCGAGCCCACCGGGTTGCTCGGCTATATGGGCGCCGATGTCAACGATACCCAATTCATGAAAAACTTGGGGCTGCAATTTGGTGGATGGATTAACGCCGGTATCACTTACAACGCGAATGAGCCCGCCGGAAGATTTAACGGGCCGGTGACGTTCAATGACCGTGCCTCCGAATTTCAACTGAATCAGCTTTACTTTTATCTGCAGCGTGCCGTCAATACAGAGGGCGATTCCTGGGATTTCGGCGGACGCTTCGACTTTATGTTCGGCACCGACGCCCAATTTACACAGGCTTACGGTTCGCCCCGCGGACATTGGGATCTCCGTCTGATGAACGAGGAGCGCTTCTATGACATCGCGCTGCCACAGGCCTACTTTGAAATATTCGCGCCTTTCGGTAACGGCATCACTGCGAAGATTGGACATTTTTACACCATCATCGGCAACGAAGTGGTGACGGCACCGGATAATTTCTTCTACTCGCATGCTTACACCATGCAGTATGGTGAGCCGTTCACCCATACCGGTGTGTTGTTGAGCTACCCGATTGATCAGAACTGGACGATAACGGCGGGGGGCGTGACCGGCAGCGACACGGGGGGGTGGGACGGTGCCTGGGATAAGGGGCTCGGCAACTGGGCCGGTATCGGCGGCGTAACCTGGACCAGCGATGGTAAGGGAACCTCGGTTGCGGTGACGGGAACCACGGGCGAAACGTCGGAGCAGGATCATAACAACTGGAGCATGTACAGCATCGTGATCAAGCACGACATCATGGAAGGGTTGCACTACACCTTTCAACATGACCACGGTTTTCAAAACAAAGCTAAAGAAGATGGTCAGGATGCGACTTGGTACGGAATCAATAACTATCTGACCTACGATCTGACTGACGAGCTTGCGGTGGGTCTCCGTGCCGAGTGGTTCCGCGATGATGACGGGGTCCGGGTCTTTTCACCAGGTAGACCTGGTGTCGTTGGGGCATCGGTTCCTGGGCCCTCAAGCTATTATGCATTCACGGCCGGTTTGAACTGGAAGCCGGTGAATTGGCTGATGGTGCGTCCGAACGTTCGGTACGATTGGGCTGATAAGGCAGACGCGTACGACAATGCTGGTGGAGCGGCAAGCTTTGCCGGTAAGAAGAGCGATCAATTCCTCTTTTCCACCGACGTGGTCATAACGTTCTAATATATCTTGGGAATTTCGTCGTGAAGGACAGGGACGTCCTCCTTCCGTACTTCTGCCTTTCACTCCGAAGAACACTCCGTTCTAACGGGGTCGACCGTTAGCCTTCTAAAGCTCAAGCGGCCCGCTGCTATCCGGAGCGGATAAAGCTTATGCGGCCTTGCGCGGGTTATGGTCTGATACCGTTTTTTCGTGCTGCAAGCATTGGCGGATAAGCTGTTTGGCCTGAACCGCACACTTGCCGCACTGATCGCACGCACCTAATTTGGAGCGCAGACTGCGCATGCTTGTCACGTCCTGTTCCTGAACGGCCTTTCGGATTTGTCCGTCGGTGACTTTCTTGCAGATACAGATGTACATAACAAGACCAGATGAAAAAACCTGATCTAAATACTAGTACAACTGATAATTATTATCAAATAAGATTTGATTTGAACTGTCTTGCCCATAGGTGGGCGAGTGATAGGGCAGGCTGGATGTGTAGATTACATCTGTGTTTGCAGGTAGTTCTGTAGTCCGATTTTTTCGATGAGGCCGAGCTGAATCTCCAGCCAATAGGCGTGGTCCTCTTCTGTGTCCTTGAGAAGCGTCAGAAGGATATCCCGCGTAACGTAATCGCCGACGCTTTCACAAAACGCCATCGCTTCTTTGAGTTCGTCGATTACTTTGTATTCTAAAGTCAGGTCATTCTTGAGCATGCCTGGAACATCCTGACCGATCTGCAGTGCGTTGCGCTTGCTGAGATCCGGCACACCTTCGAGGAATAGAATTCGGTTGATCAATCGGTCGGCATGGGACTGTTCTTCCTGCAATTCGTGATGAATGCGTTCATACAGTCGGTTAAATCCCCAATCCTTATACATCCGGGAGTGAATTAAATACTGATCGATGGAAGTCAGCTCGCCGATCAGCAAATGGTTTAAGCGCGCGATAACATCGGCATTGCCTTTCATTTTGTTCTCCGTTGTGCAGCACCAAATCCCGCTTCGGATTAGACAAGCCCACCGAAGTGAGTAAATTGAAACAGAATTACGTATACTAGTCACCCTTTAGCGCTCCGGGGATGTGCTGCCGGTTCGTCGGCGGCGCAGGGTGTTAGACAATTTCTGTGATAGACGCATGACCCAAATAGAATACGAAGTCCGCGAACAGGATCTGGTTGCCTTCAACGAACATCAATTGCAGAACTCCGCGAGTTGGCAGAAAACCTTACGTCGTCACCAGGCGATCTTCCCCGGTATCATGGCGCTCATCGCGCTGTTCTTGTGGTTTTACTATCAGGATACGCTTTCCGCGATCTACGTAGGTGTGATCGCTGCATTATGGGGCATTTTGACCCCCCTCTATTTCAAGGGAAGCCTGCGCAGACAGATCCGGAAACTGTACTCGGATGAAGAAAGAGCTTGCATCCTCGGTACATATACCTTGCGGGCCGAGCCGCATGTTTTGGTAGAGGTCAACCGGAACGGCGAGTCTCGGATGAAATGGGCCGATATTCTTCGCGTCGAGATGACCAAAAAATACGCCTTTCTTTTCGTAGGCATTGACACGGCTCTGATCATCCCCCGTGCTACCGTCAAAAAAGGGGACCTCCATGAGTTTGTCAAAGAAGCCGACCGGCGAATCGAGCAGGCTGCTTAATTCCGCGCTGCCTTTCCGGCTAATGACCGGTGCCGGCTTGGCACCCCATTGGCATGCTTAATTTCAAATCGGTCGCGTTAAGGCGAGGCCAGCGTCTTCTGTTTGACGAGGCTTCCTTCACCATCCATAGCGGTGAGAAGGTCGGTATCACTGGCGCGAACGGAGCCGGTAAATCCAGTTTGTTTCGTCTGGTTCTGGGCGAGATTCATGTCGATGCCGGCGAAATTTCGATGCCGCCGAATTTGGATATCGCCCATGTGGCCCAAGAAACCCCGGCTAGCGATCAGAACGCCTTGGACTATGTCATGGACGGTGATCGCGAATTGCGTCTCATCCAGGCCGGTCTTCACGACGCGGAGAAAAGCGGCGATGGTGAGAAGCTGGCACTGCTCCATTCTCGCCTAGACGCGATCGGAGGTTATGAAGCCAAGGCGCGCGCCGCCAAACTGATGTCCGGTCTCGGGTTTTCGCCGGGCGATGAGGCCAAGCCGGTAAATCGGTTTTCTGGCGGATGGCGAATGCGCCTCAACCTCGCGCAAGCGCTGATGTGTCGGTCGGATATGCTGCTTCTCGACGAACCGACCAATCACCTTGACTTGGATGCCGTGATTTGGCTTCAAGAGTGGCTGTCCCGATATGCCGGTACTCTGCTTTTGATTTCTCATGATCGGGATTTTCTTGATGATATCGTCGATCATGTGCTTCATATCGAGAACCAAAAGGTTACGCTGTATTCCGGAAACTATTCGGCATTCGAGGCGAGACGAGCGGAACTCTTGGGGCAACAACAAGCGGCCTATGAAAGACAGCAGCGCGAAGTCGCGCGTATTCAGTCGTTCGTAGATCGATTTCGTGCGCAAGCTACCAAGGCACGCCAGGTGCAAAGCCGCCTCAAGGCGTTGAGCAAGCTGGAATTGATTGCCGCGGCGCATGTCGACTCGCCTTTCAAATTTTCTTTTCTGCCGCCGGATAAGCTGCCTTCGCCTTTGTTGAAGCTGGATGAGGCTGGCGTGGGGTACGGTTCGACGCCTATCTTAAGCGGCGTTAATCTGACGTTGAATCCGGGCGAGCGGATAGGCCTTTTAGGCACAAATGGCGCAGGCAAATCCACCCTGATCAAATTATTGGCCGGTGTTTTGAGCCCAAGCTGCGGAGAGCGTTTGGAAGCGCAAGACCTGAGGGTCGGTTATTTTGCACAACACCAGCTCGAACAGTTGCGGGTCGATGAAAGTCCCCTTAAGCATTTGCAGCGACTTGATCCAAATGCGGCAGAAAAGGATTTGCGCAATTTTCTTGCCGGTTTTGGTTTTTGCGGCGACCAGACATTGGCCGCAGTCGCGCCGTTTTCCGGTGGCGAGCGTGCCCGGCTTGCATTGGCTCTTTTGATTTATCAGAAGCCGAATCTTTTGTTGCTGGACGAGCCCACCAACCATCTCGATCTGAACGCACGTGACGCGCTTACGCTGGCCTTGCAGGATTATCAGGGAGCGATGGTGCTCGTTTCTCACGATCGCCATTTGCTCCGAACGGCTGCCGACGATTTCTGGTTAGTCGCCGACGGAAAGGCTGAGAAATTCGCTGGTGACTTGGATGATTACAGGCAGTGGCTGAGCAATCGGCGTGCCATATCGCAAGCTTCGGCCGAAAGCAAGGCGGCACCGTCCCGCAAAGATCAACGGCGCCTGGATGCGGAGCGGCGGCGTGCGTTGAGACCCTTTCAGCAGGCGCTGGAACGGGCTGAAGCCTCTTTGGAGAAATTGACGTTCGAAAAGCGGCGTCTCGAAGAGCGGCTGGCAGATCCTGCGCTGTACGAGGGTGACTCGAAGGCGGACTTACAGTCTTTGCTCCTTGAAAAAGCTGAAATTGACCGCCTACTGGTGGAAACCGAGTCCGCCTGGTTGGAGGCAAGTGAGGTGTTGGAATCGGTCTCGGGTGAAACTTGAGCGAGTTCGAATTTGCTGCCGAAGTGTAAACATGCCGCTGATAAAGCTGTTTCTCGATATCTGTTTTTTTAAGAAAGGACCTCGGGATGTTCCTGCGTCGAGCTTGCTGTTAGGGCTCGCGGTTCTCGCCTACTTGATCGTAGGTGTCGTGCTGCTCGGATTGGAACGCGATTGGAGCGGAGCGGTCGTCGAGGCCGTGGTTGAAGCTTTAATGCTGTTCGGCTTTCTTTATATGGCACTCTATTTGAGCCAGGGGATTCCCCGCCTGCAACAAACGGCGACCGCTTTATACGCATGTGATGCTTTGATCAGCGCAGCCGCTATTCCGCTCCTTGCCTGGCTGCTAGTGACACCGGAAGCCAAAGGGGTTTACATTTTTCTGACGCTTCTGATGCTTTGGCACTTGGCGGTAATTGGGCATATTTTGCGACATGCTTTGGCCATTTCATTCTTTGTCGGCTTGGGGTTGGCTTTCGGGTACGTAGTCGTAAGCTATCAAGTTATGATAGTCCTGTTTGGTCAAACCATGTGAGCGCAAGCAGAGAATAGGAGACTGGTGATGACGTACCGGCAGATTTTATTGGCAGCCGATTTTTCCGAGCACGGGGAACAGGTGATCCAGCAGGCTCAGGATTTGGCGAAAAAGTACGACGCCAGACTTAGCATTATCCATGTCGTGGAAAATATGCCGGTCATGGATTCGTCTTATGGGCCGATTGTGCCGTTCGACATCGATCTGACAGATCAGATGATGGATGCGGCGCGGAAGCGTTTGGCAGAGATCGCCGATCGTTTGGCTATCCCTCAAGACAATCGCTGGGTTGAAATCGGAAGTCCCAAGGTGGAGATTATCCGCATTGCCAAGGAGCTGCAGGCAGATCTAATTATCATCGGATCGCATGGCAGGCACGGCATCAGTCTGTTGCTCGGTTCTACGGCCGCCAGCGTGATTCACCATGCTGAGTGCGACGTTCTGGCTGTTCGTCTCCGGGGTTAGATTTTGATTTCTCATTGATTGACAAGGAGGTCAAGGATTATGAATTTGTTTAATCGCTGGATGTGGATGCTGCTGGGTGGTGCGCTGCTAATCGCCAGTGATGCAGTCATTTCAGAGGAGTTTAAAGGAGGGCAGGGCATGTCCATGAAGATCGAATCGTCAGCATTTATGCATAACGGCGATATGCCACAGCGCTTCACTTGTGACGGTCAAGACGTGTCGCCGCCGTTGTCCTGGTCCGGGATTCCCGAGGGCGCGAAAAGCTTGGTGTTGATTGTGGACGATCCCGATGCACCGGATCCGAGGGCGCCGAAGATGACATGGGTCCACTGGGTGCTCTACAACATTCCGACAAGCTCGAGCGGTTTATCGGAGGGAATTTCGTCGCAGTCTTTGCCCGCCGACACTGCCGAAGGAGTCAACGATTGGAAGCGGACGGGCTATGGCGGGCCATGCCCGCCAGTAGGGCGGCATCGGTATTTCCATAAGCTTTACGCACTCGATACTGTTTTGTCTGCACTGCATAAGCCCACGAAAGCCCAGCTCGAAAAAGCCATGCAAGGACATGTTTTGGCGCAGGCCGAGTTGATCGGCGTTTATCAGCGTATTAAATGATACTGGCCGACGAATCTTCTTATTTTTTCCAGTATGCCGGCGTAAACAAAATCAGCGCCGTAAAAACCTCAATGCGGCCGAGAAACATGGCCAGGGTACAGGTCCATGTCTGGAAATCCGTTAGCCCCGCGAAATTGCCGGCTGGCCCTACCTGGTTTAGTCCGGGACCCATGTTGTTGATGCAGGCAATGATGGCGGAAAAGGACGAGACGAAATCTAGGCCACTGATGACCAGCAACAAGGTCAGAATCACGACGCTCATGAAATAGACGAAGATGAATCCGAGTACCGCGAGAATAATATTCGATGGAATGACCATGTTGCCAAGCTTGAGGGGGTTCACGGTCGTGGGATGCGTCAGTATGAGCATCTGCAGCTGACTTTGCTTGACCAGAATTAGGGTTCTCATCATTTTGATGCCGCCACCGGTGGAGCCGGTGCAGGCTGAGACGGAGCTCAAGAAGAGCATCCATAGCGGCGCAAATAATGGCCATTGGTTGAAGTCGACGCTGGCGTAGCCACAATCGGTAGCTGCGGAGACCAGATTGAAGCTCGTGTGTCGAAAGGCTGTCCAATAGTCAGCATAAGTACCCTGCTGCCAAAGATAGAAAGCGACACCCACGCAGCTGGCGATAATTAGGATCAGAAAAGGCGCCACCTCGATATCATGCTTGTAAGGGGCAAAGGTCCTGCTATGGATCGCCAGGAAGTGCGTGGCAAAATTGATTCCCGCGAGCAGCATGAAAATGGTGAGGACGCCCTCGATTTGCGGCGAATCGAAATAGCCTATGCTGGCATCGTGTGTTGAAAACCCGCCTAGCCCCATGGCGGAAAAGGCATGACAGATTGCGTCCAGCCAGTTCATCCCAGCTAGTTTGAGCGATCCGATACAGATGACGGTAATGCCGGCATAAACCAGCCAGAGGTTTTTGGCTGTCTCGGTAATGCGAGGAGTGAGTTTGCTCTCCTTCATGGGGCCTGGGGTCTCGGCCATAAACAACTGCCGTCCGCCGACACCGAGTACCGGCAGAATTGCGACAACTAAAACGATGATTCCCATGCCTCCCAGCCATTGAAGTTCGTGTCGCCATAAGTTGATGGCCGGAGGCAGTTCATCCAAACCAGTCAGGATTGTTGCGCCGCTCGTTGTGAGCCCGGACATGGCTTCGAAATAGGCGTCGGTGAATGACAAATCCTTGAGGTAGGACATCAGAGGAAAGGTCGCGAACGCCGCCATTCCCGTCCAGGCGAGCACCACGAGCAAGAACCCATCCTTGGCTTTCAATTCGCGCTGGAATTTTCTCGTCGTGAGCCACAAAAGTCCGCCTGCGGCTAGAGTGAGCAGCATGTCTTCGATAAACAACGAAACCGTCCCGTCACGGTAACTTAACGAGGTCAGGATAGGTAACGCGTAAGTCACGCTGAAAACCATCAGCATTAGGCCGAAAACTCTAGCGAGGGATAAGAATCGATTCATCTGACAAGAACCCTATAACGCCAAACCAAAGGGTCACTAAAAGAAACTCTCGACCCGCGGTCGAAAGAGCGAGGAATTGCGCTTGTCTGCAATCGATTCCACCTTAGATATCGCTAGATTGACCCTGAAACATACCTCGATTGGCTGTTTCGTTGAAAGGCGGGAGTTTTGGTGTAAAGCTGACTGAAGGAAGTCAGCCATGGCTGGCGATTGTGTGGAGTATCGTAGAGCCGTTGATGATGGATTGAGTCGATAGATACAGCATGAGTCAGCCGTTCACGGAAAGCGGGTTTGGTGCCTCGGGCCGGAATCGAACCGGCACGCCGGGTTAGGGCGCGGGATTTTAAGTCCCGTGTGT
The DNA here is from genome assembly GCF_017832375.1 of Methylocaldum sp. RMAD-M. Taxonomy (NCBI): domain Bacteria; kingdom Pseudomonadati; phylum Pseudomonadota; class Gammaproteobacteria; order Methylococcales; family Methylococcaceae; genus Methylocaldum; species Methylocaldum sp. RMAD-M. The sequence continues at coordinate 8,367 of NZ_JAFIBZ010000046.1, read as the reverse complement.
CTACCTATTCCACCACCGAGGCAAATAGACTTGAATCCTCATCGGAGGGGAGTGTCGCTGATAAGGTCGTATCTTGTCGCTAACCGAGTCAGCTCTACGTCGTTCTTGACAGACAGTTTGTCATACGCCCGATACCGGTATGTATTGACCGTTTTGGGGCTTATCGTCAGCATGTCCGCCATGTCCTGAATCGACAGGCCTTGAAGTGTCATGATGACGACTTGCAGTTCGCGGTACGATAGATCGTTAAACGGCGACGAGGATTGATCGGCCAGTTTGGCCAAGGCCATTTTACTGGCAACGTCCTGACTAAGATATCGTTTGCCCTCGGATACCGTCCGAATAGCATTGATCAACTCGCTGATAGGACAGCTCTTCGAAACATAGCCGTGAGCGCCCAAGTTTAGGAGTTGGTGCGGGAATGGTCCATCAGCATACACACTCAAAGCCACAATTTTCACCAGTGGATGTTTTTGACTGATCTTTCGGCATGCTTCAATCCCGCCTATACCCGGCATATTGATATCCATAACGATCAAGTCGGGACTCAGCCGGTCGGCTTGCTCGATGGCCTCTTCGCCCGAGCACGCTATACCGATTACCTTCATGTCCTCGGCTTCGTTCAGTAAGTGCTCGATGCCCGCTCGAACCAGTTCATGATCATCTACCAGGAGAATGCCGATCATAACGTCAATGGCTAAAACTGGACTAGAGCGCTTACCTTAGAATATGGCGGAGAGGGAGGGATTCGAACCCCCGGACGGGATCAACCGTCAACGGTTTTCAAGACCGCCGCTTTAAACCGCTCAGCCACCTCTCCTCGATTCATCAAACATTCTCCTATAAGGATAACGTATAAGCCTCTTCGGTTCTATCTTTACGCTTTCCAGAGACATTTCCCGTTGCTTGCCTTATCGATAGCATCAAGTCTGGCGGCATGCGCTTGGAGTTCCGTTTCGCTGCAACGGATTATTTTAAGCTGAGGGCGATTTATTGAGAGGGTCAAGTTTGGCGTTTGCTGTAATTTGTCCGTACCCTCATCTGTCGATTCCGGCTCCAATACCAGTAAAGTCTGGCCACCGGTCATGGCGAGATAGACTTCGGCTAGGATCTCGGCATCGAGTAGAGCGCCGTGCAGTTCTCTGTGTCGATTGTCTACACCATATCGTTTGCACAATGCGTCCAGATTGTTGCGCTGTCCGGGATGTTTCTTTTTGGCGAGCACCAACGTATCCAGAACGGTGCAATATTCCGCCACGCTGGCAAAGCCGCTGGATAGCAATTGCAGTTCATGGTTGAGAAAGCCCACATCGAACGGAGCATTGTGGATAACCAGTTCAGCGCCTTTGATATAAGCCAAAAGGTCCTCGGCGATATCGGCAAAGCGAGGTTTATCGGCTAGAAATTCGGCACTCAGTCCATGTACCTCAACGGCTCCTGGATCAATGTTCCGCTCTGGATTCAGATAGACGTGAAAGCGATTTCCTGTCAGCCTGCGACTGATGAGTTCCACGCAGCCGATTTCAATGATGCGGTGCCCTTCTGCAGGGTCGAGCCCAGTTGTTTCAGTATCAAGTACGACTTGTCGCATGAATTGTTTTCGCCTGTTCTGGCGCTGTAGGTTCTAACAGTTCGTCTATCCCTCGGTTGGCAAGTGCGTCGGCGCGCTCATTCTCGATATGCCCGGTGTGTCCCTTTATCCATTTCCACTCGACGCTATGGTCTTGTTGAGCGGCTACGAGACGCTGCCAAAGATCGACGTTCTTGACCGACTTCTTTGCTGATGTTTTCCACCCTCGTCGGATCCAGTCCGGTAACCACTCGGAAATGCCCTTGAGAACATAAAGAGAATCAGTCGTTATGCAGACCTTGCTGGGTCTTTTCAAGGCTTCCAATCCTTTGATTGCCGCCATGAGCTCCATGCGGTTATTCGTAGTGTTGGGCTCTGCTCCGTAGAGCTCCATCTCTTTGCTTTTGTACTTCAACACTACGCCCCACCCGCCGGGTCCCGGATTGCCGCGGCAAGCGCCATCCGTGTAGATGTTAACTGTGTTAGTCACGGTGCCTCTTACTGTAAAGTTTCGAGCATGTGGCTGGGCACTAAACCCGGTGCGCTGACCCATTTTGGCGTGATTGGTATCAACGTGTAAGTTCTTTTAACCGCCTTTATGCCGAATGCGAATGACAGATTAGCGCGAGATTTGCTGAAAAATGAGTTGGGTCTTTGTATCACTTTGGACGACGCAATGCTGAATGCCGCACTGTATTCAGCATCGAATTTTAGAAGGCTCAACCAGTCTAATAAGCGGTAGCAGCTGATAAAGTTGAGCTGCCAAAATGATGAGCGTCGCGGAAGATATTGAAGGATGCCGTGCACGCTCCAGGGATTAAAGCCAAGGACGAAGAGTCTGCCATTAGGTTTTAGCACGCGTTCAACCTCGTGTAAGACTTCGTGCTTGTTGATTTCGAAGTCGATGACATGAGGCAAAATTAAGATATCTATGCTTGCGGTCGCGACGGGTAGTGCGTTTGGATACCCCGTGATTACCTGTTTGGTATAAGGCTCGCCCCGATGCTCAGCGCTAACAAGGACGAAGTTATGAATAAATATTTCATCAATATATAAATTCTCGCATCCTAGTAAGCCGACTTGTAAAATTTTTTGATTGTAAGTAGGATTCAGCGAACTTTGGAGGTAGGATGCCTCGATGGTTTGTAGTATTTGCCCTAGGGTTGTGGCGTGATACCACTCCAGAAATACCTGGCGAGGGTGAGGCGACGGTGTGCGTTTGGTTTTCATTGACTAAACTGCTGGTATGCCGCTATAAATCACCCGAATAGAACTCTGAGGTAGACACGATGAGACGGCCAAAACGCGATGTAAAGTTGCTCTGTTATGCATCAGCTTTTGCCTTGTCTCTAAGTGCCTGTACGCATCACGCCGGGAAGACGAAGACGGACAACAGTTTTACCGACAATTCTCAATCGGCGTCAACGCCGAACAGCAAAAATTCCCGCGTCTTTCATATCTCTAAGAATACCAGCCGCTGGTTTAGGAAAAAGGACAAAGCCTCTACCGGTCGTCATAATGGCAAGAGCCTGGCCGAATATGACAGTTTGTGGGATCGATTGTTCGATTCGTACAATTTGCCGCCTGTTGAGCACGAGGAAATAGATCGTGAACTCGAATGGTTCGTCAATCATCCGACCTACGTGGATCGTGTACAGAAAAGGGCCGAACCTTTTCTCTATTCTATCGTGAAGCAGTTCGAAAAGAATGATATTCCAGGCGAGTTGGCGCTTTTGCCTGTCATCGAGAGTGCATTCCAGCCTGATGCAGTGTCTCCGGCTAAAGCCGCGGGCCTATGGCAATTCATTCCTTCTACCGGGCGGCTTTACGGCTTAAAACAGAGCCGTTCATATGATGGTCGACGTGATGTGTACGCATCAACTCGAGCGGCGATCAAATATTTGAAGAAACTTCATTCCGATTTTAATGGCGATTGGTTGCTTGCAATAGCGGCTTACAATTGTGGTGAGGGTGCAGTTGCCAGAGCCATTCAGAAGAACGAGGCCAGAAATAAGCCTACCGATTTCTGGTCGTTGGATTTGCCGGGAGAAACACGCACCTATGTCCCGCGTCTCTTGGCTGTTGCGAAGTTATTCGCGGAGGCTGAACAGTACGGCATTGACTTACATCACATTCCCAACGAAGCCTTGTTTAAGCCGGTAAAGATAAGCACGCAACTGGACCTGGCGCTCGCGGCTGATGCGGCCGATATCTCCTTGGACAAGCTTTACGAGTTGAACCCCGGTTTTAAGCGCCAATACGCCGACATCGAAGGCAGTTATAGGTTGTTTATCCCTGCCGACAAGAAAATCAGCGAATTTAAGCAAGAGTTGGAACGGTTGGCGCAACAAAGCCAACCTCTAGATGGGGGGCGCCCATCGATCGCTGACGAGCTGATCGCTGCGCGGGACTCGAAATTGGCAAATGCTGACGTTGCTTGGGAATCCGGCAGGGCACATGGCAGTTACTCCGAAAAGAACGGTAAGTTCCAGAAGGTGCGAAAAGGCAAATTAGAAGAAAAAGCACGCCGTGGTCGGGGCGTCGTATCTTTTGCGTCCAAGCCTTCTGGCAAAGTAATCGGGAAAATCAGAGGCGGGGACAGTGTTGCGGCAGTTTCCGCAAAAGGAAAATCTGCTGAGTCTCTAAATAAACGGTCGACTTATACCGTTCAGTCGGGTGACACGCTTTGGTCTATCGCAAGGAAACATTCCGTTGATGTTGAGCAGTTAGCTAAGTGGAATGGTGTATCGGCAAAGACTGGCGTCAAGGCTGGCCAAAATTTAGTGCTTTGGAACAAGGACGCCGCCAAGAAGCTGGCAATCGCTAGTTCTGGGATTAAGTCTTCGCAGTCGATTAGTTATACCATTCGGCAAGGCGATACGCTGTTTTCCATCTCGAAACGATTTAAAGTCAGTGTGGCTGACTTGCGCAAGTGGAATGGTTCTAAGATCGAAAAACACATTCAACCGGGCACAAGTATCATGGTCCAGGTCGAGAGGGACTAGCAAAAATATCTTGGTTTTGTAAGAGTGCCCTCAAAGTGGAGATCAGGATCGGATCTCCAGCTTTTCCGGCAACGGCACATGGCTGGTAACATAACGGTATTTTCCTGAAGCCTCCGGCGGTAGGTTATCCACCGTATTGACCTCTACCCGTACGTCTCGTCCCATCCTGCTCTGCAGCTGTTTCACGATTTCATCCTTTGCGCTCTCGTGCCAGATGGGGCTTGGAACGACCATAACATCAAGTTGAGTTGTTGATGGTTGAATAATCTTGAATTCGTGAACCCCTTCGATTGCACGTAGCACATAGATGACCGCCAGGGCGTGCATGATCGTTCCATCGGGGCGAACTACGAAATCGGTGGTTCTGCCCATGATCTCCGAGATCACATGTAAGCCACGACCTACGTTGCACAATTCGTCGGTTTGTCGTGCCATATCGCCGGTGCGGTAACGGATAAACGGTTGAGCCTCCGAATATAGGTTTGTGACAACAACTTCTCCAATTTCACCGGGGGCGACGGGCATCCCGTTATCGTCCAAAATCTCGACAATGAGGCTTTCGCTGTTAACCAGCATTTGGCCTTGCGGCGATTCGAGCGCAATCAACCCACCGTCGCGGCATCCATATTCATTCGATACAGGTTTATCGAAGACTTCCTCGATTAACGCTCTCTGTTCAGGAAATAGGGGCTCTCCGGTGGTGCACACAACTTTGAGGCGTGACAACTTCGGGACCCTGTTCCGGCTCTTTGCGTAGGATGCCAAGAGACTCAAACTACTCGCGTAGCCATAGATGCAGGCGGGATTAAATGATTGAATTATTTTGAGATAATCGCTCATCCTGCTCTCCGACATCTCAAAGGCATTCAGAAGCAATTGATTAAAGAGTCGATCCCTTATTTTTTTAACAAGATCTGTTTTATTGAGTTCTACCGGCGCCCCCCATAAAAACACTTCGGGTTCACCAACTTCTATCTTCCACCATCGGCGTGCGCGCATGCGCGAGGCGGCGTCAGCAGCTTGCCGCTTTCTGCCGAAATAAAAGATCAACGGTTGGCCACTTGACCCTCCTGTATTGTAGCGATGCGCGCCTCCCGGAACGTTTTTCCAAACTATGCGATCTCTGTTAACGGACGCGTCCGCCTTGTTCATTGTCGGCAAGCGGCGAAGATCGTCGAAGGTTAGGTCGCGACTGGCGGTTAAGTCGAGGCCCGACGCACGGATTCGTTCCGCATGCCAAGGGCTATGATCATCGGCTATGTGCAACAAGGCCAGCAATTTCTCCATCTGCATCCTTTCGACCGCTTCACGCGAAAGCCACTGTGTTTTTTCCAATTCGGCTAGATAGGTAAACGTGGGGCGGCTTACCATCCGTTCATGAACAGGGTAGACCAACCATTTGACGAGGTTTGGATGCATGGTAGAAGAGTGCTGTATAGGAGTAATTATTAGTGTGGACTGCCGATTGCTTGCGAATCGCGTCCAAATGCCCTAAGTGTATAAACACGTTTGGCCTAAAAGTCTCGTGGCCCACCGGATTGCCACGAGAGGTTATTCCGCGTAGGAGCGATTCTTGTAAACCAGGCCAGAGTGAATGGCAAGCTCTTCTTTTCTCACTAAGCGCATTGACGAATAGTGCCTAATCATAATAGAAACAGAACCTGAGCCGATCGATTCATCGGATAATTGTTAGTGGCGAATTCTTTCCTTACAGATTTGAATGCGACTCAAGAATTTGTGTCTAGCCGGTATCGGAATTTTCAGTACAAGCTTAGGCTTTAGCGCCAGAATTCATGCCGACGAACTGCCCGATATAATAGAAAAGATTAAACCGGCCATCGTCGGGATCGGAACTTATCAAAGAACGCGAACCCCGCCGGCGATCTTCCGGGGGACTGGTTTCGCGATTAGCGACGGCTTGCACATCTTGACGAACGCACATGTTCTTCCGGAAGCGATTGACAGATCAAAATTCGAAATGTTGGCTGTTTTCACTCGCGACGGCGAAAAGCAAAGCGTGCGACAGGCTATTGAAATTGCAACGGATGAGTCTCATGACATTGCTGTGCTAAGAATCGGCGGGTCGCCTTTGCCATTTATGCGATTAGGAGACTCGAGTAAGGTTCGGGAGGGAGAGTCATACGCCTTTACGGGATACCCGATCGGCATGGTTCTGGGACTTAATCCGGCTACACATCGAGGAATCGTTTCTGCCATAAGTCCCATCGCGATCCCGGCACATACGTCGCAGCGGCTGAACCCCAAAATCATCCGTCGACTTTCCGAGCCCTACGATGTTTTTCAGCTCGATGCGACGGCTTACCCGGGAAACAGCGGGAGTCCGCTGTACGATGTCAAAAGCGGCAGCGTTGTTGGGATAATTAACAAGGTCTTTGTCCAGGAGACGAAAGAGAATCTTCTTGAGCGGCCGAGTGGAATTAGCTATGCAATCCCGATTCGCTACGCCGTGAGCTTATTGAACGAGAATGGCATAAAACGGTAGAGACTCTAAGGTCGTGGGGCGCGTTCAAGGGAGATTTTCGCGGCATTTTCCGGTCCTAGAGAATGACAAATGACGATAATTCAATTGGGAGAAAATCCTTTTGCATAGACACATGACTACAGATCAATTGTTGCAGGTTGTATTGCTGGCTTTAGATGATGGCAAGGGTAAGGACATTAAAGTAATAGACGTTCGGAAAAAAACCGGCATTGCAGATTTTATGGTAATCGCTAGCGGTACTTCGGAACGGCACGTGAAATCACTGGCTGAGCACGTGATTGACGAGGCGAAAAATAACGAGGTCCAGCCGCTCGGCGTCGAAGGGCAGGGTGGTGGCGAGTGGGTCTTGGTGGACCTGGGGGATGTGATCGTCCATGTGATGAAGCCTCAAACGCGAGAGTTTTATCAGCTCGAGAAATTCTGGCAGGCTGATTATTCGCCGCTTTATGCGGTGGCCAGTGCGGCGCATTGAACGACTTCGATGTGGTCGTTTCGCCTGTTGAGAGATGTCATGAAGTAAGCAGATGACGAGGGGGAAATCAGTGGGATTACCGGTTTACCTCGTTCTGGGCTCGATTTTCAGACCCGTTTTGATACGGTTCGGGTGCATTGCCGTTTGTGCATTGTGCGGCGAAACGGGACAGTGACCGTTTGAGATCACTAGGACGACGTTTTTTCGAAGATGTCGATCGCAAGCTTTCGAAGCGTTGAGAAAGAGGATCTAATCAAGCGCCATCACCTCTACCCGAGCCGTTCCTTTTATGCCAAGTGCTTTGGCGGCGGCATGGGACAGATCGATTAGTCTACTCGTGATGAATGGTCCACGATCATTGACGATCACCTCCACTGATCGTTTGTTTGTTAGATTGGTCACTCGCACCCGTGAAGGCAAGGGAAGTGTGCGATGCGCGGCGGTTAGTGCGTTGGGGTTGAAGCGTGATCCCATAGCTGTCCGATGCCCAGATTCCCATCCATACCAGGATGCCACTCCTTTGGCTTTATAGCCTCTGGCGCTTTTCAACGGGTAATACGTTTTTCCTTTTACCCGATACGGTTGGTTATAGCTCTGTTTTCGGGGGTGTCGCTCGGTGGTCGCAATATTTTTCTCGGATTTGAAAGGCCGATAATCCGATTGTGTGGCGCACCCCGGCAAAAGCATGGCTCCCAGCAAAAACCATCCGATCTTTGATGCCGGAGTTATGCTCGAAAGTTGTGGATGAGGGGCTGAGGTAGGCGGCGTATTCTTGATGGTCTTCGAGGTCATCAATTCCTGTTGAGAGGAGCGAATA
>NZ_JAFIBZ010000045.1:0-29221 GCF_017832375.1 Methylocaldum sp. RMAD-M | reverse complement strand
ATCGCGCCGATCGCGATGGAGGAAGGCTTGCGCTTTGCGGTACGCGAAGGCGGCCGGACCGTCGGGGCCGGTGTCGTGTCCAAGGTGTTGGAGTAATTCTGTGCAAAAACAGCGAATCAGGATCCGTCTGAAGGCGTTTGATCATCGACTGATCGATCAGTCTGCCAGCGAAATCGTTGAAACGGCCAAGCGAACCGGTGCCCAGGTTTTGGGACCGATCCCCTTGCCGACCAAAAAAGAGCGCTACACCGTTCTCATCTCGCCACACGTCAATAAAGACGCGCGCGACCAATACGAACTGAGGACCCATAAGCGTTTGATGGACATCGTTGAGCCGACGGATAAAACGGTTGACGCTTTGATGAAGCTCGACCTTGCTGCCGGCGTAGACGTACAAATAAAGTTGAATTGACGTATTTAGGAGCGATCGATGGCGTTAGGTTTGGTTGGGCGGAAGTGCGGCATGACCCGTATTTATGCCGAAGACGGCTCCGCAGTGCCGGTTTCCGTAATCCATGTGGAGCCGAATCGCGTCGTGCAGGTCAAGGCATTGGATACAGACGGTTACCGGGCGATTCAGGTGACCGCTGGGGTTAAGAAGAGGTCCCGTTTGTCCAGGCCGGAGGCCGGGCACTACGCTAAGGCGGGTGTCGAGGCTGGGCGCGGTTTATGGGAATTTCGTGTAGAAGAGGGCGATGCGGGTCAATACTCGGTGGGCTCCGAGGTGGGCGTAGACATTTTCCAGGAAGGGCAATACGTCGATGTTCAGGGTATGAGTATCGGTAAAGGTTTTGCGGGTGTGGTTAAGCGTCACAACTTCAGAACCCAGGATGCTACGCACGGAAACTCGTTATCGCATCGTGCGCCGGGTTCTATCGGTCAGAACCAAACGCCTGGTCGCGTTTTTAAAGGCAAACGAATGGCCGGACACCTTGGTAGTGTCACGACCACCGTGCAAAGTTTGAAGGTGTGCGCGGTTGATAAGGAGCGCTCGTTGCTTCTGATCAAGGGGGCTGTGCCAGGCGCGAAAGGTGCCGAGGTCTTAATTAAGCCGGCTGTTAAGAAGTAAAGAGGGTAATATGGGGTTGCAGATTCCATCGGCTGTCGATGGCGGCACGCCGCTCGAAGTCTCCGAGGCAGTGTTTGGGCGGGATTACAATGATTCTCTTGTTCACCAGCTAGTAGTTGCGTATTTCGCTGGAGCTCGATCCGGTACAAAAGCGCAAAAGACGCGCTCAGAAGTTAGCGGCGGCGGTGCGAAGCCGTGGCGACAAAAAGGCAGTGGTCGTGCTCGTGCCGGTACAACTCGAAGCCCTCTCTGGCGTACGGGCGGTGTTACATTCGCAGCGCGTCCCCGGTCCTATGAACAGAAACTGAACAAGAAGATGTACCGGGCTGCTATGCGGTCGATTCTGTCCGAGCTGTTGCGTCAAGGGCGGTTGTATATCAGCGATGATATTCATCCTTCGGCTCCTAAAACAAAGGAGTTTCTTCAGAAGCTTCAAGGTCTCGGATTTAAGCGAGGGTTGGTTGTTACCGATGCGCTTGATGAAAACTTGTTCTTGGCTGCGCGGAATCTCCAAGACGTGTTGGTGTGCACTGCCAGCTCCGTGAATCCGGTGGCCCTCGTACATAGCGAGAAAGTGATTTTGACGTCACAAGCAGCAAAGCAACTTGAGGTCGGCCTAGCATGAGACAGCTGGAACTAATGAGCGTCATCGAGGCGCCAATTATTTCGGAAAAGAGCACTGCGGCCGCTGAAAAAGCAGGTCAGGTTGCTTTTCGTGTAAAACGGACCGCGAGTAAACCTCAGATTAAAGAGGCCGTTGAACTCATGTTCAATGTTAAGGTGGCCTCGGTTCATGTCCTGAATGTGGGCGGAAAAGTTAAGCGATCCGGGCGGTTTATAGGTAAACGTTCCGACTGGAAAAAAGCGTACGTGAAACTGAAGCCGGGATTCGATATCGATCTGTCCGTAGCGTAGGAAAAACGCGAGAACATAGAACAGTAAATAATTGCGGGAATTTCAGATGGCGCTAATTAAATCGAAACCCACCTCGGCCGGTTCACGGTTTGTGGTTCGAGTACGGACAGAAGGTCTTCACAAGGGGAAGCCTTATGCAGGTCTCGTCGAAAAAAAGACGAGAAATTCCGGTCGAAACAATCAAGGCCGAGTGACGACGCGTCATAAAGGCGGCGGCCACAAAAAGTTTTATCGTGTGATCGACTTTAAACGGGACAAGCTGGAGATACCCGGCCGAGTTGAGCGTATAGAGTACGATCCGAATAGAACAGCTCATATCGCGCTCGTGGTTTACAAAGATGGCGAGCGGCGATACGTCATTGCGCCCAAAGGGGTGACCGTCGGGGCCGAGGTTGTCTCATCGGAGTATGCGCCCATACGCCCTGGCAACTGTTTACCGATTAGAAACATCCCCATTGGTACGCTGATTCACTGCATCGAGCTCAAGCCGGGAAAAGGTGCTCAGCTAGCACGTAGCGGAGGTGCGTCCGCGCAACTCGTTGCAAAAGAGGGTGCGTACGCAACTATCCGCCTGCGGTCGAGCGAGATGCGCAAGGTGCTTGCCGAATGCAAAGCCGTGATCGGTGAAGTTTCAAATCACGAACATAACTTGATTTCTTTAGGTAAGGCTGGAGCTACCCGATGGCGCGGTATTCGGCCTACCGTGCGCGGCGTGGCGATGAATCCCGTCGACCACCCGCACGGCGGTGGTGAAGGTAGAACTTCTGGTGGCAGACACCCGGTATCTCCATGGGGTGCGCCAACCAAAGGGTATAAGACGCGAAACAACAAACGCACCGACGCCATGATCGTGCGGGGTCGTAAGCAAAAATAGATATGAGAGGTAGAAGACGTGCCACGTTCGATTAAGAAGGGACCGTTTGTCGATTATCACCTACTTAAAAAGGTAGCGGACATGGGGCAGTCTGGGGCGAAAAAGCCCATAAAGACTTGGTCTCGCCGTTCGATGATCATCCCTGAGATGATCGGATACACCTTGGCGGTACACAATGGCCGCCAACACGTTCCAGTGCTCGTGACCGACAACATGGTGGGGCACAAGCTTGGAGAGTTTGCCCCGACTCGAACGTACAAAGGCCATCAAGCCGACAAGAAGACAAAGTGATTGGAGGCGGTGAAACATGGCAACGGTAGCGAAGCTAAACAATACGCGCGTATCTGCTCAAAAGTGCAGGTTGGTGGCCGATCAAATTCGGGGACTGAGGGTCGACAAGGCGATCGATTTACTCAGCTATAGCACGAAGAAATCTGCGCGAATTTTAAAGAAAGTGCTGGAATCTGCGATAGCGAACGCCGAGCACAACGACGGCGCCGACGTGGACGAGTTGTTAGTCAGTGTGATCGAAGTGGCCGAGGGCCCTACGCTGAAGCGCATGTCGCCACGTGCCAAGGGGCGTGCTAATCGTGTCCTCAAGCGTACATGTCATATAACGATTCACGTCTCAGAGCATCGATAAAGGATATTTATGGGGCAGAAAGTTCATCCGACCGGGATACGGCTCGGCTACATCAAAGATTGGACCTCTCGCTGGTACGCGTCCAGCAAGGACTACTCGGCGTTTCTCTTCAACGACTTGAAGGTACGGGAGTTCCTAAAAAGGAAACTTGGACACGCATCGATCAGCCGTGTCCAAATTAACCGGCCGGCGAACAATGCGCATATCACCATCCACACGGCAAGACCTGGTCTAGTCATTGGAAAGAAGGGTGAGGATATCGATGCCTTGCGTCGAGAGTTGTCATCGATGATGGGCATTCCCGTTCAGGTAAGTGTAGAGGAAATTCGTAAACCTGAACTGGACGCTCAACTCGTGGCGGAAGGCGTTGCCCAGCAGTTGGAAAAGCGAATCATGTTCCGGCGTGCGATGAAGCGCGCCGTGACCAACACTCTTCGGCTTGGTGCCGAAGGAGTGAAAATTAACGTAAGCGGGCGGCTGAACGGCGCAGAAATTGCACGTAGTGAGTGGTACCGCGAGGGACGTGTTCCTCTTCACACCTTTCGTGCCGATATCGACTATGGGTTCGCCGAGGCGAAGACAACTTACGGAGTCATCGGAGTGAAAGTGTGGATTTTCAAGGGCGAGGTTTTTTCAACCGGAGAAAGCGAATCCAAAGGCGTCGCTTCATCTGAGGTATAACCGGGGCTAGTAGACCATGTTGCAGCCGAAGAGAACGAAATATAGAAAACAGCAGAAAGGCAGAAACACAGGCCTCGCCACCAAAGGTAACCGGGTCAGTTTCGGCGAGTTTGGTCTGAAGGCCGTGGAGAGGGGAAGGATCACTGCGAGGCAAGTTGAAGCCGCGCGCCGTGCTATCACACGACATGTTAAGCGTGGTGGAAAGATGTGGATTCGCGTATTTCCCGATAAACCGATATCGAAAAAGCCGCTCGAAGTTCGAATGGGGAGTGGAAAAGGAAGCGTGGAGTACTGGGTCGCGGAGATAAAGCCTGGCACGATGCTTTACGAGCTTGAGGGAGTGAGCGAAGAGTTAGCGCGTGAAGCGTTCGAGCTTGCCGCAGCTAAGCTTCCGATAAAGACAACTTTTTCGTTTCGGACGGTCATGTGATGAAAGCCAGCGAACTTAGATCGAAAACCGAGGGCGAACTTAAAGAAATGCTGCTCGAACTTCACCGAGAGCGCTTTAACCTCAGGATGCAAAAGGCTACCGGTCAATTAACCAAATCGGATCAACTGCAAGGGATTAGGCGGGACATCGCCAGGGTAAATACGGTTCTAACCGAAAAGAGCTTTTCAGTATGAGCGAAACAGTCAAGACGTCCCGTACCATCACGGGAAGAGTTATCAGCTCCAAAATGGATAAGACGATCACGGTTCTGGTGGAGCGGTTGGTATCTCATCCAGTTTATGGAAAGTTCGTACGTCGAACGAGCAAGGTGTTGGCCCATGACGAGAATAACGAGTGTCACGAGGGTGACGTCGTAGTTGTTTCTTCCTGCCGTCCGCTATCGAAGAAAAAGGTTTGGATGCTGGACAGAGTGGTCGAGCGGACTAAATGACAACGAGAAGGGCAACGGCAATAAATAAGGGGTATCGAAGATGATTCAGATGCAAAGCAACCTGGATGTGGCTGATAACAGCGGCGCTAAAAAGGTCATGTGCATCAAGGTGCTCGGTGGTTCGCATCGCCGGTATGCAAACATCGGCGACATCATCAAGGTTAGCGTTAAGGATGCTATTCCTCGCGGACGCGTTAAGAAAGGCGAGGTTTACAATGCCGTGGTTGTGCGGACAAGAAAAGGCGTTCGTCGGACAGATGGATCGGTTGTCCGGTTCGACGGCAATGCGGCAGTGTTGCTTAACAATCAGCATCAACCCATCGGCACGCGCATTTTCGGGCCGGTTACGCGAGAACTGCGGTCCGAAAAGTTCATGAAGATCATTTCGCTCGCACCTGAAGTACTTTAACGAGGATCCTTGCGTCATGCGAAAGATTAAGAAAGGCGATCAAGTTGTAGTGCTCACCGGGAAAGACAAAGGGAAGCGGGGTGCGGTCTTGTCGGTGTCCTCGGACGATCGGGTCGTCGTCGAAGGTATCAACCTGGTTCGGAAACACCAAAGACCGATTCCGATGAGGGGAATAAATGGCGGAATAGTTGAAAAGGCTATGCCGATTCACCGGTCTAATGTGGCACTGTATAACCCGGGAACAAACAAACCCGATAAAGTGGGCTTTAAGCTTTTGGCCGACGGTAGAAAGGTTCGTTATTTCAAGTCCACGAACGAAGTTATTGACGTTTGATTTTGCGGATAACAGAAATGGCTAGGCTTCAATCTATTTACAAAGAACAGGTAGTTCCGCAGCTGATCAAGCGATTTAACTACCAATCGGTAATGCAAGTTCCGCGACTGGAAAAGATCACCCTTAATATGGGAGTAGGCGAAGCCGTAGCCGACAAGAAGATACTCCAGAACGCGATGGAAGACCTGCAAAAGATCTCCGGCCAAAAACCCATCGTAACGATCGCCAGAAAGTCAATCGCCGGGTTCAAGATCAGAGAGGGCATGCCCATAGGCTGCAAAGTAACGCTGCGGCGTGATAGGATGTATGAATTTTTGGATCGGCTTGTCAATATAGCGATACCGCGGATTCGAGATTTCCGCGGATTGAGCCCAAGGTCATTCGACGGTCGTGGCAACTATAGCATGGGTGTCCGGGAGCAGATCATCTTCCCCGAGATTGATTACGACAAAATCGACGCTATACGCGGTATCGACATAACCATTACGACTTCGGCTGGCAGCGATGACGAAGCCCGTGCGCTGTTGGAGCAGTTTAAGTTTCCGTTTAGAACATAGGAACGGCAATGGCAAAAAAATCTATGATCGCACGAGAAAAGAAGCGTCAAGCGTTGGTTAGCAAGCACTACAAAAAGCGGGCTGAGCTGAAAACCATCGTTCAGAGTGTGTCGTCGACGGATGAAGAGAAATACCAAGCGCAACTAAAGCTTCAACAGCTCCCCAGAGACGCGTCGCCGTCGCGCCTCCACAACCGGTGCAGTTTGACCGGTAGGCCGCACGGGTTCTATCGGAAGTTCGGTCTCGGACGGAATAAGCTGCGTGAGTCGGTTATGCGCGGCGATGTGCCGGGCGTGACGAAGGCAAGCTGGTAAGAGTGGATCGTCGACCCAATCACCGTCTGAGCCCAACCGTTTTGTTTACGGAGAATTTGAAATGAGTATGACCGATCCGTTGGCTGATATGATCATCCGTATAAGAAACGGGCAAGCCGCCGGAAAAAACGAAGTCGTTATGCCGTCGTCGAACGTTAAAATCGCAGTATGCCGCGTATTGAAGGACGAAGGCTACATCACGGATTATCAGGTAAGCCAGGATGCCGGGAAGGCCTCGCTTTGTGTGCAGCTCAAGTATTACAAAGGGCAGCCCGTTATCGAGCAGTTCGAACGCGTCAGTAAGCCCGGCCGTCGCATTTACCGATCGAAAGATAAGCTTCCCCTGATTCTGGGCGGGCTAGGTACGGCGATCGTGTCCACCTCGAAAGGCGTTATGACAGACAAGGATGCACGAGAGGGTGGGCATGGTGGCGAGGTCCTCTGTCTGGTGTCGTAATCGAGCATAGAGACTTATCAATGTCCAGAATAGCAAAAAATCCGGTCGCTCTTCCGAAAGGGGTGGAGGCTAGCATTTCCGGTGACGTAATCACCGTAAAGGGTGCTAAAGGTGCGCTGACTCGCAGTTTGAGTCCCAAAGTTCGAGTTGAAATCGCAGACGGTCATATATCGATTTTAGCCGATAAAGCCGATAGACAAGCTAATGCGCTTGCTGGTAGCACGCGTGCAAACATTGCGAATATGGTAACGGGCGTGAGCGTTGGCTTCGCTCGTAAATTGACGATGGTTGGCGTTGGCTATAGGGCTCAAGCGAAAGGAGACGTATTGAGTCTCTCGCTGGGATTTTCCCACCCTCTTGAGCTTACCGCTCCGGAGGGTATTACGATCGAAACGCCCTCCCAGACCGAGATTGTGGTCAAGGGGTGCGACAAACAGCGGGTGGGTCAGGTTGCTGCCGACATCAGAGCATATCGACCACCGGAGCCTTATAAGGGAAAAGGTGTTCGATACGCGGAAGAGGAAGTCGTCAGAAAAGAAGCGAAAAAGAAGTAGGTGATTGATGGATAAGAAATCGGCGAGATTGAAGCGGGCGACGAAAGCCAGAGCGATCATCAAGTCATTAGGCGTGAATCGGCTTACCGTCCATCGGACGCCGCGTCATATCTATGCACAGGTAACGAGCGCCGATGGGGCGCTGGTCCTCGCGTCGGCATCTACGTTGCAGCCGGATATCAAGGCCAGCTTGGCGTCGACCGGAAACGTTGAGGCGGCCAAAGCGATTGGCAGGCTAATAGCGGAACGGGCGCTGTCGGCGGGAGTATCAAATGTGGCCTTCGATCGATCAGGATTCAAATATCACGGTCGTGTCAAAGCATTGGCTGACGCCGCGCGTGAAGCCGGGCTTGGGTTTTAGGGGGAGTTATGGCGAGCCTAAACGTTCAGAGCAGTTCGGCCGAAGGGTTTCAGGAAAAGTTGGTCGCGGTCAGGCGCGTCGCCAAAGTTGTAAAGGGCGGCCGTCAGTTCGGGTTCACCGCGTTAACTGTTGTTGGTGACGGGAATGGTCGGATCGGGTATGGCTTGTGCAAAGCGCGCGAAGTTCCTGTCGCGATCCAGAAGTCAATGGAGCAAGCCCGGAGAAATATGCGTAAGGTGAGCCTCAACGGTGACACCTTGCATTACGCAATCACTGCTAGCACTGGGGCTGCCAAGGTATTTATGCAGCCGGCATCTCAAGGTACCGGGATCATCGCGGGAGGTGCGATGCGCGCGGTATTCGAGGTTGTTGGCATACATAATGTGCTTGCCAAGTGTATTGGAACAAATAACCCCATTAACGTCGTTCGCGCAACGATTAAAGGACTGACGGAGATCAGAGACCCTCGTTCCATCGCAGCCAAGCGCGGGAAATTGGCAGATAATCGTTCGGGGAAAGATAAATGAGCGAGAAGCAACTCAAAGTTACGCAGATAAAGAGCGAGATCGGGCGTCTTAAGTCTCACCAGGCGTGTCTTCGCGGGCTTGGCATCAGACGTATGCACCGACCGGTATACGTTAGCGCAACACCGGCTAACTGCGGGATGATCAACAAGGTTGCGTACATGCTCAAGATTGAGGATGCTTAAATGTTCCTAAATTCGATTAGGCCGTCGGAAGGCAGCAGAAAAAAGAGAACCCGCGTCGGGCGCGGCATTGGCTCTACATTGGGTAAGACCAGCGGAAAAGGACATAAAGGCCAAAAAGCCCGAGCCGGAGGCTTTCATAAGGTAGGATTCGAAGGCGGACAGATGCCGCTTCAACGGAGACTGCCGAAAGTCGGATTTAAATCGAGAGTAAAAGCGTTCGTCGCTGAGGTTCGGTTAAACGAACTTAATCGGCTGGCTGGCGAGAAAGTCGATATCCAAGCGTTAAAGGCGGCAAATTTGGTTCCGGCGCAGGCTCGCTCTGTCAAGGTTATTGACTCGGGAGAGTTGACGTCCTCGGTGACCCTTGTCGGCATTAAAGTTACGAAGGGCGCGCGTTCAAAAATCGAAGCGGCTGGCGGCACAATCGAGGCATAAGTGAGCATCGCGAACTCCACCCTAAGCGAAAGGTTTGGTAGGCTCACAGAGCTTCGCCAACGGCTTCTCTTCGTAATCGGCGCTCTCGTCGTTTACCGAATTGGGGCACACGTTCCCATTCCTGGAGTTGATCCAAAGGCTTTGGCTGCGATGTTCGCGCAGCAAGGCGGGTCGATACTGGACATGGTGAACATGTTTTCAGGGGGCGCGCTGAAGCGCCTGAGTATATTTGCTCTTGGGATCATGCCGTATATCTCGGCTTCAATCATTATGCAATTGATGGCAGGCGTAATCCCGAAGCTGGAGCAGATAAAAAAAGAGGGTGAGTCAGGGCGGAAAAAAATCAACCAGTACACAAGGTACGGCACCGTTTTTCTCGCAACGTTCCAGGCCATCGGAGTCGGGCTTGCGCTACAAAACCAATCCGCCTCAGGTGTCCCTGTCGTTATTAGCCCGGGAATTCACTTCCTGTTTATCACGGCTGTGTCGCTGGTCTGCGGAACCGTGTTTTTGATGTGGCTTGGCGAGCAGGTTACGGAACGAGGGATTGGAAATGGGATATCTATCATAATTTTTGCCGGTATTGTGGCTGGGCTTCCGTCGGCAGTTGGCGGCACCCTCGAATTAGCGCGAACCGGTGAATTGAGCATGATGAGTATCGTCGCTCTGTTTGGTATTGCGCTAGCAGTAACGGCGCTCGTCGTGTTTGTTGAGCGGGGGCAGCGGCGGATTACCATTAATTATGCGAAACGGCAGGAAGGACGGCGGATGTATGCTGCTCACAAGAGTTTTCTGCCCTTGAAGTTGAATATGTCGGGTGTGATACCGCCGATATTTGCGTCTAGTATCATCCTATTTCCTGCAACGTTGGCGGGTTGGTTCGGAAACACTAAGAACCTTGGTTGGCTGCAGGATATCGCCACAACTTTATCACCCGGGCAACCGCTATACGTGTTGTGCTACGCCGGCGCGATCGTCTTTTTTTGCTTTTTCTATGCCGCGTTGGTGTTCAACTCGAATGAAACGGCGGAGAACCTGAAGAAATCGGGCGCGTTTATTCCGGGTGTCAGGCCTGGCCAGCAAACCGCAGCCTATATTGATGCCGTGATGACGCGTTTGACATTGGCGGGCGCCATTTACATTACCGCTGTATGCTTGCTGCCCGAATTTTTAATCGTTTATTGGAACGTGCCGTTCTATTTCGGCGGAACCTCTCTGCTGATCATAGTGGTGGTGGTAATGGATTTTATGTCACAAATCCAAACCTACATCATTTCGCACCAGTATGAAGGTTTACTAAAGAAGTCCAATATCAAGCTCAGTTAACCTGGTTTTAGAATCACGGTTTACAATCATCAGGGGAATTTTAATGAAGGTTCGTGCGTCAGTTAAGAAGATCTGCCGAAACTGCAAGATTTTGAAGAGAAAAGGGATTGTTCGCATAATATGTAAGGATGCGCGTCATAAGCAGCGCCAAGGCTAATCATTGAATAGCGTATTCTTAAATGACGTGGTATGATGCGAGATTCAGCCTAAGTCTAGAGAGTTGATGTGGAGGCAGGATAAATGGCACGAATTGCGGGAGTTAATATCCCGGATCACAAGCACCTAGTTATTTCGCTTACGGCGATTTATGGTATCGGCAGATCTAGGGCATCACTGATTTGTGAGAACGTTGGTCTGAGCCCCTCGGTTAAGGTCAGGGAACTCGGGGACAGTGATATCGAGCGCATCCGCGAGGAAGTTGCGAAGTTTGTTGTGGAAGGGGATCTTCGGCGCGAGAGCGCGATGAATATCAAGCGCCTAATGGACTTGGGTTGTTATCGTGGAATGCGGCATCGGCGAGGTCTCCCTGTTCGCGGGCAACGGACCCGTACTAACGCACGAACCAGAAAAGGTCCGCGACGGCCGATTCGCAAATAAATCTAAAGAGTGGTTTCGAGGTAAGACATCGACATGGCTGCATCTAGTCGTCCCGCAAAACGGATTAAACGAGATATTTCTGACGGAGTTGTTCACATCAGCGCGTCATTCAATAACACCATAATAACGATTACAGATCGTAAGGGTAATGCGCTCGCATGGGCAACTGCTGGGGCCTCGGGGTTTCGCGGGTCTCGGAAAAGCACGCCGTTTGCTGCTCAGGTCGCCGCAGAAAAGGTGGGAAGCATAGTAAAGGATTATGGCGTGAAGAATCTGGATGTGCGAATAAAGGGACCTGGGCCAGGCAGAGAGTCGGCGGTAAGGACGCTCAATAATATGGGATTTAAGATCACGAATATTATTGATGACACACCGATACCGCACAATGGGTGCCGTCCTCCAAAGAAACGGCGGGTATAAGCAGAGGGGCGAAAAATGGCTAGATATCTAGGGCCGAAGTGCAAGCTCAGTAGAAGAGAAGGCACGGATCTGTTTCTTAAATCGCGCGGCAAGTCGCTCGAAGGAAAGTGCAAGCTCGATCAACAGCCGGGGCAGCACGGCCAGAAGCGCGCCCGTATGTCGGACTACGCAACTCAGCTCCGCGAGAAGCAGAAGCTGCGCAGAATTTACGGCGTATTGGAGCGCCAATTCCGGAATTATTATAAGGCCGCGTCGAGCAGAAAGGGATCAACCGGCGAAAACTTGCTGAACCTGCTCGAGTCTCGTTTAGATAACGTGGTCTATCGCATGGGTTTTGCTTCCACCAGGGCCGAAGCGCGCCAGCTTGTTAGCCACAAAGCGATTACGGTTAATGGCAAGGTCTTGAATGTGCCGTCCTACCAAGTCGCGCCAGGAGATGTTGTCTCAGTACGGGAAAAGGCAAAGAATCAGCTAAGAGTTAAAGATGCACTGCAAGTTTTGGAACAGTATGGATTTCCTGCTTGGGTGGATGTCGACGCAAAGCAAATGCGGGGCGTGTTTAAGTCAGTGCCTGAACGTAGTGATCTGGGCGCTGAAATAAACGAGCAACTGGTTGTCGAGTTGTACTCCAAATAATTGTTGTTCCTAATCGATGCAAAACTACTTGGCGAATCTAATTAAACCGCGGTTGGTTGACGTCAATCCCATAGATCGAAACAGTGCGAGGATTGTAATCGAGCCTCTGGAAAGGGGGTTTGGTCATACCCTGGGCAATGCGCTGAGGCGAGTTCTGCTCTCCTCGATACCCGGCTGTGCAGTTACGGAAGTAACAATAGAAGGGGTATTGCATGAGTACTCTACGATAGATGGCGTTCAAGAAGACGTTATTGACATTCTTTTGAACCTTAAGAACCTCGCGATTCGTATACCGACCGGACAAGAGGTTACGCTTAAGATAAACAAGTCGGGTCCTGGCAAAGTTACCGCAAGCGACATAGAGCTTACCCACGATGCGGAAATTCTTAACCCGGAGTTGGAGATCGCGAATCTGACGCACTCCGGGAAGTTAAGCATGACGCTCAAAGTTGAAAAGGGTCGAGGATATCAGCCGGTGGGCGCGCGGAATTCCGGGCAGGCGGAAACCGCAGTTGGCGTGCTTAATATCGACGCTTCTTTTAGCCCGATTCGGCGCGTCTCGTATTTGGTAGAGAACGCTCGTGTCGAGCAGCGTACGGATCTAGATAAGCTTATTCTGGAGCTGGAAACTAATGGGACGGTTGATCCAGAAGAAGCGGTTCGACAAGCTGCATCGATTTTGAACGAACACCTATCGGTATTCGTTGCCCTCAAAAGTGAGGAGACGCCGAGAATCAGCGAAGAAAGGCCGCAGTTCGATCCGTTGCTGCTTCGGTCGGTTGATGATCTCGAACTGACTGTTCGCTCCGCTAATTGCTTGAAGGCGGAAAACATATTCTACATCGGCGATCTGATTCAAAGGACCGAAGTGGATTTGCTCAAAACCCCAAACCTTGGAAAGAAGTCGCTGACTGAAATTAAGGATGTTTTGGCGACGAAGGGTTTGTCACTTGGCATGCGACTTGAAAATTGGCCTCCCGAGGGTCTTAAACGTGACCAACAAGACTCTTAAATTTGTGTGGGTGTAACAAATGCGGCATCGTAATTCGGGTAGAAAACTAAATATTACCGGCAGTCACCGAAACGCCTTGTTTCGAAACCTAACTGCCTCCTTGATCCAACATGAGATCATTCAAACGACTTTGCCGAAAGCGAAAGAGATCAGGCGGTTTGCTGAGCCTTTGATCACCTTGTCGAAGAAGAATAGCGTAGCCGCACGACGCCTTGCGTTTGCGCGTATCAGAGACCGTGACGCAGTCGTAAAACTGTTCGACGAGTTAGGACCCCGATTTAAGGATCGGCCGGGTGGCTATTTAAGGATTTTGAAATGCGGTTTCCGCAGGGGCGATGCCACACCCATGGCATACGTAGAACTTGTTGATCGGTCAAACGCATAAGAGCCGGACGCCGGCTAAGGTGCAAGATTGGCCTGAATGGCCAATGTCGTTGGCCCGCTTATGCGGGCCAATTGCTCTGCAGCAAAGTAAAGTTTTCCGCATTGCCTAGCCTACTCATATAACGTAGGAAGCGGCTGAGAAAATATCGGTCGCTCATTTATACTACCGTCACCAAGCGGAATTTTCGGCATCTAACGGTGCTCTTGCGCGGGAACTCCGTCATGCAATATAAGCCCCTTATCATGGGGATTCTGAACGTAACTCCAGATAGCTTTTCGGATGGTGGCCGGTATTGTGTGCCAGCGGACGCGTTATTGCATGCGCAACGTATGGTATTAGAGGGTGCGGATATCATCGATATCGGTGGGGAGTCGACGCGGCCCGGCTCAGAGCCGGTTAGCGAAGAGGCGCAACTTAGCCGCGTCATTCCGGTCGTTCGTACTTTGCGCAGCCATTTGCCGCACAATGTGATGTTAAGCGTCGATACGACAAGAAGTCGCGTCGCAGAGGAAGCGATATCTGCTGGCGTAAACATGGTGAATGATATCTCAGCCGGTAGGGATGACCCAAGGATGTTCTCGGTAGCAGCAAAGGTTGGTGTGCCGTTGGTACTTATGCATATGCAGGGCAAGCCAAAAGGTATGCAAGATAACCCCGTGTATACGGATGTAGTCGAAGAAGTATTGGTGTTCTTAATGGAACGGGCAGAAGCTGCAATGAAAGAAGGGGTTGCGGCCGAGAACATTGTCATCGATCCTGGCATCGGGTTTGGAAAGCGGAAAGACGACAATCTGCGGTTGATTAAAGAGCTAAGTCGCTTCGTGGCGACGGGTTATAAGGTTTTATTAGGGACAAGCAGGAAGCGCTTTATGGGGGCGATCTGCGGCGAGAGTCATCCGCCGGAACTGGTGGGGGCGACGATAGCAACTACTGTTCTTGGAGTATCGGCTGGAGTGGCTTTGTTTCGCGTGCACGATGTTAAGCCCAACCGTCAGGCTGCGGATGTGACCGCGGCGGTTTTGCGGATGTGAATTGGCGGCACGATGGCGAACTGTCAGTTAGTCCCGGCGATTCGGCTAAGTTATTAAATGCAAACCGCTAAATCAGTAGGTGACGCAGTTGAGCTCAGGCTGCTTGTATGGGTATCGACTGACCCGTCCGGACGATTTGGTTGTGTTCTCCAAGATAGATCAGTGTGGGTTTATAGCCGATGAGTTCGCTCTGATTTAACCCTACGTAGGCGCATATAATCATGATGTCTCCAGGAGCAGCAAGACGAGCGGCAGCGCCATTGACAGAAATTACGCCCGATCCCTCTTGTGCGCGAATGGCGTAGGTAGTGAACCTTTGCCCGTTGTTAACATTATAAATGTGGATTTGTTCATATTCTCTGATTCCCGAGCGTTCGAGTAGCAAACCATCAATGGCACAAGAGCCCTCATACTCGAGTTCGGAGTGTGTCACTCGAGCTCTGTGTAGCTTTGCTTTGAGCATCATCGTTTGCATACGGTAAACCTGTGAGTAGGCTCGTTCGAGTCGGGGATTATCCAGAAAAAGCTAGACAGTAGCAACCCGGCGTAGAATTAGTCGGCTTGGCGGAACCATTGATTATAGGTGATTAAGGCAGAACGTCGCAAGGAAAGTGCCAGCGATCTTGTCTCTTGGCCGGAGGGGCTGTTATGGATGATTTACCTTAGGCACTGAGGTGTCAGCGGTCGCCAAGGTCGGAGTGAAACGGGATGTCGGATGGAAGTAGTGCTAGTTTTATACGGTAGGCCTAACTTATTTAATTTTGTGCGGTCTTATTTTCGTGGTTTTAATTTGCAGTGGCCAGCTCGCTCTATGTGCCCGTAAATTCTTTAACAGTAGAATATGGCGATTACCAATGACCAAGAAACGGATGCAGAGAATCGTACTGGATCTTGGCCGGGAAAATGCCTGGTTATTTTTAACGAAGCGAATTCGGTAATATCTCTCGAGTTAACGTCACTAAAAGCATGTAGGAGTAAATTGATGGGTATCGGTATATGGGAGCTACTGCTCCTTTTCTTGATCGTACTGTTGCTGTTCGGCACCAAACGACTACGTAACATTGGCGGCGATCTGGGATCGGCAATAAAGAGTTTTCGTAGTGCGATGAGCGAGGGGGACGAAGAGAAATCCGGGAGGACGATCGACGGAGAGGCGGTCCACGAGAACAAAGACAAGACGACCTAACAACGATTCAAAAAAGCATGTTCGATATTGGCTTTTGGGAATTGGTCTTGGTAGGTGTCGTATCGCTTCTGGTGTTCGGTCCGGAGCGTCTACCCAAGGTGGCAAGAGAGGTCGCACTGTGGGTTCGAAGGGCTCGTGCAATGGCCGCTTCGGTGAGGCAAGAAATTGACCATGAGCTTCAGTTGCAAGAGTTGCGTCAATCTTTATTAGAAGAAAAGAAAAAGGTGGAGTTATTATCGACTCCGGTGCGACCTGGCAAAAAGAAAGATCGCGTGTCGATATCTGATCCGAACGAAACGGACGAAAAAGAGCCTGCTTCTAAGCACCGCGATGGTGAACTATAAAAAGTATAGTCGGGGACAGATGCAAGACACCGAGCAACCTTTTATTTCTCACCTAGTAGAACTACGGGATAGACTGCTGCGGTGCATACTCGTGGTTTTGTTTGTTTTTATGAGCATGGCCTATTTTGCCAACGAGATCTACGCTTATTTGGCAGGGCCGCTCATGAAGCATTTGCCGCCCGGTTCGCAAATGATCGCGATCGATGTCGCCTCGCCATTCCTGACACCGTTCAAGCTTACGCTGGTGGCGGCGGTTTTCCTGTCGATACCGTATATTCTTTACCAAGTTTGGGCCTTTGTCGCGCCGGGCTTATATGAGCATGAGCGCCGTCTGGTGCTGCCGCTTCTGTTTGCAAGTACAGTGCTGTTTTATGGGGGTATGGCGTTTGCCTATTATCTGGTCTTCCCTCTGATTTTCGGGTTCCTGACCGCAACGGCGCCGGCGGGAGTAGCGGTAATGACCGATATTACGCATTACCTGGATTTCGTACTAACTTTGTTCTTCGCTTTCGGGGTCTCGTTTGAGGTTCCAATTGCGACCATCGTGCTAATTTGGAGCGGCATTTCTACCCGAGAGAGCCTGTCCGAAAAACGGCCTTACATTATTGTGGCCGCTTTTGTCATCGGAATGGTGCTTTCACCTCCCGACGTGGTTTCGCAAAGTCTTTTGGCAGTGCCCATCTGGCTGCTGTTCGAGTTGGGGCTTGTATTTTCGCGATTGTTTCGGCCTAGACGCATAGAGCAGATTCCAAACCTCCAAGACGAGTAAGGTCAGACCATAGCCGTCAATCCGCTGTTGCTGACACCGATATGATTTTTCTATTTACCGATTTCGGTTCAGACGGGCCGTATCTTGGGCAAATGGAAGCGGTGCTGCGATTGCGGGCGCCGGGAGTCGACATTGTAAATCTCGTTAGCAACGCACCCATGGGCGAGCCCCGGTGGAGTTCATATCTGCTCGCAGCCCTGTGCAAACAACTTCCGACCGGTAGCGTATTTCTTGCCGTGGTCGATCCCGGCGTCGGCGGTGAACGGTTGCCGGTTGTTCTACAAGCGGATGGGCAATGGTTTGTGGGGCCGGATAACGGTCTCCTCAATACTGTGGCAGCGCAATCGGCCGAAGCGGAATGGCGGGTGATCGATTGGCGTCCAAGGATGCTCTCGTCGAGTTTTCACGGCCGCGATCTTTTCGCTCCTATCGCTGCACGCATTGCCACCCATGACTTCAGCTGGGCGAGCCACAACCATCAGAAACCGGATCTGATCGAATGGCCGTCCGATCTCGCCGAGATCATCTATTTCGATCACTACGGCAATGCCATTACTGGAATGCGGCACAGGACTGAATACTGCGGAATGACGCTCTGTGCAAATGGCCAGTCGTTACGGCAGGCTAACACATTTTGTTCGGTTCCCGCCGGCCAAGCCTTCTGGTATCAAAACTCAATCGGACTGATTGAAATCGCAGTCAACTGTGGACGCGCCGATTGCGACTTAAAGTTGTCCCTCGGTACGGCCATTTCGTTCAAGGCATAAGATTGTTGGTCGCTGGAGCGTTTAGCGTCCGTGTTCCTCGAGAAAAGAGAGCAAGCGTTGGCGGTTCTTCTCTTGACCAAAGGTGGCGATGTGAAATCCTTCGGTGACCCAGAGCGACTTGGGTTCGCCGGCCGCTTCGAACAGCGTGATGCTGTGACGGGCCGGCACTATGTCATCGGTTTCGCTGCAGATGATGAGCAGCGGCAATGGTGATATCTCGGCGATATTTTTGATCGGGCTATAGTCGTCCGGCATCAGCCGGGAGAGCGGATACTGTAGCGGCCACGTGATCGGGACTTGGGCCAGTTTGTCACGGGTGATTTCGCGATAGCTGGCAAAAGGCGCATCCAAAACGATCGCAGTTAAGCGTTGCCGCGCTTCCGGATTCGCGCCCGCGTAGTAGGCGCCCAAGTTTGCACCTAGGCTTTGGCCGACAAGGAAAAGGTTTCTGTTCGCTACGCGAGGTTCGCTCAAAAGCCATTGAAAGCCTGTAGCCACATCGGTCAACACTTCCGGCAGACCTGGCGAGCCGTCGGATAGTCCATAGCCGCGATAGTCGAGGAGAAACACCTGATATCCTTTTTCCGGCAGCCAGGCGACGCTATAGATGTGAGTGCTGATGTTCTGGGCATTGCCGTGGAGGAAAAATACCGTTCCGCGCGGGGCGCCGCGAGCAAACAAGAACCAGCCGTGTAATTTAATCCCGTCTGGGGTGACCAGGTTTACATCTTCGTATTTCAGGCCTAAGGCATCGGGTGTGAGCCGCATCGCCCGGTCCGGATAAAAAAGCAGGCTGGCGCATCCGGAAAGGCTAAGGGCGAACGGAATAATCAAAAGATTTCGGAAAAAGCATCGGGACACGGTAATGCTCCATCAGCGCCGGATGCAAATACGCGGCAATATTTGTTCGACTCTCAAAAATACCGCCGCACCGACAAAAGAAATTCACTCGCATAAGTACGCTCTCCCCGGTCTCGGCCGAGACGCAGGTTCAGCGCATAGTCCTTGCCTAGATTCACCGTATGGTCCAAGCGCAATCCGCCCGTGCAATACTCGTCTTCCACGATATAGCAGTCAATTCGAAAATCCAGCAGTCCCTGCCCGCCCAGGCCGCGATACAGCCAGCCGATGCGGGGGCCAAGCCCGATATCGACGTTCGGTCGAACCGACTCGCTTACTTCAAGCGTGCCGTTCACTAGGCCGAAGATCATTCCGTCGCCGATGCTGTAGCTCAAACCGACGCCTCCGTCCAGATAGCCGACCAACGGTCGGCCGGTTTCAAGCAATTTTCGCCGGGCGCCGAGGCCGACGGACCAGGACAAGGGCTGGATAAACTCTGTGCGCGGGGTTAATGATGCGATATTGATGACATCCACGGCTTCGACGCGGAATCTCTCGTCTTCGTAATACCGGACACTGGCATCGAGAAATTTGATCTGGGCTCCCAGCCGGTAGCCGGCTAAAGGATCGGTCAGATCGTGATAGGCGGAGCGCAATCGGAATGAGCCGAACGCCGTATGATCGAAAAAACCGAAGCCGAGGTCGGCGCGCCAAGGCTTGTGCCCTTCATCATCCCGAGTGGCCGGACGCTCCGGCGGTTTTAGCGGTGAAACGTCATCGATCCGGCTGCGGGCCAGCAGGAGTTTATAACTCAGACCGGCAACACGCTCCCTCGGCAATTTGTCGGCCAACGACCGGTAGCGCAAAGACTCGTATGCCGTCTCCAGTGTAGCCGCTTGTTCGGCGGCAGACATCGGTCTAAGAGCAGCGCTGTCCAGCGCGATTTTTCCATCTGCCAACTGTCTGGCCACGCGGCGTTGGTCAGACGTGAGCTGGCGGGTATGCTCGTTCAACACCGTTGCCGCGGATGGACGGTAATCCACATGCTCGACCAATCCCGCATCAACGATGGCGCGCACGGTATCCGAGGGAATGGAGCGGTAGGGAAATTTCTCCCGAAGCGCAAGAGCCGGACGCACGACATCCAGCAAGCTCAAAATACGATAAGAGCAGTTTTCTCCGATAAAGTAATAGTCGAACCGAATCGGCCGAATTTCCCAGACGTGACGGATCAGTTGCGCGGTTTCGGCGGGCGACAGGTTAAGGGAATATTCCCAAATATCGCGGTTTTCGAAGTCGCTGTATTCCTTAACTTTTTCATAAAACGGCTGTACCGAAATCACGCCCGGATAGCCACCGAACAGACCTCGGTACGCGTAGAACAATTCGTTGTCCGCCACATTCACGTCCGCCGCATAATTGATCGTATGGGCCAGCAGGCGTGCATTTTCATCCTGATTTTCGCGGTCCAGGCGCAAAAAAGTATGTCCGAACATGGATGACGGGCTGTTCAGGTAGGATGCGGGAAAGATCAGGCTTACCGAATGGGCCTTCAGGGTCTCGGTCCATTCGGAAAACGCTTTGCAGTCGTGATCCGAAGATAGCGAACCGCCGAAATCGAGCCGGCTTTTTAGCCAATGATAACGAGCGGGAAATCGGCACCGAGGGTGCTCGTCTCCGTCTCCTGGCGCAAAATAGGCTAGAAGGGTGGCGGATAATTCCGCGTCGGGATCGTGTTGACCCGTTTCGGCAAGAAAAAAGGCCGGGTCGTCCGCATCGCTGGCCCAGTCTCCGAAGGGAGTGCGCCGGTAATGGCCCAGGGCCAGCCAGGTAGGGTCGTCGTGCAGACGCATCGCTCGCGCCTGTCGAAGCAGTATCGAGGGATTTTCCGACCCAAAGGCGCGGAAAGCTGCCGTCTGAAATGTCAGAGCAACAACGAGGCATAAGAGCGACTTCACGGCGGATGAAAGAAGAGGCGCTTCATATTTCGGGGAGCGCCTCGCAAGCTAGGGATCAGCCGACGTACTTGGCCAATGCGGAGTCGGACTTCATCACGACGATCAAGGCGTCCATTACCTCGTCGCTGGTAACGGATTCTCGCGGATAAATCACGGCGAAATGTTTCTTGACCAGCGCGAAAAAGGCCAGGCGATCTTCTTTTGCGATGCCCATAACTTCGGAAAGCCCGGCAAGTGTTTCGCCGTTTCCGCGAGACATGTCCTCGGCCAGCTTGGTCATGTTGGCCCCGATGTACATGCGGCCGCCCCTGTAGCGAATGGTTTGGTTGGCGTCGCAACCGTTGGTGCCGGAGGATATACCGAAAGTGTTGTTGCCGAAGCTGCCATTGGTGGTAATCGCGAGTGAATGGGCGCCGACGCCGCTGTTGCCGTCGAACAGCAACGCTCCCCAGCCGCAACCACTTGCGCCATCTCCCCTGGGACCGGCTCCTTGGGTATGGCTGGTCGCGTGGGCTAGGATAGGACTGATTAACAACAAACCACCCATCACTGTCATCATCTTTTTCATTGGAATTCTCCTTGAGGTTGTTGAACTTAGATCGACACGGAGCGCGAAATGAAGCGCCATTCCCTTAATACCAGATTGTGCCGAAGCTTGTAAATTTATCTGCTGGTTTAAGTCGAGTTTGGAGCGGTTTTCAGTGTTTCAGTCCGGCAAATTGGCGCGACGTTTTGCAGGCAGGTCGTATTGCAGTAATTCTTTTAGCAAAAGCGGGAGATGGAACGCCGGCTCCAAAAGAGTTACGGTTCGTATACAAGAGAATACAGTCGCTTCATTTAAATACCTTAGCGCTTTGCGTATAGTTTTTGCGCAAAAGTCATCCTAAAAATAGCGAATAACACCCGTGCCAAACAGGCCATTAACGAAATATCAAGACAAAATCATTTCCCACGGCGCCAGCCTCCTCAGGCCGCACTATCCATTGATCGACCGTTTTAGCGATGCCCGAATTATCGCTATTGATAACGGCCGTTCCATAACTTTGGGCGAATTTTTCCGGGAAGTAATCAATCTGGCGGCAAATCTCCCCGATCGTCCTTACATGGTCAATCTCTGCGAGAACCGATACCGGTTTCTTGCGGCTTTCGCCGCAGCCGTGCTCAAAGGGCAGATCAACCTGCTGCCGCCGAGCCGGGCACCTAGGGTCTTGCAGCAAGTGACGGAACACTATCCGCAGCTTTATTCCCTGGTTGACGGTCCGGATTTTCCGGAAGGACTTGATACGATCGTCCGTTACGATTGCAGCCCACGACAGACGCCACGCCAGGACGCTTACATCCCGGAGATTCCGGGAGATCGAGTAGTTGCAATCGCGTTTACGTCCGGTAGCACAGGCCAGCCGAAAGCTCACGTCAAAACGTGGCTGAGCTTTTGCGAGAGTGCGAAACTGATCGGGGCTGGCCTAGGTTTGAGGCCGGGGCAGTCGGCTAGTGTCATCGCCACGGTACCGCCGCAGCACATGTACGGTCTCGAGACCAGTATTCTTCTGCCGCTTTGCCTTGGCGGAATGGCGCTGCACTCCGGTAAGCCTTTTTTTCCGGCCGATATCCGCGCCGCTTTGGAATTGTGCCCGGAGCCGCGAATCCTCGTAACGACGCCGGTGCACATACGGGCACTGATCGAGGCCGGGGAAGATCTTCCGGAGATCGAGCTCATCGTCTCCGCTACGGCACCGCTTTCTCGCGACTGGGCAGCCAAGGCGGAAGGTCTGTTTCGAACCCGCGTGCTGGAGATTTACGGCTGTACGGAAGCGGGATCGATTGCCTCCCGCCGCACGAGTCGAGACGACATGTGGCATGCGTTCGACGGCGTGCGTTTTCAGGCGAAAGGTGGCGAATCATGGGTCGATGCCCACCATCTTCCCGGACCTGTCGTGTTGAACGATTTGATCGAATGTTGTGGCGCTCGGCAGTTCAAACTGTTGGGACGCAACGCGGATCTGGTCAACATCGCCGGAAAGCGCACCTCGCTCGGTGCTCTAAATCATGTGTTGAACGAGATAGACGGGGTCCGGGACGGGGTCTTTTTTTTGCCGGATGGCCCTGAAGGGACCGTCCGCCTGATCGCTTTCGCCGTAGCTCCCGGCAAGACTAAGGAACAGCTGCTTGCAGAATTGCAGGCGCGTCTCGATCCGGTTTTCCTGCCTCGCCCTTTGTATTTGCTGGACAAATTGCCTCGTTCGGAGACCGGCAAGTTGCCCCGACAAACTTTGGCCGAGATGGCGGAGCAATTGTCGACGATTTGACCGTGGTGTTCTGCTTCGGTACTCGACGAGGAGTCGAAACGCTCTCCTGGGATAAAAAAGCCCCGCAGTGTGAGCAGGGCTTCGCATTTTCGAGGACAACCAACCCGTTTATTTAACCTTGATCAGTTCTCGCCCTTCGCTGTCGAAATGGCAGATGCCTGCGACGAAATATTTACAGTCCGGCGATTGCTCGACCTTGGCACCGTCATTGGACAGCAAAATCCTCAGCGCGCAATAGTGAGCTTCGCCTTCTGCCTGTTTTTTCAGCACGATCTCGTTTTCGCTGACTGCCTTGGCTTCGCCTGAAATTTCCGCGGAACATGATCTCCGGCCTTCCTCGGTCGAACCGGTGGGCTCGAAATCCACGTCCATGGTCACCTTGATGTCGTCTCCGAATTTGCGGATTTTAAGATGCTGGACATGATCGCCCTCACGACGGATGTAATGGTCCGTGGAGGCGAAAACATTTGCCGAAAACAACAGGGCGAAAGTCAAAAACAGGCTCTTCTTCATGGTATTACCTCGTAGTTGGGATGGAACTCTCCCGAATGGATTTGCGCGTCTCGGAATTCGATCAATCGCGTAGCAGTTCGTTGATACCGACTTTACTGCGGGTTTTTTCGTCCACCTGCTTGATGATGACTGCGCAATAAAGACTATGGCTTCCATCCTTCGCGGGCAGGTTTCCGGATACCACCACCGAGCCGGCCGGTACGCGTCCGTAAGTGATCTCGCCGGTCATTCGGTTGTAGATCTTGGTACTCTGGCCGATGTAGACACCCATGGAGATGACCGAACCTTCTTCGACGATCACCCCTTCGACGATCTCCGAGCGCGCACCGATGAAGCAGTTGTCCTCGATGATGGTGGGCGCAGCCTGCAAGGGTTCCAGCACGCCGCCGATACCGACGCCGCCGGACAGGTGCACGTTCTTGCCGATCTGGGCGCAGGAGCCCACCGTCGCCCAGGTGTCGACCATCGTGCCGGAATCGACGTAAGCGCCGATATTGACGAACGACGGCATCAGCACGACACCGGGGCCGATGTAGGCGCCGTGCCGGACGGTCGCCGGCGGCACCACGCGGGCGCTCATGGCGGCAAAGTGTTCCGGCCTGAAGCCGCCGAATTTCGGTTCGACCTTGTCGAAATATTTCGTCTCGCCGCCTTCCATGATGCGGTTGTCGGAGATCCGGAAAGACAGCAGCACGGCTTTCTTGAGCCATTGATTGACGACCCAATCCCCGTTTTTCTTTTCGGCGACACGGGCGCGTCCGCTGTCCAGCAACGTCAAGGCTTCCTGAACGGCTTCACGGATCACCGCGCTGGTCGAGGTCGGAGTGAGCTGGGCTCGGTCTTCAAAGGCTTCGTTGATGATGTTTTCTAAGGACATGGCTTTACTTTTCGATTTACATGGATTGAATGAACTCTCGAATGCGGTGGGCCGCCTCCACGCATTCCTCCAGAGGGGCGACCAAGGCTATCCTGACATGATTTTGGCCGGGATTGATCCCATGCGCTTCGCGGGACAGAAAACTGCCGGGCAGCACGGTCAGATTTTGCCGCGCATAAAGATCCTGCGCGAATTGGCAATCATCGCGGTGGACATCGGGCCAGAGATAGAAGCCGCCTGGCGGTATCGACAGATCCAGATGGTCCTTCAGAACGTCGTGGACTGCGGAGAACTTCCGCCGATACGCCGCTCGGCTTTCCGTGACATGCTTTTCATCTTGCCAGGCTTTGATGCTCGCGTGCTGAACCGGCAGCGAGAGCGCGCAGCCGTGATAGGTGCGATACCTCTGGTACTGCTTGAGGATATCGGCATCCCCGGCAACGAAACCGGACCGCAGTCCCGGCGCGTTGGAACGCTTGGAGAGGCTATGAAACACGACGCAGCGCTTGAATTCCGTATTGCCCATGTCATGGGCAGACTGCAGCAAGCTTGGAGGCGGAACCGATTCGTCAAGATAAATCTCGGAATAACACTCATCCGAAGCGATGATGAAATCATGGCGCTCGGACAGATTGATGAGCGCTCTATGCGTCTCGGCGCTAATGACGGAGCCTGAGGGATTGCCGGGCGAGCAGATGTAAATCAGCTGGCAACGTTCCCAAATCTTGTCCGGCACCGATTCGAAGTCCGGCAGATAGCCTGTTTCTCGTGTCGTATTGAGAAAATAGGGTTCCGCACCGCCCAGCAGGGCTGCGCCCTCGTAGATCTGATAGAACGGGTTGGGCATCAATACCAGCGGTTGCTCGGCGGCATCGATGACATACTGAGCGAACGAGAACAACGCCTCGCGGGTCCCGTTGCAGGGCAGTACGTGGCGTTCCGGGTCCACGCTCGCCGGAGGCAGGGAAAACCGGCGCGACAGCCAGTCCGCGATGGTTCGGCGCAGTTCCAAGAGCCCCTTGGTGGCCGGGTAATTGGCCAGCCCGTGGAGGTGCGCGATCAGGCTTTCGGCAATGAAGTGAGGCGTCGGATGCTTGGGCTCGCCTATCGACAGGGCAATATGAGGCTTGTCGCCCGGGGGAGTAATTCCTTGCTTGAGTTCGGACAGCTTTTCGAACGGGTAGGGCTGTAGTTTTTGC
Source organism: Methylocaldum sp. RMAD-M (assembly GCF_017832375.1). Taxonomy (NCBI): domain Bacteria; kingdom Pseudomonadati; phylum Pseudomonadota; class Gammaproteobacteria; order Methylococcales; family Methylococcaceae; genus Methylocaldum; species Methylocaldum sp. RMAD-M. The sequence goes on along the minus strand of NZ_JAFIBZ010000045.1, from coordinate 3,862 downwards.
AGATGAGGATTCATGCCGGACGGTTCGGTTCCATAGTTCAGCGCCTTACCGCTTAAAAAGCGGGGCCATAGTATAAGGGCATACGAGGGCGGTTCCAACTTGCGCGATCAAACCGCGCAAATTGTGGACGGACGGCCCGGCGTCCCGCAACTGGACGCCGGGCTGCGGCTAACCGATGCCGTTTAGCCGCGCCCGAATGAACGGCACGACTTCCTCCAGCGGAATTTGAATCGCTTCGGCATCCCGTCTCCCCTTGTATTCGGCCTGATTCGATTCGAGCAGACGCTCGCTGACGACCACCCGATGCGGAATGCCGATCAGTTCCAAGTCGGCGAACATGACGCCGGGACGAGCCTTTCGGTCGTCGAACAAGACTTCGATCCCTTCGTTCCGAAGAGAGCGGTACAGATGCTCGGCGATCTCCTGCAGCCGTTCCGATGTGTGCATGTTGATCGGCACGAGAGCGACCTGGAACGGTGCGAGCGCTTCGGGCCAGACGATTCCCCGTTCGTCGTGGTTCTGCTCGATGGCGGCGGCGACCACGCGTGACACGCCTATGCCGTAGCAGCCCATGATCAGCGCCTGGTTTTTTCCTTCTTCGTTGAGCACCGTGGCCTGCATCGCTTCGCTGTATTTGGTGCCGAGCTGGAAGACATGCCCGACTTCGATGCCGCGTGCGATGCGGAGATTTCCTTTGCCGTCCGGGCTAGGATCGCCTTCCGTCACCTTGCGGAGGTCGTGGACATGTCGGGGCGCCGGTTGGTCTCGGTCCCAGTTGACGCCGATCAGATGGAACCCCTTCTCGTTGGCGCCGCAGACGAAATCGCTCATGGCCGGAACGGGGCGATCGGCGATGACGTTTATGGCTCCTTTCGCGCCGGGCATTTGGACCGGGCCGATGTAGCCCGCCCGAGAGCCCATGTGCTGCTCGATTTCATCGTCGGTGGCAAAGCGGAAACTGCCGAGGATCTTTCCGGCCTTCACTTCGTTGAGCTCATGATCGCCCCGCAGCAGTAACAGGCAAAACTCTTCCCACTCCCTATCGAGGTCGCGCTTGCCGATCATCACGGCGATGGCCTTGACGATTTTTTCAGCAGGGACGTTCAGGAATTCCGCTACCTCGGCAATACTGGTCTTGCCAGGGGTAGCGATCTTCTCCATGGGACGGCTCGCAGGCGCACGCGCTTCGGCGGGAGCGATAGCTTCGGCCATCTCGATATTGGCGGCATAATCGCTCCGGTCGGAAAAGGCGATGGCATCCTCGCCGGAATCGGCCAGCACGTGAAACTCATGGGACATGCTCCCGCCGATAGCGCCGGTATCGGCCAGCACCGCACGGAATCGCAGTCCCAGCCGTTCGAAGATACGGGAGTAAGTCTCGTACATCCGGTCGTAGGTTTCCTGCAAGGAGTCCTTGTCGAGATGGAAAGAGTAGGCATCCTTCATCAGGAATTCGCGAGCCCGCATGACGCCGAACCGCGGGCGGATCTCGTCCCGGAATTTCGTTTGAATCTGGTAAAAGTTGACCGGCAACTGCTTGTAGCTTTTGATTTCGCTGCGGACCAGATCGGTGATGATTTCCTCGTGAGTGGGACCTAGGCAGAAATCGCGCTCGTGGCGATCCTTGAATCGGCAGAGTTCCGGGCCGAACACATCCCAGCGCCCCGATTCCTGCCAGAGCTCCGCGGGTTGCACCGCCGGCATGAGCACTTCCAAAGCGCCGCTGCGATCCATTTCCTCGCGGACTATGTTTTCCACCTTGCGGAGTACGCGCAGCCCCAAAGGGAGCCACGTATAAAGGCCGGCGGCGAGCTTGCGGATCAGACCGGCGCGCAGCATCAGCTTATGGCTGACGATTTCGGCATCGGCCGGGGTTTCTTTGATGGTGTTGAGCGGAAATTGGCTGGTGCGCATGATGGATGGAATACGTCCAAATGAGAAATGATTCTATTGTATCGTCAGCCAGCACGGGCCGTCAGCGAAGATTGAATCGTGCAGGTCGATTTTTTGAGCGCGAGAACAGAGTAACTGGAAAACTTGCTTGTTCTTTCGTGTTTTCGCAAAATTCGGTCCTGCCGCTCCTGTTATTCCTTCATGGACTACTTTGTCGATTCTTTTTTTGCCGCGCTCCGTCTAATCTTTCAGTTCGATCCCGAGGTTTACCGAATCGTCTGGACATCGCTCGAGATCTCGCTTACCGCAACCGTTTGCGCAGCGCTTCTCGCGGTTCCGGCCGGCGTCTGGTCGGCATCTATTGAATTTAAGGGAAAGCGGCTCCTGCGGCGGAGCTTGAACGCTTCGATGGCGATGCCGACGGTTATGATCGGCCTGATTTTTTACGGGTTGTTCAGCCGCCGCGGGCCGTTGGGCGAGCTCGCTCTTTTGTACACCCCGACGGCCGTCATCATCGGCGAGGCGGTGCTGATTTTTCCGCTCATCATGAATCTTGCGATGACCGCCGTCGAATCCGCCGATCCGCGTCTGCTGCCTACGTTGCGCTCTTTAGGCGCCAGCCCGGCGCAGCAGTTCGGGCTGGTATTGTCGGAAACCCGCTTGGCCCTGTTGGTGGCGGTTGCGGCCGGTTTCGGGCGAGCCATCGGAGAAGTGGGAACGGCGATGATGTTGGGCGGGAACATCCAGGGGCTTACCCGTACCATGACGACCGCCATCGCGCTGGAGACGAGTAAAGGCGAGTTCGAGCTCGGTTTGGCTTTGGGCATGATGTTGCTGCTGGTCGCGTTTTCGGTGAATTGGCTACTGCAATCTGCGGACCGGAGTGCCGGTTGAAGCGAGCGTATTGGCTGGAGCACGTGGTTTTTGCTTATGGCGATAAGCCGGCGTTGACCATCGATCATCTGGCGATCTCCGCCGGCCGGATTACGGCGCTGATCGGTCCGAACGGCGCCGGTAAGAGCACGCTTCTCGAGCTGCTCGCTTTTCTGATTCATCCGGATGCCGGCGAAATGTATTTTTTCGGTCAGCCGGTCAGGCGAGAGGACGTTCTGGCACTTCGGCGCCGCGTTGGGTTGGTGGCGCAAAGTCCTTATCTGCTTCAGGGTAGCGTGATGGATAACGTGGAGTTGGGACTGAGGCTGCGCGGTATCGGAAAGGAACAGCGGCACCGCAGGGCAATGGATGCAATGGAGCGAGTGGGACTTGCCGGATTCGAAAAGCGATCCGTCAGGGCGCTTTCCGGAGGCGAGAAACAGAGGGTTGCCTTGGCGAGAGCGCTGGCTCCGGCACCCGAAGTGCTGTTGTTCGACGAGCCATTTACGTATCTCGATCAAAGTAATGTGCGCTTGGTCGAGCAGGTGCTCTCGAATTATGCGCGGCAAAGTGGGAACACGGTGGTGTTCAGCACCCATGAGCAGGTGCAGGGTATCGCGCTCGCCGACGAGTCCATCAGCCTTTTCGCCGGAAGATCGGTCGGGGCGCCGCTCGTCAATTTGTTTCGCGGAGCGCTACGAAACGGCGTGTTCGACACCGGCAAGCTGGCGATACAGGTGCCGCGTGCGCTGGATCAGGGATCGCATCTCTCCGTCGATCCCGAGGAGATCGTGCTCTCCCCGGAACCTCTGAATTCCAGTCTCCGTAATTCGTTTCGCGGCCGTATCATCATGATCGCGGAAGAGGCGGGGCGGGCGAGGATTACCATTGATATCGGCGAGAAACTTAACGCCCGGATTACACTCGAATCGCTGCAAAGCCTCGGTTTGGAACTGGGGAAGGAAGTTTGGGTCAGTTTTAAAGCCACGGCGGTGAAAGTGTTTCCTGATTAGCGATGAACTTCAGCCAAGCGAATTTGCCACTCGGGTCGAGGCTTAGCGAACGCCGCGGCGCGCGCCAGCCGTTGAAGCAGGGT
>NZ_JAFIBZ010000044.1:0-30565 GCF_017832375.1 Methylocaldum sp. RMAD-M | reverse complement strand
CCGGCGTACTTGGCAGGATCGAGGCGCGCGTCCATACAGGTCAGGATCGCGAAATGCCGCCCCGGCGGCAAGGGAAGATGGCCCTTGTTGAAACTCGCCGCGTACGCTTGATTAGCGCTGAGCACTTCGTTCAAGATTTGGCTCATATCTTTTTCTCCTCTGAGATTGTTATTGTTTATGACGCCGCCTGCTCAAGCAGCAGCCGACGCACCGGCTGATACGCCCCCTTCCCGGAAAGCGATTCGGCCCGCCATCGTGAGACAAGCCGACGATGAAAAAAATCCTGCTCGCCAGCAATAACCCCGGAAAGGTCCGCGAAATCCAGGCCATATTAGCAAACGATGACATAGAGATCGTACCGCAATCCGCTTTCGGAGTCCCGGATATCGAGGAGGTCGGATTGACCTTTGTCGAGAATGCGATTCTGAAAGCTCGGCACGCCAGCCAGCTTTCCGGCCTGCCCGCCATAGCCGATGATTCGGGACTGGAAGTCAACGCCTTGGGCGGCGCGCCCGGCGTTTTCTCGGCCCGATATGCCGGCCCCGGCGCGAACGATGCCGAAAATAACGCCAAGCTGCTCCGCGAACTGGAGAATATTCCGGACGCCGAGCGGACCGCCCGATTTCGCTGCGTCATGGTTTTTCTGCGCCACGCGCAGGACCCGAGCCCATTGATCGGACAAGGCGTATGGGAAGGCATCATTCTGCGCGAACCGCGCGGCAAAGGAGGCTTCGGTTACGATCCGCTGTTTTTCGTGCTGGAAAAAAACTGCACCTCGGCCGAATTGTCCCCGGACGAAAAAAATCGCCTAAGCCACCGCGGCAAAGCTCTGCGGGAACTCGTGGCGCAAATGCGCGATTCAGCTAAATGAGCGTTCGGCCGATATTCCTACGGGACGATGGCGGGGCATTTCGATGAAACGGCCTCGGGGGAATGATCTTTATGAAATTCCTCGGTATAGGCATGCGCCGAAAAGATCAGCAGCACGCCGGCACTGATCATGGCGATTTGTTGAAATGCGGCACTGGCATTGGTGCGGTGGTGCAAACTGGGAATCAGGTCCGCAACCGCTACATAAATGAAACTCGATGCCGCCAAGGCGAGGAAATAAGGCAGCGCCTCGCGCAGATTTTCCAAGCTGTAATACGCCAGGACACCGCCCAGCAGAGTCGCCAAGCTGGACAGCAGATTGTAGAGCAAGGCCTTGGGACGGCTATAACCGCTTTTCAAAAGGATCGCGAAATCGCCCACTTCCTGGGGAATCTCATGGGCGAACACCGCCAGGCTCGTGACTATCCCCAGATGTACATCGGTAAGAAAAGCCGCGGCGATCAGCACGCCATCCACGAAATTGTGGATACCGTCGCCCAATACGATGAGAGTGCCGGCCGGCTGGTGAAAGTGGTCGTCCGTATGCGTCTCGCAGTCGCCGGCGTGGCAATGCCTCCAAAGCAGCAGTTTTTCCAACAAAAATAGCGCCAAGATTCCGAGAAGAACGGCGGCGAAGACGCTCTCCGACTGCTCCGTGCCGACCGTTTCGACAGCATGGGGCAAAAGATCCAGAAACGCCACGCTCAATAACGCGCCCAAGGCGAAGCTGATGCCGTGAGGGAGCACGCGGGGATGATGATGGTCGGGAATCATCAGGAACAGCGATGCCGCAAGGACGCTCAAAACGCCGCCGATCAAGGTAAAAATAATTATCCAGAGGAGAAGGTTCATGTCTTATTTAAACCTAGAAGCGGCGGTTGGACGTGCCCGAGTGTGCGGCAGGCGGACCGGATAGCAAGGCGCGACGACGCGGCGGGGTATTCTCCCGCGAGGAGGAGCAACGCCGCCAGCCGGTCCGCCTGCCGTGCAATCGGGTACGTAGCGGCGTCACCCAAACGGTGACGTAGGTAGAAGGTAGGGCAATAAGGATTCATGGAACTTTTCTAGTTATTTAAGCGGTCAACCGCTGTTTCTAGGTTTATTTATTCGCGCCAGATCAACGTAGCCATGCGGCCCGTCACGCGGTCGCGGCGATAGGAAAAAAAATCGTCGGCATTACCGAAAGTGCAAAAGCCCCCGCCGTAGATTGCCGAAATTCCGACATCGTTCAGTACGATACGTGCGAGGTGATAAAGATCCGCCAGCCATTTTGCGTTCTCCGTTTGGCAAAACGCGGCGGCGAATGCCGCTCTCTTGCGGACGAAGGTCTCCCGGACCTCATGACCTACCTCGAACGCGTCCGGACCGATTGCAGGCCCGAGCCACGCCAACAAATCATCGCCTTCAAGCGCTTCGACGGCGGCTTCGATGACGCCCGCCGCAAGCCCTTTCCAGCCGGCGTGCACCGCCGCGACCCGATCGCCTTCCTTCGAACACAGCAAAACGGGGAGGCAATCCGCCGTCATGACCGTGCAAACGATGCCGGTTTGGCATGTGAATGCGGCATCCGCGCTTCGATAGGTCGATACGTCGGCCCGAATGACGTGTTTTCCGTGCACTTGATTCAGCCACACGGGTTCCGCGGGCAGACTCAAGGCCTCCCGCAGCCGATGCCGGTTTTCCGAGACCCGACTCGGCTCGTCCCCGACGTGAGCGCCGAGGTTGAGGCTCCGATATGGGCCTATGCTCACCCCGCCCCGGCGCAACGTGCTCGCCGCCCGGACGCCGGGCGGCACGGGCCACTCGGGTTCGATCCAGAATCGGCTCATGCCTGTTCTCTCAATGCCGCAAGCAGACCGGAGAAATCCGCAGGGAGTGGCGACTGCCACTCCGTGTACTCACCGGTTGCGGGGTGAATGATCCCGAGCTTTTCGGCATGCAAGGCCTGTCTTTTGAAATTTCGGATGACTGTGATCAGCTCTTCGCTCGCGCCGGCCGGTATCTTGAGCCGACCGCCGTACACCGGATCGCCGACCAGCGGATGATGGATATGGGCCATATGGACGCGAATCTGATGGGTACGCCCGGTTTCGAGCTTTACCCGAAGCAGGGTGTGGTGGGGGAAGCGCTCGGCGATGCGGTAATGAGTGACGGCAGGCTTGCCTTCCTCGCGGACGGCGAAGCGCTTCCGATCGGTGCGATGCCGGCCGATCGGCTCGTCCACTGTTCCGCCGGCGGTGATGGCACCCTGCACCAAGGCCAGGTATTCCCGATGCACGGTCCGAGTCTGGAGCTGCTCCACCAGCGATTTGTGCACGGACAAGGTCTTGGCGGCCATCAACAATCCGCTGGTATCCTTGTCCAGCCTGTGAACGATACCGCAACGCGGAATACCGGCCAGCCCAGGGGCATGATGCAGCAAAGCATTTTGCAGAGTTCCGTCACGATGGCCGGCCGCCGGGTGCACGACCAGACCCGCGGGCTTGTCGATGATCAGGACCGCGTCGTCCTCGTAAAGGATCGCAAGTGGGATATCCTGGCTCTCGACGGCCGTGGTCTCCTCGACTTCAGCATGCAGGACCACCCGTTCGCCGCCCAGAATCCGGTGCTTCGGAGACAAAACGGCCCCATCGACTCGGGCAGCCCCGTTTTTGATCCAGCTTTGCAGACGATTTCTGGAAAAATCCGGAAACAGTTCGCTTAGAGCTTGATCCAGGCGACGGCCGGCTAGCGATGGAGGAATTTCGGCGGTAAGAACGCGGGTGGAATTCACTTCTATGGGATAGATAATTCAATGTATACTGCGAGCGTTAAGACTGCCGCTCCTATCATGTCGTCTTTTTTCACTTTTTTTCGGCCTGTGCGCTTCGTTCTTTGGCCGCTCGCCTTTGCCATACTGCTATTCGGCTGTTCTACCACTCGCGAAGAAAGGGATGAATACGCCGACTGGACCGCGGAGCAGTTTTACACCGAGGCCAAAAAGGCGCTGACGGAAAAACGTTACGAAAAAGCGGTGAAATTATACGAGAAACTGGAAGCTCGTTATCCGTTCGGCAAATATGCGACTCAGGCGCAACTCGACATCGCCTACGCTTACTACAAAAACGACGAGCCCGATTCCGCTCTTGCCGCCACCGACCGCTTCATCAAGCTCAATCCGACTCACCCGAACGTCGATTACGCCTATTACCTCAGGGGCTTGGTCAATTATAACCGAGGCATAAGCTTTGTTGATCGTTTTCTGCCGACGGATTCGTCGCAGCGTGACCCTGGATCGGCTCGCGATGCCTACAGAGAATTCGAAGAACTGATTGCCAAGTTCCCCAAGAGCCGCTATGTGGACGACGCCAAGCAACGTATGGTGTCGTTAAGAAACAATCTGGCCATGTACGAGGTTCACGTTGCCGACTTTTACATGCGACGTGGGGCCTATCTTGCGGCGGCCAGGCGCTGCGCCGAAATCATTCGCAACTATCAGCGTACTCCGGCCGTGCCCGTGGCTTTGCAGATCATGGAACAGGCCTACCGCAAGCTGGATATGAAGGAATTGGCCGACGATGCGGCTCGCGTCTACGCATTCAATTATGCCCAAGGCGTTCCCGGCCAGGCTAAAGATCTGGTTTACGAGCCGTCTGCCATGGAGCGCTTGTGGAACTTTCTCGGTTTGGAAAAATAGGCTTCCGCTTCGTTCGGTGGATAGGATGAGCTTCACAAGGATGAACACACCCTCCCCTAAAATTGAAAGCCAAAATATTCACGTATTGTGCGTTGGACACGCATCGTACGACCTCATCTTTTCCGTACCGCACCATCCTGAAGCGGACGAAAAAATCTTCGCCGAATCCCTGATGTCCTGCGGCGGCGGTCCGGCCGCGAACGCGGCCGTAACCGTAGCGCGTCTCGGCTATAACGCGGCTTTTGCCGGTTATTTGGGAAACGACCCCTATGGACAAATCCATTTCGAGGAATTGCAACGGGAGAACGTGTCTACCGATCTCATCGTCCGCGGCGCGTCGCCCACGCCATTGTCCGCAATCCTGATAAAACCGGACGGCAAGCGGGCTCTGGTCAATTACAAGGGCGCCAGGGCGCCTTTGCCGGCGGACAGCATCGATTTTTCGGACGTTACGCCGAAAGTCATCTTGTTTGACGGGCACGAGCCCGCCCTCTCCGAACCATTGTGCGCCTGGGCGAAGTCCAGAAACATTCCCACGGTCCTGGACGCCGGCTCTTTGCACAAGGGAACCGACGCGCTGATGTTCTCGGTGGACTTCCTGGTGTGCTCGGAAAAATTCGCGCGGCAATGGCTGGATGATGACGATCCGGCGCAGGCTTTGAATCGTTTGGCCGAACGCTCACCCGCAGTCGTCATAACCTTGGGCGAAAATGGGCTGATCTGGAAGAAGGGCGTCGAGTCGGGAAACCTCCCTGCATTTCCGGTAAAGGCCGTGGATACTACCGGAGCCGGCGATGCGTTTCACGGAGCATTCGCCGCCGCCCTTGCAAGCGGCCAAAATTGGCAGGATATCTTGCACTACGCCAGCGCCGCCGGCGCCCTTTGCTGTACCAAGGAGGGCGCGCGACCAGGCATTCCCGATCGGGAAACGGTCGAACTGTTCTTGAAAAATCAGAAACAATCACCGAGTTATTGACATCGGACAACTTCCCTTTGAAGCTTATGGAATCTCGGGATACGTTCAGCCTTTCTCCATTACCGGGTATGGATGGGTGTATAGGCCGCCAATTTGGCTCCGTAGAGGGAGTCGATCATCAGTTCTTGATCTTAGTGCCATTCGTTAAGCAGCTGATGTATTTAATAAGGAAATGGCACGAAGTGATGAACAGGTGTTTTCGATGAATATCTACGTCGGCAATTTGTCCTATCAAGTCACCAGCGAGGAATTGCGTGAAGCATTCGAACGCTTTGGCGAGGTTACCAGCGCGAACGTCGTGATGGATAAACTTACAGGTCGCTCCAAGGGCTTCGGCTTTGTAGAAATGTCGGATCGGGCTAGCGCTGAAGAGGCTATCAAGCAGCTAGATGGCGCCGATCTCAAGGGGCGTAATATCCGGGTAAACGAGGCACGCCCTCGCTCCGAAAGCCAGTCGAATTTTCCGCCTCGGCGCGCCCGGCACATTTGACGGCTAAAAACGCGCCGTCTCCACATTCCAACTCTTTGGAACACGAGACGGCGTTTTAGCCCCGTTGCGGACCGATCGTCCTGCGCCGCTAAATGTGCCCAGGAATCAATTTATTATCAAACGCGCATGAGCTGCGCGGCTTCACGGATATTCAGTTAAGCCGCTCTACGAATCCGGCGTCAACTCTGCAACCACCCAGGTCCGGATAGTCGCGCAAATTCTGCAAATGATCGCGATAGACCGGATGCTGGAAAGCAATGCGTTTGACCTTTCCGCCGTCAAACTCGAACTCCAGGGCTCCGCCTTTAGCCAAAGGACTCCCGATTCTTGTCGCAAAAAGCATAATCGCCAAGTTTTTGAGCGGTCGCCCCTGCTCGAATGCAGGTCGGGCGCAGCTCAAGGCATCAATCTGAAGTGCCGAAAAAACCTGAGCCAATTGCGCCGACGTTGCTACAATCCCGGCCCCCGGCACGGCCGGAACATTCAATATCTGTTCGAGACCGAAATCCGCGAGATGGTTTTGTAGCAATACGGTGCCCGTCCCCTTTTCGTCGGACGCAATTAAAGGAAACAATTGACGCTCGGCCACCGCAGGATCGGAGTTCGTCATCGCCGCGGTGAGTTGGCGCTCCACGGAGCGAATGGCAGCGAAATAACTTTCTTTCTCTTGGGTCTGTTGCAAGATTCCTCGCCAATCCTCCTCGGAATTGACCGACAACCCCATTTTTTTCATCGTCTCATAGTCTTCCGAGGCCAAGCATCCGCCGAAGCCCTTAGCCCGGTACTGCTGTAACTGGCTATTGGGAACAGTTCCGCTGAGAACTTGTTGCCCCGGCACGTTGTAGTTCCTCCAATCGGCGCTCTTATCCAAGAAGTAGTAAAGCACGGCATTGCGGTCGAATTTATTGAAGCCGAGATCTTTCATCACGACCTTGAGCTTCCGACAACTGCTCTCGACGTCCTTATAACTGTCCCAGTTCGGCTGAAGATTCGGGCGATCGGGATGATCCGCCTCGGCGATGTATTTCAACAAGGTCCCATTCGCTGATCCCCCCTGCATTTTCGAGCGCCAAAGCTCTTCGAGAGAGAGATCTCTCGCATCCGGCAATCCGTCCGGATTGATCTTCATCAGGAGGGACGAGCGCAAGGCGCCATGGACCCTGACCTCGCCCAAAGCCTTTGCATCGGTGCCCAGGATTGCGACGGGACTGTCCGAAATCTCACGGATGACAAATCGGGTTTTATTGACGATGCCTCCCTGGTTGTTCAGCGTAATGGCCGCTGGGAGCGAATGTGTCTCACGCCTGCTTTGACTCCCTGAAGCATCTGCCTGCGTCATTTCCGCAGACCGATTCTCGTTATTCAGCATCCACCCCGAGGCAAGCTGCCCCACGAGGGCCACACCGGCTCCCGCTCCGGTGAGGGCCAGCACGCCACTCGCCGTGCCGACATCGCTCGCCAGCTTGGCGAAATCGACGTCGCTGTTCAAACTATTGACGAAACTGAAGTCGATTTGGGTGTCTTCGGCGGTATCGAGCCTCATCCAAGGCGTCAGATAAACTTTCTTGGCATTGAAGGTAAAGCTGCACTCTCCGGCCGCCGTCTGATAAACGAGCGCGGGCACTTCCTGGTAAAGCTTGAGCTTATCGTTTCTGATTTGGAATAAAAGTGCGGCCGAGGTACCGCCCTTCTGATAGCTTCTGCCGAAGTCCTGGCATGGCTGTCCGCGGCTTGCATCGCGCTCGAATTCGAATTCGGAAATCAGTTGAACATAGAAATCATCGCCCTGCACCGCAGACATGCCCGGCAAGGCGCGCAGTTCTGCCGATTCCGTCTCCGGATAATCGATGGAAACCTCCCGCGTTCCGGCACACCCCGAGAGGATTAACACTCCCGCGGCGGCGAATCGAGTCAAACTGGAACGGAGGAGCACAAGACGTCGCAAAGCGATCAGCCTTCGTTCGAATACGAAGGTTCGTGGAATTGTCGATTTTGGCATCTGTGTATATTGGCGCACACTACCGGCTTCGGTTAACGCCACCGGCCGAAAAACCATAGTAATACGGGCGCGATCGCTAAAAGAAGATGAGGGTTAAGGCATGCGCTGCTTTAGAAAGAGTTGCGCTTCAGCATAGGACTATACCGTGTCATTGCCGGCATATCCAGCCGACGGCGGTCTATCGCAATGGGCGAGCCATCATGGACTTTGGTGCCTGACGTCTTTTCCCTTAATCTGAAAAACGACATACTCGGCAAGATTCTGCGCATGGGCGCCGACACGCTCCAAGGCCTTGACGGCCAACACCGTGTTGATCGCGAAACCGATGTTTCGGGAATCCTCCATGATATAAGTCATCAACCGCCTTAAGCTCGCCTCGAACTCATCCTCGAACGCGCGGTGATGGGCGATGATGTCTCGGGCCGCGTCTTCATCGGACCGGTCGAACGCATCCAAAGCTTTTTCCAGCGCATCGACCGCCATTTGCCCCATGACGTGCACATCGCGCAGCAGATGCTCGTTCGGGTCGCTGGTATCGTTTCCATAGATTTGCAGGGCGATGTTCGCAACCCTCATCGCTTCGTCGCCGATACGTTCCAAATCGGTAACGCCCTTCGACACCGCCATGATCATCCGAAGATCCCCGCCAACGGGGCAGCGGCGCGCAAGAACCTCCACAATAGTCCCATCGGTCTCCACTTCGAGAAGATCGAGCTCGTTCTCGCGCTGACCGATCTTGCTGGCCAACGCCATGTCTTTGGTCTTGATCGCCCGCAATGCATCCTTGAGCTGAGACAATGCCAACCCGCCCATTTCGACGATGCGGTAATGAAGCTGGCTCAACTCGCCGTCAAAGCGTTTGACGATGTGCCCTTCACCCTGAGTTGTCATCGCGTCTCCCATCTCGGTTCATGGCCGGATTCCGTTTCATCAACCGAAACGTCCGGTGATGTAATCCTCGGTCAACTGATGGCGGGGATTCGTAAAAATCTGCGCCGTTTCGCCCACTTCGATCAACCGGCCGAGATGAAAATAGGCCGTCCGCTGCGAAACGCGCGCCGCCTGCTGCATGGAGTGCGTTACGATCGCGATCGTGTAATGCGAGCGAAGCTCGTCGATCAGTTGCTCGATCTTGGCCGTCGCGATCGGATCTAGCGCCGAGCACGGCTCATCCATCAGAATCACCTCGGGGTTGACCGCGATCGCCCTCGCGATGCAGAGCCTTTGCTGCTGTCCGCCCGACAGGCTGGTCCCCGGCTGATGCAAATAATCCTTGACCTCGTCCCAAAGGCCCGCGCGCCTCAAGGACGTCTCCACCACTTCTTCGAGCTCCGCCTTCGAGGAAACCAAACCATGAATCCGCGGTCCGTAGGCCACGTTCTCGAAAATAGACTTCGGAAACGGATTGGGTTTTTGGAACACCATGCCGACTTGAGCGCGTAACGGCACCACATCGAGCGAGCCGTCGTAGATATCCTGACCGTCGAGTACGATTTGCCCCGTGACTCGGCACCCCGGGATGGTGTCGTTCATTCGGTTGAGACATCGGATAAAGGTCGACTTGCCGCATCCGGACGGCCCGATAAGCGCAATCACTTCATTGCGGCCGATATCGAGACCAACATCTTGAATGGCGTGCTTTTCACCGTAATAGACGTTTACGTTACGGCATACGATGCGTGAATTCGGTGAAGTAATTTCACCGACCGTGTGTGAATATTCCCGGTTGAAGGAAGCTTCCGAAATTCTTTCGCGGACTTTCATTCGTGGCGGCTCTCTGTGCGATACCGACGTCTTAAATTCCATAAATGAATTCATACCTCGACCTATTTTCTTTCCGACCGTTTGGTGAAAGCGCGTTCTTAGTGATTACCAGCGTCGCTCAAAGCGCTTGCGGATATAAACCGCCAAGCCGTTCATAAAAATCAAAAACACCAGCAAAACCATGATGGCCGCCGATGTACGCTCGACAAAGGCACGCTCCGGACTATCGGCCCAAAGATAGATTTGCACCGGAAGAACCGTCGAAGGCTCCATGATGCTTTGGGGGACGTCGACAATGAACGCCACCATACCGATCATGAGGAGCGGAGCGCTTTCACCCAGCGCACGCGCCATGCCGATAATAGCCCCCGTCATCATCCCGGGAACAGCCAATGGAAGAACGTGATGGAACACCATCTGCATCGGGGAAGCACCCACGCCCAGCGCAGCTTCGCGCACCGACGGCGGAACGGCCTTCAAAGCGGACCGTCCGGCAATGATGATAACGGGCAGGGTCATCAAGGTCAGCACCAAGCCGCCGACCAACGGCGATGATCGCGGCAACCCGAAGAAGTTGATGAATACCGCAAGCCCGAGCAAACCGAATACGATCGATGGAACCGCCGCCAGATTATTGATATTGACCTCGATGAGATCGGTCCAACGATTCCGCGGCGCGAACTCTTCCAAATAAATCGCCGCGGCCATGCCGATCGGTAGCGAGAGACTGAGGGTTACCAAGAGCGTAAACAAAGACCCCATCACGGCGCCCCATATCCCCGCCAACTCCGGCTCCCGCGAGTCGCCCGACGTAAAGAAGGCCGTGTTGAACGATTTCTTGATACGGCCATCAGCCTCGAGCTTATCAATCCAGGCGATTTGATTATCTTTGATGCGTCGCTCGCCCTCCGCTCCGGTCCGTCCCAACTGCCCTTTCACAAGCATGTCGGTATCGTCGTCGGCGGAAATCCACACCTTCTGAGTCTTGCCGATGAGCTCCGGGTTGGCCAAAACAAGGTCGCGGAGATCGTAGGAAGCGCCTGCACTCAAGAGGCTATAAAGCGCTCTCTTTGCCTGGCGCTCCTTCACGTCGGGGAACATCGAGCTCAGAACGTTTTTCAAAAGCCGGTCATAATCCGCTTCCATGAGAGCGGACGGGTCGCGTCTACCGTCTGGATCGATGAGTTGGGGATCGAAATAGACGTCCAGCGCTATCGACGTTTGCTGAAAGGCCGTATACCCCCTGGCGATGATGCTTCCGAATAGAAGGACCAAGAAACACAAACCGGCAACAATGGACAAGAGCCCATAAAGTCGGAAACGTTTCTCCGCCTGTCGCCGTTTTACCAGGCTAGCATGGACGACATCGATAGTCCGGTCGGAAGAAGAGCCCCCCGAAATCTCACAGATCTCATTCATACTGTTCCCGATACTTGCGCACGATATGCAGAGCGATGATGTTCAGCGCCAAGGTTGCCAAAAAGAGCACCAGTCCGAGAGCGAAAGCCGCCAAGGTTTTTGGACTGTCGAATTCCTGATCGCCAACCAGCAGGGTTACGATTTGGGTCGTGACGGTGGTGACAGCCGCCAGAGGATTAGCCGTGAGATTGGCCGTGAGCCCTGCCGCCATAACCACGATCATGGTTTCGCCAATGGCGCGTGACACCGCCAACAGAACACCACCCACTATGCCTGGAAGCGCCGCCGGTATGATCACCTGCCTAATCGTCTCGGATTGGGTCGCACCTAATGCATAAGCGCCGTCGCGAAGCGATTGAGGCACGGCGTTGATGAAGTCATCGGAAAGCGACGACACGAACGGAATAATCATGATGCCCATGACCAACCCCGCAGCCAGCGCGCTTTCAGACGATACGTCCAGACCGATCCGCGCACCCAAATCGCGAACGAACGGGGCAACCACCAGCGCCGCGAAGAAGCCATAAACAACGGTAGGTATACCGGCAAGAATTTCCAGAAGCGGCTTGGCCGTGGCACGGAACCTGGAACTAGCGTATTCCGATAGATAAATGGCCGACAGCAAACCGATCGGAACCGCCACCAGCATTGCAATCAAGGAGATCAACAGAGTGCCTACGAACAGAGGCACGGCGCCGAAAGCCCCGGAAGAACCGACTTGATCCTCCCGGATAGCCATCTGCGGGCTCCAATCCAAGCCGAACAAAAATTCGGTAATGGGTACTTCTTTAAAAAAGCGGATCGATTCGAAAAGAACCGATAAAACGATGCCGATCGTCGTAAAAACGGCAAGGGTCGAGCAAACGATCAGAAAAACCGTTATCGATTTTTCCACGTGGTTCCGGGCTCGATGTTCTTTGCTGATTCGTTGGCGAGCGTAGGCGGCTCCGGTGATAGCCACGAAAGTGGCCAATACGCTCAGTAAACGATTACTCGTATCCTTGAGCCTAAGATAGTGATTTGCCGCAGCCTCGACGGCTGGCTCGATCTCCCCTGCAACGGCGCCGCTTGCAACATTCCGAATATCGTTGACCAATAAGCCGATCCGATCCGGTGGGGCCGAGCTCAATTCTTCCGGGAGTGCCGAAACAACCAGTTGGATTACGATCGAATTTTCAAAGGCGGTCCATAAAAACAAGACCAATAACGCCGGAATTCCACACCAAAGCGCAGCATAATAGCCGTAATAACTCGGTAACGAGTGAAGACTCCTGACCGTTCCACCGGCCACTTGTAGAGACCGCCGGCGACCGATGTGGTAGGCGGCCGCACTTAGCAATACAAGCAGGAACAGAAGTGTGGATTTCTGCATTCTAAGGCAAGCCCTCGAAAAACAAGCGACCGGGATTGCAACCCGGTCGCTGAAATATCGCTTCTCGAATGACTTTCGTCACATCGAGTAGTTCTTCAAACTCTTTGCATTCTGTGCAACCTCCTTGCGCTCGCTATTAGGCAAAGGAATCAGACCTTTATCCGTCAGATAGCCTTCCTCCCCCATGGCTTTCTCGCTCGTAAACTCCGCGACATAAGCTTCGATTCCCGGAATCACGCCGACGTGGGCCTTTTTAACATAAAAGAACATCGGCCGGGAAACAGGATATTGTTGGGCCGAGATAGTGTCGTAATCCGGTGCGATTCCATCCATGGGAATGGCTGAAATTTTGTCGCCATTTTGGTCCAAGAAACTGAAACCGAATATACCTAAAGCTTTGGGGTTGGCATTCAGCTTTTGAACGATCAAATTGTCGTTTTCGCCCGCCTCGATGTACGCGCCGTCCTCCCTGACCGTTTGGCAAATTCCTTTATACTGTGCTTCGTCCTTTTCTTTCCAAGCCTTAATCCATTTGAAGGTCTGACAGCCGCCTTCCAGCGCCAACTCGGCAAAGGCGTCTCGTGTACCGGAAGTCGGCGGCGGCCCCAGCACTTCGATCTTGACATTCGGCAAAGCCGGATTGATTTGGTTCCAAGTCTTGTACGGATTATCTACCAGTTTGTCGCATTCTTGGCAGGATGGATCGGGCACTTTCTTGGCGAGCGCCAGAAACACTTCGCGGCGCGTCAACTCCATCGCCTCCGCTGACTTGGCGTGGGCCAACACAATCCCGTCATAACCGATTTTCACCTCGGTAATTTCTTTTACGCCGGCTTTCTGACAGGCAGCCAACTCGGCCTTTTTCATCGGACGTGACGCATTGGCGATATCGGGGTATTGAACGCCAACACCGCTGCAGAAAAGCTTAATGCCGCCGCCGGTTCCGGTCGACTCGATTTTTGGAGTCTTGAATTTGCCGCCTCTCCCGAATTGTTCCGCGACTACCGTCGCAAACGGATAAACAGTCGAAGAACCCACAATACTGATGTAATCGCGGGCTGCTTCGGCGTGTGCCTTAGCGCCGAACAGCGCCATCGAGATGACCGCTGCGAACCCCAAGAATTTATTTTTCACTAGATCCCCCATCGTAAACTGAATATCAACCACGGCTAGATTCCGGAAATCGCCTCACAGCAGGACATTTTTAACAAAGAATTGTTACCGTAATATTTCAATCCGCCATGGGTCCGAACGCCGTATTTAGATCTCATCAACCTACAAAAGTGTGCCCCAATCAACTCGAGGCCGAAAAACTATGGATTTGAAGTGGCCAGGTTTTGTGCCAGCTCGACTCGGTCCTCTACAGAAAGCGGTATTTCAGCCATACGTTCGACTTGGCGCAAACGAGGCAGAATGCCGATTTTATTGGCGAGCTGAATGCTCAAGCCCGGTCTAGCGTTAATTTCAAGCATCAATGGACCAAAATTCTTATCCAAAACAATATCGACACCGATAAACCCCAACTTGACCAAATCGTGACAGCGCGCCGTCAGCGCAAGAATTTCACTCCAATACGGAATTTCCAATCCGGCTAGCTTGCCTCCCGTATCCGGATGCTGATCAATGGGCGTTTCGCGCCAGACACCGGAAAACGTTCGCCCACTCGCCAAATCTATCCCGACCCCAATGGCACCCTGATGGAGATTCGCCTTGCCGTCGGATAATCGCGTCGGCAGCCGCATCATGGCCAACACCGGCACCCCTCGGAACACGATTGTTCGGATGTCCGGCACGCCCTGATAGCTGATCTGATCGAATATCGGGTCGAATTTGACCCGATATTCGATCAACGCCGAATCGGGCAACCCGCCCAGACTGTACATACCGCTCAAGATATTGGAAATGTGATGCCCCACTTCATCATCATTGGCCAAAGCGCCACTGGCTTTTCGATGGCGTCCGTTTTGGCGGCCGACGATGATCAGGATTCCCTCGCCACCGCTGCCGTGCGCCGGCTTGATGACGAAATCCTCATACGGCTCGACCATCTCCCTTAACTTCTCGATTTGATGTTCGATCTCGACGATTCCGTACAGTTTCGGCACGGCAATGCCAGCGCTCAAAGCAAGCGCTTTGGTTTTGGACTTGTCATCGACCAAGGGAAAATAGCGGCGGGGATTATACGGGAGAATGAAATCAGCATTGCGTTCGTTCATTCCCATAATTCCCTGGCCGCGCAGGCGCTCCCAAGGAAATCGAATGCTCCAAAATCCCATATGCCTATCGTCTCAGCGCCGCTCTGAAACGCCATAGCTCGGTCAGGCGATAACCGGTATAGCGTCCGAGCAACAAGGTCATAGCGAGTACCACCAAGAGGATTTCCGGGAACACAAACACGAGATGTCCGAGGGTTTTACTGCTCATAATGAGATAGGCAAGCGAAGCAACCAGCAGACTTCCCAGTCCTTGTTTCAGGGCTTCGGCAGGACCCGACTCTTCCCAAACCAGAGACATTCGTTCTATGGTCATCGCTAAAATCACCATCGGGAACAGGGCTATCGAAAGACCACGATCTATACCCAATTTGTGGCTAAATAAGCTGACCGTCGCCATCAGCAAGATAACGATGATCAGCACCGACGCCAAACGGGGAACCAATAGAAGCTTTAGATATTCCAGATAGAAGCGGATGAGGAGTCCCGACGCCACGAGTACGCAAAAAAGCATCACGCCCCATAAGAGTTCGGTCTCTCGAAAAGCCAACGCGATCAAAACCGGCATAAAGGTACCGAACGTTTTGATGCCGATGACATTGCGCAAGAACACGATAAAAAACGCGCCTACCGGCACCAAGAGCAGCACGCGATAGACGTTTTGAGTTTGTACCGGAAGGCTGAACAGAGAAAACTCCATGATGCGCGAACCCATCTGCCGCGCTCGCTGCTCGGCTACTAGGGTCATGTCCTGAGTATGTTTTCTCACCGAATATTCGACTTTGGCATGCTTGCCGCCCGTTACCTCGAGCACCGGAGAATCTCCCAAATGCCACACGACGGCTTCTTTGGGAAATCCGGTTTCACCCGTTTCCGGACCGAACGGCAGCCAACCGACACCGTCGAAGATTTCCAGCCAAGGCGTCAAGGCGCCGTGACTGATACCGTCCCTGAGAATCAGGACATGTGTCATTCGCGCCGGAACATCCGCGGCAGCCAGCAAATTTATGACTCGGCGAACCCAGTCTTCGGAACCCTGGATGTCCTGCCTGAGCAAAACGACGTTAGGATCGGGAGTCGGCGCATTAAGGCGCAACAACAGCTCACGGGCAAACGTAGCGGCATCGGCGGATTTGCTGCGCACCTCGTCCAGCAAGGCCCATGCGGCCGAACGCATCAACTCCGGAAACTCGGATGCCTGTACACTGGGTACCGAAGAGATTGCGGAAGGCAAGGTCGCCATCGGATCGCGGGCCAGATTAATGCGGTAATAAAGCACCTGATAACCTTTTACCCGCCGCACTGCCCATTCAGCGAAGCGCCGTGTCCCGTCATCCTCGGTCGTCAGGCCATAATTGCTGGATACGAAGTTCTCGTCGACGACCGTGTAACCAACAGGGGCGCGGGGAATGGAGAAATGCACCTTTACCGGCGTATCCCGCTTCGCCTTGAATTCGATGCGCGCCTCGACGGTCCACACTTCCGCCTGCTCTGTAGGCAGCAAAGGCAAACCGAGCCGGGTTACCTTGTACCAGCACAGCGAAACACCGATGGCCACCAAGACCAATGCCAGTATCTTAACGTGCAGGTTCCGCAAGAATTTATCCTACGTTAAGGGTGACAGTCGAACCGTGCGTCTATTTGCTTTTGTTTTGGTCAGACTCGCTAGACACACAAGGGTCGCTATCCGCTTTATACAAAAAGGTGTCCCCCGAGTCGACCAGCGCTACGTCTTTGAGAAAACTTCGGCCTAAAAGCACCGGGTAATTGAAATTGCTCCGATCGACAAGAGTGAACTCGGTTTCGTAATTTCTGCCATTCTTGCACAGCACCAGCTTCACGACGTCACGCTTGGTCGCGCGTGTCTTACGCTCCTTGATATAAACAGTCCGGACTAGAGGACGCTCAACCGTGATGGATTTATCGTCGTCGGTTCCGGTCAGCGTGAAACGTACCCATTCCTCACTATTTTTCGTAAAGTGCTCGATGTTGTCGGCATGCAAAGACGACGTTTTGGCGCCGGTATCCAGCTTCGCCGTTATGCGGATGTTCCATGGCTTGAGAAACACGGATTCCAGCCAGCCCATGACGGCTTTTTCGCGGACGGCCGATTGCGCCTCGGCAGCCAAAATCGCGATTGAGAGTGTCAACAAGAAGATCAAGGTGCCGAATCGCATCACGAAGCTATAGATTTGGAGCACTCGTCTACGCTAACGGGAATCGACGAGCGGCGGAACACGATTAAGGACGTGAGGCTGGTGGCGTCGGATAGCTGCCAACGGCGTAGAATGGCACGACCGCAGATACTCTTCACATTCACCACGCGGGGAACGACTTGCCGAAGCTGACTTCTCCGGCAAGTACAAGAAAGCAAAACTAATTTAGAATCGATCCAAACCGGGGAGTTGGATCAAGACTAATCTTCGACTATCGTCAAACCTTTTTTCTGGCTCGCGTAATAAGCGGAGATATCCTTCATATCTTCCTCTGACAGCCCTTCGGCGATGCCATTCATGATCGGATTTTTCCGGGCCCCGGATTTGTAATCCTGCAAAGATTTAATGAGATAGCTCTCATGCTGTCCGGCAAGACGCGGAAAGTTCGGATCGGTCGTATTGCCGTCTTCTCCATGGCATCCCCCACAGCTTTCCGCTTTCCCTTGCCCGACTGCCGGATTGCCGGTAACGGGCAATTTGACGTTTATTGCACGGAACCGCGATATATAAGCGGCGATGTCCTCTATATCTCGATCGCTCATGTTCGCCGCGTTTCCAAGCATGCTTCCGTGCTTACGCTGTCCGGAACGGTAAGCCTTAAGCGCTGAAACGACATAATCGGCGTGCTGCCCCCCGACGCGCGGCACATGATAGGTGGGATAGGCATTCGTGTACCCAGCCACCCCGTGACACCCTTCGCAAGTATAAAACTTCGTTTTTCCCGCTTCGGGATCTCCGGCCGCATTGACGCCCGGAACGATTAACGCACCAGCCAAACCTGCAGCCATCAGGCCCCACAAATTATTTGTTTTCATTCAATGTGCTCCAAGAATCTACGGACTTATCAAACTAGCGAAACAGGCGCCGCGATGAATTGCTCCCCCGCATAGACAGCAAAAACCCGGATTGAACCGGGCAGCATGTCGGGGACAACGAGGACCCCAAAGTTAAACGAATTATATTACTGATAAATCACTGTTTGACAATCGCTCGACAAAAAACGGCAAGCCGATTTTGAGAGATCGGCCCGCCGTTTGGATGCCGTCCTACATGCTCAGCGCTTGTTTCAAGGCTTCTTCTACGTCACCCGCATCGATCGTTGCTGCCGCTTCGACTTCCTCGCCCTCCGCGAGCTTCGCCCGGCGTTTGCGATCGAGATGGTAGGCCAATCCCGTTCCGGCGGGAATCAAGCGACCAACGATAACGTTTTCCTTCAGCCCGAGGAGCTTGTCGCTCAAACCGCGAATCGCGGCTTCCGTCAGCACACGAGTAGTCTCTTGGAAAGAGGCGGCGGAAATAAACGACTCGGTAGACAACGAGGCTTTTGTAATACCCAAGAGAACCGGCTCGTAGCACGCCGGAATCTTGCCTTCGGCCTCGGCCTTATCGTTCTCCTCCAGCACCCGCGCACGATCGGCTTGCTCACCCTTGAGGAAAATGGTGTCGCCGGGGTCCGTAATTTCAACCTTTCTCAGCATCTGGCGAATGATAACCTCGATGTGCTTATCGTTGATCTTCACGCCTTGCAGCCGGTAGACGTCCTGGATTTCCTTCACCAAATAAGATGCCAATTCGGCCACCCCACGAAGCCGGAGGATGTCGTGAGGCGTCAGATCGCCCTCGGCTATCGTTTCACCTTGTTCCACATGCTCGCCCTCGAACACCGTGATGTGACGCCATTTCGGGATGAGCACTTCATGCTGGTGGCCGTGGGCATCGGTAATAATGATGCGACGCTTGCCTTTCGTCTCCTTGCCGAAGCTGACGGTGCCGGTAGCCTCCGCCAAAATTGCCGGATCTTTCGTCTTACGGGCTTCGAAAAGATCGGCAACTCGAGGTAGACCACCGGTAATGTCGCGAGTCTTACTGGACTCTTGAGGAATCCTCGCCAAGACGTCACCGACCTGCACCAAATCGCCGTCGTGAATACCGATGATGGCACCGGCCGGCAGAAAATATTGGGCCGCGATTTCCGTAGAGGGAATCCGAATGTCGTTCCCTTGCTCATCGACCAGCTTGACCATCGGCCGCAAATCCTTGCCCGCGCCACCTCTCTGCTTGGGATCGATGACCACCATGGAGCTCAAGCCCGTCACTTCGTCCGATTGCTCGCGAACCGTGACGCCCTCAATGAAATCGACCAGCTTGGCGTAACCCTTAACTTCGGTAACAACCGGGTGGGTATGCGGATCCCAGTTCACCACGACCTGACCGGCCCTGACCGGACTGCCCTCGCGTACCGACAAAACGGCACCGTAAGGGATCTTGTAGCGCTCACGCTCACGGCCGTGTTCGTCGATCACGCTGACTTCACCCGACCGCGAGACGGCGACCAGGTTGCCGTCCTTGTTGACGACCGTCTTCAGATTAGTCAGCTTGATCGTACCCGCGGATTTCACTTCCACGTTGCTAATGGCTGCCGACCGGGATGCCGCACCGCCGATGTGGAAGGTGCGCATGGTCAGCTGGGTGCCGGGTTCGCCGATCGACTGAGCCGCGATAACCCCAATCGCCTCGCCGCTATTGACCTTGTGGCCACGCCCCAGATCGCGTCCGTAACACGTAGCGCAAACGCCGTAGCGGGTTCTGCAGCTGATGACCGACCGTACGCGCACGTTGTCGACGCTATGGGCTTCCAGCACATTCACGGCGTGTTCATCCAGGATCGAGCCGGCGGTCAGGATCAACTCCTGAGTGGACGGATCTCTGACGTCCTCGGCCAATGCCCGTCCGAGCACCCGCTCAGCCAGAGGCTCGACCACATCGCCGCCCTCGATCAAGGGCGCCATGAGCAAACCGTCATTGGTGCCGCAATCGTCTTCGGTGATGACCAAATCCTGGGCCACATCCACAAGCCGGCGCGTGAGATAACCCGAGTTCGCGGTCTTGAGCGCGGTATCGGCGAGACCTTTACGAGCGCCGTGAGTCGAGATGAAGTATTGAAGAACGTCCAATCCTTCCCGGAAGTTGGCGGTAATGGGCGTTTCGATGATCGACCCGTCCGGTTTCGCCATAAGGCCGCGCATACCGGACAACTGGCGAATCTGCGCCGCGGAACCACGGGCACCGGAATCGGCCATCATAAAGATCGAGTTGAAGGACTTCTGCTCGGCGGTTTGTCCATCGGGCATCTCGACTTTTTCCGTACCCAGTCCTTCCATCATGACCTTAGCGACTTGGTCGTTCGCATGCGACCAGATATCGACGACTTTGTTGTAGCGCTCGCCGTCGGTCACCAAACCCGAAGCATACTGATTCTGGATCTCCTTAACTTCCAGTTCTGCGGCCCGGATAATTTCTTCCTTCCGAGTCGGGATAGCCATGTCGTCGACACCGAAAGACATGCCGGCGCGGGTCGCGTGAGAAAAGCCCAGATACATCAACTGATCGGCAAAGACAACCGTGGCTTTGATGCCCAAAGTGCGATAGCAGTAGTTGATCAGTCTGGAGATCGCCTTCTTGGTCATATCCTGGTTGATCATCTCGAACGGGATTCCCTCCGGCACGATGGTCCAAATCAGCGCGCGCCCCACAATGGTTTCAACCCGCTTAAACGCGGTCGTTCTTTCGCCGTTCTCCCCGACAATGGTTTCATGGATCCGAACATGCACGCGGGCATGGAGATCGACTGACTTGGTTTGAAACGCTCGCTGAACTTCGGCCACGTCCGCGAAAAACATGCCGGTTCCTTTGGCATCGATTCTTTCGCGGCTCATGTAATAGAGCCCTAACACCACGTCCTGGGTAGGATTGATGATCGGCTCGCCGTTGGCCGGCGACAGAATGTTGTTCGTCGCCATCATCAGCGTGCGAGCTTCCAACTGCGCCTCCAGAGAAAGCGGAACGTGAACCGCCATCTGGTCGCCGTCGAAGTCGGCATTGAAGGCCGTGCAGACCAAGGGGTGCAACTGGATCGCCTTACCCTCGATCAGGATCGGCTCGAAAGCCTGGATGCCGAGCCTGTGCAGCGTAGGCGCACGGTTCAGCAAGACCGGATGCTCGCGGATCACCTCGTCGAGAATATCCCAAACTTCCGCGCTTTCTTTTTCCACCATTTTCTTGGCGGCCTTGATCGTGGTCGCAAGCCCGCGGAACTGAAGTTTGCTGAAGATGAACGGCTTGAACAATTCGAGAGCCATCTTCTTCGGCAAGCCGCACTGGTGCAACTTCAAGGTAGGACCGACAACGATCACCGAACGGCCGGAATAGTCCACGCGCTTTCCGAGCAGGTTCTGGCGGAATCGCCCCTGCTTGCCTTTGATCATATCGGCTAGCGATTTGAGCGGCCGCTTGTTCGAGCCGGTTATGGCGCGTCCGCGACGGCCGTTATCGAGCAAGGCGTCGACAGCTTCCTGCAGCATGCGTTTTTCATTGCGCACGATGATGTCCGGCGCATTGAGATCCAACAGCCGCTTCAGGCGATTGTTGCGATTGATCACGCGGCGGTATAGGTCGTTCAAGTCCGAGGTGGCGAAACGGCCGCCATCGAGCGGAACCAGAGGACGCAATTCCGGCGGCAATACCGGCAAAACGGTCAGAATCATCCACTCGGGACGATTGTTGGACGAAATCAGCGATTCGATCGCCTTGAGGCGCTTGGTGTGTTTCTTGATCTTCGTTTCGGAATTGGTCGAATCGATCTCTTCCCGCAGCGTGGCTACTTCCGCGTTGAGATCCATGGTCTTCAGCATCTCATAGATCGCTTCGGCACCCATTTTCGCGACGAATTCATCGCCGTGCGTCTGTACCGCCTGCTGATATTCCTCTTCGGTCAAGAGTTGGCCGCGCGTGAGCGGGGTCATGCCATGATCGATAACGACATACGATTCGAAATAGAGCACCCGCTCGATTTCGCGCAGGGTCATGTCGAGCAGCAACGCGATTCGAGACGGCAGCGATTTGAGAAACCAGATATGCGCGACAGGGCTGGCCAGTTCGATATGGCCCATGCGCTCCCGACGGACTTTGGACAGAGTCACTTCGACGCCGCATTTTTCGCAAATGACGCCGCGATGCTTCAGGCGTTTGTATTTGCCGCAAAGACATTCGTAGTCGCTGACCGGGCCGAAAATTTTTGCGCAGAACAAACCGTCGCGCTCCGGCTTAAAAGTACGGTAGTTGATCGTTTCGGGCTTCTTCACTTCTCCGTAAGACCAGGACCGAATCATATCGGGCGAAGCAAGACTGATGCGGATGCTATCGAATTCTTCCGCCTGGTTTTGACGCTTTAAGAAGTTAATGAGATCTTTCACAGACGTTCTCCTAAATTCGGTTCTGCCGATCCGGACCTTTAGACGGTCCGGATCATGCGTCTAGCGTATTAGTCCTGTTCCAACTCGATGTTGATGCCGAGGGATCGAATCTCTTTGATCAACACGTTGAACGACTCGGGCATGGCCGCCTCCATGCGATGGTCACCATCGACTATGTTCTTGTAGATCTTGGTACGCCCGGTGACGTCGTCCGATTTGACCGTGAGCATTTCCTGAAGGGTATAGGCTGCGCCATAAGCTTCCAGCGCCCAGACTTCCATCTCCCCGAAGCGCTGACCGCCGAACTGGGCCTTGCCACCCAAAGGTTGCTGCGTAACCAGACTGTACGGTCCGGTGGAGCGGGCATGCATCTTATCGTCGACCAGATGGTTAAGCTTGAGCATATACATATAGCCGACGGTGACGGCCCGATCGAAGATTTCGCCGGTACGTCCGTCCGTTAGCCGCGTTTGGCCGCTTTCCGGTAGATCCGCCAAGCGCAACATGGTCTTGATATCGTCCTCGGTGGCACCGTCGAAAACCGGCGTAGCCATGGGCACCCCTCCCCTGAGGTTGGAGGCGAGTTCGAGAATCTCGTTATCGGACAACAGGTCTAAATCTTCGTTCTTGCCACTGCAGTTATAGACTTCCTTCAAGAACTGGCGCGTTTCCTCGATCTTGGCCTTGGCTTCCAGCATCTTGCCGATCTTGAGCCCCAACCCTTTGGCAGCCCAGCCAAGATGGGTTTCCAATACCTGACCGACATTCATACGCGAAGGCACGCCTAGCGGGTTGAGCACGATGTCAACTGGAGTTCCGTCCGCAAGATAAGGCATATCCTCGACGGGGACGATCTGAGAAATAACACCCTTGTTACCGTGGCGTCCCGCCATCTTGTCACCCGGCTGGATGCGACGCTTGACGGCCAGATAGACCTTGACCATCTTCAAGACCCCGGGCGGCAAATCATCGCCCATGGCGATCTTTTTCTTTTTTTCCTCCAGCCGCTTGTTCATTTCCTCGCGCTGCTGAGCGATCTGCTCGGCGATGGCTTCGAGTTGAACGTTCAAGTCTTCGTCTTGTAGGCGAATCTCCAGCCACTGGGACTGTTTGAGTCCCTCCAGGTACTCGCGGGTGATTACCTCTCCGGAGCGCAGCCTGTTCGGGCCCGATTCGGCCAGCTTGCCCAGCAGCATCTGCTCCACACGCTGGTAAAAGTCCTTTTCGATGATCCGCAACTGGTCGTTCAGGTCCTTCTTGACCCGGTCGATTTCCGCCTGCTCGATCTGCTTCGCCCGATCGTCCTTTTTGACGCCGTCACGAGTGAACACTTGGACGTCAATGACAGTGCCGTCCATGCCGGAGGGCACGCGCAGAGATGTGTCTTTCACATCCGACGCCTTCTCGCCGAATATGGCCCGGAGCAGTTTTTCTTCAGGGGTCAGCTGGGTTTCGCCTTTGGGCGTGACCTTCCCCACCAGAATATCGCCCGCCTTTACCTCGGCCCCGATATAAACGATCCCGGACTCATCCAGCTTGGCCAGCGCGGCTTCGCCGACATTCGGAATATCGGCAGTGATTTCTTCCGGTCCGAGTTTAGTATCGCGAGCGACGCAAGTTTTTTCCTCGATATGGATGGTCGTGAAGCGGTCGTCCTGCACCACTCGTTCGGAAATCAGGATAGAGTCCTCGAAATTGCATCCATTCCAGGGCATGAACGCCACCAGAAGGTTCTGACCCAAGGCTAGTTCACCCATGTCGGTGGACGGTCCGTCTGCGAGGATGTCGCCCTTCGCGACGCTGTCACCCAGTTTTACTAGGGGCTTTTGATTGATACAGGTGTTCTGGTTCGACCGCGTGTACTTGGTCAGGTTGTAGATATCGACGCCCGGTACGCCTGCTTCGGTTTCGTCGTCGTTCACACGCACGACGATACGTCCGGCGTCCACGAACTCCACCGTCCCGCCACGCTTGGCGATAACCGTTACCCCGGAATCTCTGGCTACGATGCGCTCCATGCCCGTGCCGACCAAGGGCTTCTCGGTCCGCAGTGTCGGTACGGCCTGGCGCTGCATGTTGGATCCCATCAATGCCCGGTTGGCGTCGTCATGCTCCAGGAACGGGATCAGCGATGCCGCGACCGACACGATCTGGCGTGACGACACGTCCATGTAATTGATTTGATCGGCCGATGCAAGGGTAAACTCGTCTTTGTGCCGGCAAGAAACCAGGTCATCGATCAGTCGACCATTTTCATCCACCTTGGCGCTGGCCTGAGCAATGAAATACTTGCCCTCTTCAATCGCGGAAAGATATTCGATTTCGTCGGTGACGATGCCGTCGATCACCTTACGGTATGGCGTTTCGAGAAATCCGTATTCATTGGTACGCGCATAAACCGCCAATGAATTGATCAGACCGATATTGGGTCCTTCCGGCGTTTCGATGGGACAAACGCGCCCGTAGTGGGTCGTATGGACGTCTCGCACCTCGAAACCCGCACGCTCCCTAGCGAGGCCGCCCGGTCCCAAGGCCGAAACACGGCGCTTGTGGGTCACCTCGGACAACGGATTGTTCTGGTCCATGAACTGAGATAACTGGCTCGAGCCGAAGAACTCCTTGATCGATGCCGCGACCGGTTTGGCATTGATGATTTCCTGCGGCATCAGGTTCTCGGCATCCGCCAGGGACAGGCGCTCCTTGACGGCGCGCTCGACGCGGACCAGACCCAGCCGGAACTGATTCTCCACCATTTCGCCAACGGACCGTACACGGCGGTTGCCCAGATGGTCGATATCGTCGACCGTGCCTATGCCGTTACGAATATTGATGAGTTCCCTGAGGACATCAATTATGTCTTCTTTCGTCAGTACGCCCGGTCCGGTAATCTCCGAACGCCCGAGGCGGCGATTGAACTTCATCCGACCGACCGCCGACAGATCATAGCGGTCCGGGGAGAAGAAAAGATTGTCGAACAGCGTCTGCGCGGCTTCTTTGGCTGGCGGCTCACCGGGCCGCATCATGCGGTAGATTTCCACCAGCGCATCGAGCTGAGTCTCGGTCGTGTCGATCCGCATGGCGTTCGCCATGTACGGGCCGCGGTCGAGGTCGTTGATGTAAAGCGTGTCGATGGCCTCGATGCCGGCCGCAATGATGCGGCTCAATAGGTCCTCCGTGATCTCGTCGTTCACCTTGGCCACCAACTCTCCTGTACTCGGGACGATCACATTATGAGCGAGAATTTTGCCATAGAGGTAATCCCGCGGCACGTCCAATTGCTTCAGCCCCGCTTTATCCATCTGCCGGATGTGCCGAGCCGTGATCCGATGCCCCTTTTCTACAATCATCTGACCATCGGCCTTGATGTCGAAACTGGCGATGTCGCCACGCAAACGTTCGGGAATCAAATCAAGCAGAATGCCTTCTTTGATAAACGAGAAGCGATTGGTCTCGAAAAACAGTTTTATGATCTGCTCGTTATCGTAACCTAGGGCCCGCAAAAGAACTGTGGCGGGCAGCTTTCGCCGACGGTCTATTCGTACGTAGACACAGTCCTTGTGATCGAACTCGAAGTCCAGCCAGGATCCCCGATAGGGAATGATCCGCGCATTGAACAGAAGCTTCCCGGATGAGTGGGTTTTTCCGCGATCATGATCGAAGAACACGCCGGGCGAACGATGCAGCTGCGAGACAATCACGCGCTCCGTTCCATTGACAACGAAAGTCCCCGTGTCCGTCATCAGCGGGATTTCGCCCATGTAAATTTCCTGCTCTTTGATATCCTTCACGACCTTGGCACTGGCAGGCGCCTCACGGTCATAGATCACCAAACGCACCAGCACACGCAAGGGGGCCGCGTAATTCGCGCCCCGCTGCTGACATTCTTTGACATCGAACGTGGGCTCGCCCAAGGAGTAATTTACGTATTCGAGAATGGCATGCCCAGTATGGCTCTCGATCGGAAAAACAGATCTTAACGCGGCATGCAGGCCCTCATCGACACGCTTGCTGGGAGGAACGTCAGCCTGCAGAAATCTCTTGTATGAATCGACTTGGGTTGCTAAAAGATAAGGGACTTCAAGTACGTCACGACGCTTGCCAAAGCTGTTACGAATGCGTTTTTTTTCGGTGAAAGAATAGGCCATAGTGGTTCCTTACCTTAAATGTTCAAACGAAATTACCACGATGTCTAAAAGGAAATTAGAAGACTCGGATGACCACTTGCGGATTAGAATTAGACATAGGACAGTAGAAGTAATTCGGCCGGGGACTCGATTGCACTGTACGCCTCAACTGCTCTCCGCTAGGACGAGCCATACACGTTTACGAAAGATCGTCGCAAGCGCCGAAAGGCCGGCAGCCATCAGCTGCCAGCCTTATAAAGGTCGACTTAGGTCAGACGGAGCAACAATTATTTAATTTCAACCGCAGCGCCGGCTTCGACCAATTGTTTCTTGATATCTTCGGCCTCTTGCTTGCTCACGCCTTCCTTGACCGTCGAAGGAACACCTTCGACCAGATCCTTAGCCTCCTTCAGACCCAAACCGGTGATCGCGCGAATCACTTTGATGACGTTCACTTTGTTATCGCCGAAGCCGGTCATAACAACATCGAACTCGGTCTTTTCTTCAGCCGCCGGTGCAGCCGATGCTGCCGGTGCCGCTACAGCTACCGCAGCCGCGGCGGAAACGCCGAATTTCTCTTCCATGGCGGAAATCAAATCCACTACTTCCATCACCGTCATGTTGGCAATGGTTTCTAAAATATCTTCTTTAGATACAGCCATCGAAATACTCCAAAATAAATCTGCTAACCTTGCTTACGCTGCCTGCTTTTGATCGCGCACCGCTGCCACCGTCCGAACCAGCTTGGCATGAGGCTCCGCCAGGGTTCTGACGAACTTCTCGATCGGCGCTTTCATTACGCCCATCAACATGGCCAAAGCTTGTTCTTTGTTCGGTAGCTTGGATAGCCGTTCGATCTCCGAGGCGCCATACAGCTTTCCACCCACAGCAACCAACTTCACTGCCAGTTTTTCATGCTGCTTCGAAAAGTCGTAGACCACGCGAGCCGCGGAACCTGGATCTTCAATCGAAAATGCCAAGATCAACGGCCCGACCAACCCTTCTTGCATGCACGCAAACTCGGTGCCTTCCACGGCCCGACGGGCGAGGGTGTTTTTGATAACCCTCAGATACACACCCGATTCGCGCGCAACCTTACGAAGGTTGGTCAGTTCAGAAACGGTTAACCCGCGATACTCTGCAGCTACTGCAGAGTGCGCTTGAGCGGCAATAGCAGCGACTTCTGCGACGACGGCTTTCTTGTCATCCAGTCTTAGCGCCACCTTTTACCTCCAATAGTAGTCTGAACAGTTGGGAACCATTCAGAGCCAAAAAACATCCAGAATCAGGATGCCCCTAAAAACGGCTCCTTTCACCGATCACGGATTCAGTACACCGTCTGCGCAGGCTTTATCGATTAAGCGCACCAGGCGCGCCTGCGGTCTTTGACGGTTACCGGCGGTGCCGGCAACCCAAAGTCTGTCTTACTTATGCCGCCAGACTACCATGATCGACCTGCAATCCAGGCCCCATGGTGGATGACACGGTAATTTTCTTCAGATAGACGCCCTTCGATGTGGAGGGCTTCGCCTTCTTAAGGTCGGATAGCAGCGCCTCGAGATTCTCCTTCAGCGCCACCGCCTCAAAGTTCACTTTGCCGATGGTGCAATGAATAATGCCTTTCTTGTCGGTTCGATAACGAACTTGTCCCGCCTTGGCGTTCTTGACCGCCCCTGCCACATCCGGAGTTACCGTGCCGACTTTGGGGTTGGGCATCAGGCCGCGCGGACCGAGAATCTGACCTAACTGCCCCACCACGCGCATTGCGTCCGGCGAAGCAATGACAACATCGAAATTGAGTTCACCTGCCTTGACTTGAGCGGCGAGGTCGTCCATACCGACGATATCCGCACCAGCCTCTCTCGCCGCGTCGGCGTTAGCGCCTTGCGCAAACACGGCGACACGAACGGATTTTCCGGTACCATGGGGCAGCACGGTCGCACCACGAACCGCCTGATCCGACTTTCTCGGGTCAACACCGAGATTTACGCTTACATCGACCGCCTCGACAAACTTGACTGTCGAAAGCTCTTTCAAGACAGCGAAGGCCTCGTCGGCAGCGTATATTTTTCCAGGCTGGAGCTTTTCTTTGATCGATTTAGCGCGCTTACTCAACCTCGCCATTACACACCCTCCACATTCAGACCCATGCTACGCGCACTGCCCGCTATAGTACGGATCGCTGCATCCATATCGGCCGCAGTCAGGTCAGGCGATTTCAAGGTGGCGATTTCCGCCAACTGCTCGCGAGTAACGGTTCCCACTTTGTTTGTATTCGGGTTGCTGCTACCCTTAGCCAAACCGATCGCTTTTTTCAGCAAAACCGAGGCCGGAGGCGTTTTCGTGATGAATGTAAAGCTACGATCGCTATATACCGTGATAACAACGGGCAGAGGCAATCCCTTTTCGACACCTTGCGTGTGAGCATTGAATGCCTTGCAAAACTCCATGATATTTACACCGCGCTGGCCGAGCGCCGGCCCGACGGGAGGACTGGGATTTGCTTCACCGGCCTTGACCTGAAGCTTAATATATGCGGTTATTTTCTTTGCCATTATTTACTCCTGATGGGTGATAACGCTTTAAAGCTCCCCATGCCCGCAACATACTGCCTACGCTCGCCGCGGGAAATTATGAACAACAGTAGGATTATGCTTTTTCGACCTGACCGAAATCGAGCTCAACCGGCGTTGAACGCCCGAAAATCAAAACCGACACACGGAGTTTGTTTTTCTCGTAATTGACTTCTTCCACCACGCCATTGAAGTCCTTAAAAGGACCCTCAACTACTCGGACAACCTCACCAACCTCGAAAAGCACCTTTGGCTTTGGTTTCGTTGCGCCTTCTTCGACCCGACTCAAGATGGCCTCGGCCTCCCGATCCGAGATCGGCGCCGGCCGATCCGATGTTCCGCCGATAAAACCAAGAACTCGCGGAACCTCTTTAACGAGATGCCAGGTTTCGTCGTTTAGCTCCATCTGAACCAGAACGTATCCCGGAAAAAACTTGCGCTCGCTTTTCCTTTGCTGCCCCATACGCATCTCAACAACCTCTTCTGTAGGGACAAGAATCTTCCCAAAGAAGCGTTCCAAGCCCGACCGCTTAATTCGCTCTTCCAGAGAACGCTTTACTTGATTCTCGAAATTGGAGTACGCATGCACTACGTACCAACGCAATGCCATGCTATGCCCCCTGCCCGGTCAGTTGGCTAATTACCCAGAACAGGAACATATCTAGCAGCCACAGCATTAAGCCGACAAGGAAAACCAAGGCCATAACGATTAATGTTGCCTGCACCGTTTCTTGGCGCGTCGGCCACACCACCTTTCTAACCTCAACCCTCGCCTCTTTCAGAAAACCCCAAAAGCTCTTTCCGAGCGAGGTCGTTAAAATCATTGCAACCGAGGCTATCGACAAACCGACGACACCGAGCACTCGGTACAATAGCGACTGCTGCGAGAAGTAGTAAAAACCGACTACTCCAGCAATCAACAAACCGATTGCGAGCACGAGTTTCGCCGTATCGATGACCGAAGAACCTGACTCTGCTCGAGCAGCCATGAACACCCTAACCAAAATAAAAGCGATTACTTTGCAGCAGAGATGGCAGGCCAGGAGGGACTCGAACCCCCAACCTGCGGTTTTGGAGACCGCTGCTCTGCCAATTGAGCTACTGACCTATATACCCTGCCGACTTGACAAGCCGCCCGCGCGGTAACACGCAGAACCCGCGACTTCTACTCCAACACCTTGGACACGACACCGGCCCCGACGGTCCGGCCGCCTTCGCGTACCGCAAAGCGCAAGCCTTCCTCCATCGCGATCGGCGCGATCAATTTCACCGTGATCTTGACGTTGTCCCCCGGCATGACCATCTCCACCCCTTCCGGCAACTCCACCGCCCCCGTCACATCCGTCGTCCGGAAGTAGAACTGCGGCCGATAGCCATTGAAGAACGGGGTATGACGCCCACCCTCTTCCTTGGACAACACGTAAATCTCCGCTTCAAAATGGGTGTGCGGGGTAATCGTGTTCGGCGCCGCCAACACTTGACCACGCTCCACATCTTCCCGCTTGGTGCCGCGCAGCAACACCCCGACGTTATCACCCGCCACCCCTTCGTCCAGGAGCTTCCGGAACATCTCGACACCGGTGCAGGTAGTCTTGGTGGTCTCACGCAGACCAACAATGGA
>NZ_JAFIBZ010000043.1:0-32884 GCF_017832375.1 Methylocaldum sp. RMAD-M | reverse complement strand
GGCGGGCGGGCCACCTGGCGGCGTTGCTCCTTCTTGCGGGAGACTACCCCGCGGCGGCGTCGCGCCTTGCCAGCCGACCCGCCCGCCGCACACTCCGGCACGTCCAACTGCCGTTTCTAGGATGATGCGATTCCAACATGGTCGATCCAGCTCAAGTGCTCGCACGCGTTCTCAACGATCGAGAGGCCCGCCGTCGCGGCTTGGTCCCGAACGGAGAGCCATAAGCCGGCCGGTCTTTCAGAATCAGTGTGGATTCGCTCCCTGCCTAACCGGATGCCGCGCATCCCGCGATATTCTCCGATGGAGTACTTCAGCCAGGCTTTCGGCCGACTGCATGCCCGAGAGGGGGATGCCTTGGACGATAAAGGAAGGCGCTTCCTCGAAACCGAATTCGAGCGCCTCCGCGGTGTCCGTGGCGATGGCCTCGCCGATCTCCTCGGAGGAAAGGCACTGTACCAAGGCGGCGGGATCGATACCCAGCCCGCGAGCGAGTACCGGGAGGGTTTCGTCTTTGTACCAGGCTTCTCCGAAAGGCGGCGGATCCAGCGTCAAAAGCTCCTTGCGCATGCGCTGGAAGGCGCCCAGCCGGCCGGCGCAGCGCGACAAGCGGGCCGCCTCGCTCGCCACGGGATCGTACACGGGAATGAAATCGCGGAAGACGACGCGCACTTTTCGGTCGCCGGCCAGGAGCCGATCGATTTCCCGATGGGAGTTCCGGCAAGGCGTGCAGCGGTAGTTGGTGTAGACGACGAGACGCAGTCCTTCCCGTGCGCCCAAGACGGGGGCATTCGCCTCGATCATGGGAAGACGGGGTGGAGCGGGTTCCTTAAGCAGGATCTCGATGCGGGCCGAGGCCCGCAGCCTCTCGACAAACGCGGTGCGACGGGCATGGGCTTTACGGAAAGCCAGGTATTGTCGGGCACGTTCGGGGTCCGATACCGGCCGGCCCGCCGCGCTTTCCGACTGGATGAATGCATTCAACTCCTCGTCGCCGACGGCCGCGTCCTGTGTCGCTTTTGTCAAAAGATTCTCGGTGGTAATGCCGCGTCGCCGGGCCTCCTCGCTCAGCAGCCGATTTTCGATGGCCGTCTCGATATTGCGCCTGCGTTCAAGATGGATCTCCTTCCTCAGCCGATAGAGGCGAAGCGCTGCGGCTTGCTCGAGTTTCCCGGCCGGGATGGGGACACCATCCACCAGCGCCACGGTTCGCTTAGCGGGCTGCGGCTGTTCGAGCTCCCGCGCTTCCGGGATCAGGATTTTAATGGCATGGCCTTTCCGGAGATCGCGGCGCGTCTCGGCGCTTCTGGCTTCGAGCGCTTTCTGCTCCAGATAGTGCCGGATCGCGGGCTGCGCAGCACTCGGATGGCGCCTGGTCTCGGCGGGCGCGAAAGGCCCCTCGAAATCTTCCGCCCGTGACGAACGAAAGTCGCGGATCGCTTCATCCATGACCGGCTTGGACGAAGGGGATTTCATTGCCGCCGAGGACGTCCGAAGGTGCCGGTCGATCAGCCGATCAAGCGTCCGGGCAGCCTGGTCGACCAAGGCTTGGTGCAATCGGACGATCTTCGAGCGCGAAGGCGCGTCGATCTCGGATAACAAAAGCGTCTGTCCGTTTATTCTGGCCGCCGCCTCGTCGCCAAGAGCGGCCGGGCTTCCGGCCAAGAGCATCAGGAGGATGATCCACATTGGGCGATGTTATCGACGCGATCCGCCAGGCTCCGCCGGATGGACTTCCTCGACGGGATTGCCGTCGAGTCCCCGCAGGAAGTCCGAGAAGCCGATGCCGAGCTCTTCGCGAAAAAGGCGATCCGATTCCACCAGCACCAGCGTGCGCGCCAGGTGATCGCGCAGGGAATCGGGATTTTGGGGATCGAGAAATTCCGAGCGCAATCCGGCCGAGGCATCGCGCAGCCGTCGTAGAGCCTCGAGCAGCCGCGCCGTCCGATCGGGGCTGAGCCTTTGGCCGAGGCGCTGCTCCACTTCGCGCTCGAGCGCGCCGCTAACCAGGGCGTCCCATTGCTCGTGGCGCACGGGATCAAACTCGACATCGGGATCGGGAGGCGGCGGAGGGATTGTTGGCGAAGAAATCGGACCAGGGGTTGTGACGGGAATGGATGTGGAGGAGGCTGTCGATTGCCGCGCGGCGGAAGATTCCAGCTGCGTCCGCAACACCGCGAGTTCCCGTTCCGCCTTCCGGGTGCGCGCCTGCCATTGCTCGACATCTTCGCCGACCGGAACCGGCGGCGAATGAGTAGTCAGAAGTACCGCGATCGCGCCCGCCACTCCCGCGCCTGATAAGAATGCGGCGACCCGGCTCATAACGGCTTAGTCAAGTTCCTGATGTTCCCTGAACGGACCGCTATTCCAGGTCTCCCTGGATAGAGCCTTTTGTCCTTCCCAGGAACTATGGAAACAGTCGAGGTTGGAGAGTTCGCTCTGCGTGAACGGATAGGTGAAGCTCACATCGGTAAACGAGATGAACTTGTCCTGATGCTGTGCGGCCTTGTTCTCGGTGATTTCCCGGAGCATCTGGTTGTACGCCATGATCCGGGACAGCGCAAAAGCACGGTCCGAATCGGTCGCATCGGGCGAAAGCACCGAGCCGCAACTGCCCGACGTCGCCCAAACCTCCGGGCAATCGACCAGCCCCAGCGATTGTTTGACTCGGCCCTGGTTATAGACCTCGACGATATTGGGGATTGCCACTACCTGCACGGTAGCGCCCGCAGCCAAATTCGCGAGCAGGGTATCCATGCCGCCCTCGAATCGCGTTCTGAACTGCTCGTCGGTGGGAAGATCGGCGATCGAGTCCTTGCACACATCGTTCGAACCCAGCAGCACCGTGGCATAGGTTACGTTCTTGCCGGCCGTGCCGGACGCTTGAGCCGCCAGATTGCCCATCGTCGCACCGTTTTCGGCCGCCGTCTGATTGCTGCGATCGCTGTCTCCGAAATTGGCATCGATGCGCTGGTTATGCGACTCGACATCCGGCAAACCGAAGAGATCCTCCCAAAAGCCGTGATAACCGTTGACCCAGCTCAGGTGCGGATTGTCCAGGGGAGTGTTGGCATTGAAACCCCGCGTCATGGAATCGCCCATCGAAAAGAGCCGTTTCGGCTCGTCCTGACCCGGTTCCAGGGCGAGTATCGAGCGCGCCGTGAGGAGTGTCGTCAATATTGTCCCTAATGTGACCAGGCTATGAATTTTCATAGCGATCTCCTATCCGATGAGGTTTCCTATTAACCCGGCCTATAAATATAGGCCGGGTTAATCCGGGGCAGGGACGCCCCGGCGCGGCGACAAGCCGCGTGAGCCCAGGCCGGGCGTGTACCAGCCTGGGCGGCGGCCCGAAATACCAGGAGGGTATTTACGGGCCTGATTAATAGCTGACTAAAGGCAGGCGAGGAAGTTCATAAACGGCTCGGTCTGGCGCGACATCCGGTTTCTTCGCCGTCCCGGCTCGTTTCAAAGTCGGTCCAGTAAAGCTACTGGCCGGCCAAATTACTTATCCAATCGGAAGGATCTTTTCGTCGGGCACGGAAGATACGAACTTTGGAGGCGGGGCGCTATCGAATGCAATAAATAGCAGGTGCCGCGTGTCGTAGCAGACAGCAGGGAAAAGGCATGGCAAGCAATCAACAGACAAGTGACCCGTTCCTTTGTTGCGGCGATACCTTGAACCGCTCCTACGCACATTGGCGCGGGACGAAGAAAGTCGGAAGGTTTGCTTTCCGAGGCATTGCTTGGCGCGTTGGTTTACCAGCACTGCTGTCGCTCGGTGCGACACTCGGTTGCAACGATGTCCAAGCGCAGGAATGCGAAGATACCCCGGAAGGTCGCATCTGCCGAGTACGACAGCCGATTGGTGCGGGAACGGAGGTTGATCTCGAGACCCAGCGCCAACTGGGGCTCGTGGCGATTAATAACGGCTGTTCGGGCACCCTGCTTAACCAGTATTGGGTATTGACCGCGCGCCACTGTGTCACTCAGGACGGCCTGATTTCCGGCGCCCTTGTGCCGCCCGACCAGGTGCGCATCACTGCCGACTGGGCACCCGACCGCGTCGGCATCGCTTCGCGCATTCATGATTTCACTATTAACGCGGCTCCAGGTTCGGTGCCTAGTCGCGACATTGTCCTCGTCTACCTAGGGGCCGCCGATCTCGGCCCGGTGGACAGCCAGCGGATCTACGTCGTCGCACGTGACCAAGGTGGCGGATCGGTCGTGCTCAGCGGCCGACTGACTACCTCCGATACGGTCACCCAATATGGCCAGGGCTTTTCGACTTTCGCGACCGGCGTATTCGGCACGCCCACCGCACAGCCATCCGATGGCCAAGGTACCTATCGCAGCGCGCCCTTCATGCCTTCGTCTATCACAGATACTGGTTATGAGCTTGTCATGAACAGCGCGAACCAGGTGGGTCACGGCGGTGACAGCGGAGGTCCGACTGTGGTCACCGTCAACGGATTCGGCGTCGGCATCGCGGGGGTCCAGTCCACCTGCACACCGAGAGGATACATTCCCAACACGCCTGCCACCTCGCAAAATTGGTTTTGGGCGACGGGTGCCAGCGCGTGCCAATACGTGTCGACCGAGCCCTTCGTCAGCGAGATCAGCAACGCCGTCAAAGAGACGGCGGAGTGCGCGCTCGGCCCCGCCTGCGCCATTACACCCATCGTTCGCGGCGCCATGCGGACGGCCGACTGACACCATCCACCCACCTCAACGGAGGACTACATGCGCCCTATAGCCATAATGCTCGCCGCGGTCGCCGCCGGATTATCCGCGCCAGCCGTCGGTCAGCCAGTTCATCAGCCCGGATCGATCACCATGGTACGCACCGGCTGGAACGCCGATAGCTTCGCCGTCGTAACCGCCGAGCCGATCGTCAACCCCGCCGGTTGCCCCACTCCGGACGGCTACATCTCGGATAAATCGTTTCCCGGCTATGAGACGTTTTATTCCGCCGCGCTTACTGCGTTCGTTGCCCGCCGCCGCGTGATAATGGTCGTGGACGAGGCTCAATGCTTCAACGACCGGCCGAAGATCGTCGGTATCAATATTACTTCGGAGTAGCGCTGCGAACGCCATCTTCCGGGACCTTGACTGCACCGCGCGAGTCGCATCGCAAAGAATGCCAAGGAGCGGTGGGGCGAGGCGCACGCGTGCGTAGGGGTCGGGCTTCGATAGAGCAAAGTAGGTGCCGCTTCGTCAATCTTCCCGAGGTCTATCTTCGTCCGCCGTATTCTCCCGATTATTCGTCGGCACCAAACTATCAGCTGCCGGGCGAGAGGCATCGAGGAACCTCGCCCAAATTTCGTTCGGCTCCCATACGCGTCCGATATGCGCACGGGCCTGGTCGAGAGACCAGCCCAGCCGCGCTTGGCCATACAGCGCGATGAAGCAGGAGACCCGATAGTTGCGGGCGCAATGGACAAACACTTTCCGGCCTTCCGATTTGTCCATAAGCTCGAGGAACTGCCGGAAGTCTTTCCACTCGGGCACCTGAAAATCGACCGGAATGTGGTGATACGTCATGCCCAGTGATCGGACGAGACCGGCCTCGTCCGCCAGGCAGTAGCGCGGGTCCAGCAACCCGAGATTGATGACGGTCTCGAAGCCTGCCTGCGCCAGCAGCCGAAGTTGCTCTTCCGTCGGCTGACCCCCGGTTGCCAGTTCGTCGGAAAGAGCGACATAGTTTTTGATCTCATCGATTGCCATTGATGATACCTACGTGTCTTCCATTTTGGCGGCAGACGAGTGTTTGTCGAACTCCTCGACCAAGGCAGCCATCTCCTGGGCATCATGGTTTCCATATTCCCTGAGTCCCCGGATCACGCCCGCTCGATTAGGCTCAGGCTGATTCTGGCTTACCTTCCATTTTCCCACGAGTCTGGTGATGACGATCTCGACGCCGACGATCGCTTCGATCAGACGGTCGGTGAATTCGCGAGGAGCGTCCGATACGGACCACGGTTCGCTGAACGAGGCTTCATGCCGGTCGGTGAGCGCTTCGAGCTGGCTCCGCAGCCAGACCGGGTCATCGATAATGCGAAGCGGACCGTAGGCATGCACGGCCACGTAGTTCCAGGTCGGAACCACCTTGCCATGCTCCCGTTTCGTGGCATACCAGGATGGGGTGACGTAGCTGTCGGGGCCGTGGAATATCGCCAACGTCTCGACATCCGAAACCAAGTCGCGCCATATCGGGTTCGAGCGCGCGACATGGCCGCGTAAGGTGCCGAATCGGCTCTGCTCTTCGGAGAGATGTAAAGGAATGTGATTCGCGTCGATTCCGCCGGACGACAATGTGACAAGCGTGGCGAGCGGATGAGTGCGAATCAGTTCGTGCAGGACCTCGACTCGCGATTCTTCGAAATGTGGTGGAACGTACATGGCCTTGTTCGTTGATGTGCAATGGACGGCAAAACGCGCCGTTTCCTAATCGGTCCACGCCAATGAACCGTTCTAGGCCGGAAGCGCATAAGAAATCCTGGTGTTGTTGACCGTGACCAGGCCTTGCTTTTGCAACTCCTGGAGCAGGGACGCCAGTTCTTGTTCAGAGAGTTGCTTCTGAAAAAGGGAGTTGATCGTACTCGATAATGTCTGGGCGGTTCTCGGCTTTGAAGCACCGCGCCGCTTAAGATCGCTGATGATGAGGTCGAGTTTCTCGGTCGCGGGCATCGGATTGACTGCCTTTATGATCGGTATGTCGGTGACGTCCCGCGATCGACACACCAAGATCTTCTTGCTCTTGAGATGCTGAATCAGCGGATCGAAGCCTGTGTCCTTAGAGACGATGTGAAAATACGCGTCTGGCTCGGACACCGCAAGCCGGCCGATGTAATAAGCAATGTGGAAATCCAGCGCATTCGAGCCGTTGCTGGCGATCTTGACGTACTCCGCTCGATCTCCCATGCGCTGGAGCGTGGCAGCGATCTCGAACGCAAGCTTCGACTGATTGGCTCCGACGAACACGATAACCTTGAAATGCTCCTTGTCGAGAACGGAGATCGCCTCCGGTTGCACATTCTCGTAGTCTATGAGTACGTAATTCGTCTTCACGTGGCGGCTTCCCCCCGAATTTCCAGATGGCTTCATGTCGGCCTTCCCGCGTCTCGTTATGGGGTGCCGGCAAGCTCCATGACTAAAGCGTAGATGAAAACGCCGGAACGTCGGTTCGGCTCCGTGCCTGCGGGAACTTTTCCGGAATAAATCGACCCTGAGCAATAAGCGCTGCCGAGTTGCGCTGCATAGGCAGGATATTCGAAATCCAAGCCACATACTTGGGGAGGCGGTATGCACGACTGGAATGTCGTCGTTTCGGTGTTCGAGCATGGGTTCAGGCGTGCCCGCGATCTGCTCGAAACGCTCGGTCCTGTCCACAAAACCGATTATTTCAATGTGCTGGTGATGAAGCTCGAAGATTCGGAAGGATTTCTCAGGACCCTAAAGGAGTGGTCCGACAGAGATCCCGAAATCTTCACGCAGTGCATTTCCCGCGCGATTCCCCTCACGGCTCTGTTCGGTTTTCAGACCCCGCCGGAGTTCGAGGCAAAAGCGCGCGAGGCCACCGCCCGTTGGCTGCGAGATCTAGCTGGCGCTCGATTCCATGTGCGCATGCACCGCCGCGGATTCGCCGGGCGCCTGTCCAGCCAGAACGAGGAGCGTTTTCTCGACGAATTCCTGCTGACCAAGCTGGATGAAGCCGGAATGCCGGCCTCGATCGACTTCCAAGATCCCGATGCCATACTAGCCGTCGAAACGGTCGGACAGCGAGGCGGGCTTTCGCTGTGGACGCGCGAGCAATTGCGGACTTATCCGTTTCTGGGTTTGGACTGAGCAAGACCTGCCGTTGGCCGTCAACATTTTTGCCTGCCTCGTGATACGAAGCCGCTCGATGCGTGTCAAAGGCGGGTAATGGGGCGATGTGCCGATCGGCTTGGCGGATCGGGAAGCCCTGAGTGCGGTAGGTCGCCAATCCCTTCCCAATCGCAAACGGTCGCTTTAGTCGCGACCCTTCCGACAAAGCTCCTCGCCGACCCAATGTGTCGGCAAAGGATTGCCGACCTACGAATTTCCCGATTCTTACCGCTAAACTACGGTGAAAAACGCTTTAGCCAGCAAATTTTTTCCCGCCTCGTGATGCGAAACAGCCGGATGCCTGTCAATGGCCAATGGTGTTATCTGCTGATCGATTTTGTGATCGAGAAGCCCTGAAGATTATTTTTAAGTCGCATAGCCATGAATCCAGCGGAAAACCTCCCGGAAGGCTTTCAAGCCGGTTATCTCACACTGCTCGAAAGCGGCGAATTGGAGCAACGGGTCCGCATCGCCCGTCAGCATCTTAAATCCTGCGATCTCTGCGCGCGCTATTGCCGGGTAGATCGGCTGCGTACGACCCAAGGCGCGGTGTGCCGGACCGGAGAGCGTGCCGTCGTCTACAGCTACGGTCCTCATTACGGGGAAGAAGACGTCCTGCGCGGCTGGAACGGCTCGGGAACGATTTTCTTCAGTTGGTGCAATTTGCGCTGCGAATTCTGCCAGAACTGGGAAATCAGCCAAAAAGGCGAGGGCCGCGAAGTGGAGCCGGACGAACTGGCGGCAATGATGCTGGACTTGCAGGCCCGAGGCTGCCACAACATCAATTTTGTCACCCCCAGCCATGTGGTGGCGCAGATTCTCGAAGCGACGCTGATTGCCGCCCGGCGGGGACTCACGCTGCGCCTGGTCTACAACACCGCCGGCTACGACAGTCCCGAAGCTCTCGCTCTGCTGGACGGCATCATCGACATCTATATGCCGGACATGAAATACGGCGATTCCGTCATCGCCCACCGATATTCGCATGTGCGGAATTATTGGGAGGTCAACCGGGCGGCGGTCAAGGAAATGTACCGACAGGTGGGCAACCTTCGGTTGGCCGAGAATGGCTTGGCTTACAGGGGGTTGTTGGTTCGACACCTGATTCTGCCGGCCGGCTTGGCCGGAACGGAAAAGGTTCTGAAATTTATCGCCCGCGAGATTTCCACGGAGACTTATGTCAATCTGATGGGACAGTACTATCCCGGCTATCGGGCCAGCGACCTGCCGGAGCTATCCCGCCGCATTGCCGCGACGGAATACAGAGAAGTGCTGGATATCGCCCGGCGTCTAGGCCTGACGCGGCAGGACCGACCGTCACCCGTGAACCGTTTGCTCTGAGCGTCATGTTACTGATCCAGCTTCCGCGCATGCGGAAGCAACATCCGGGGCAATAGCCGGCAGCCATCGCACCCGAATGTCGGCATTTCCTCTATTTGGCTTTACATATACCTGGACAATCCGCGCCGCCCTGGGTGGGATCGCAGTCGTCACTCGGATCATCGACACAGACTTGATCATCGGGGCACTTGGTTCCCGCGATCCCGCCACAGGCTACGGGTTCAGTTTTCGGGCACTCGCCCTGATGGTCGATGGAAACTCCAGCGGCAGCTGCCTCACAGGCATTGCCATAAGTTTTGCCGTCGCAACCGCAGACGGGATCGAATTCCTTGGTGCAAGCGGTTGGTTTGGTTTTGCAGACCCCTTGTGCATCTGCAACTTTGCACTGGCCGACGCCAAGATCACAGTATTGTCCCTCCGGACAAGACAACCCGCGGATAGTACCGCATACGGTTTCGGGTGGTTTGGGCGGAGTCTCGCGATCGCAACCAGCAAGCAAAGCAAGTAAAGAAAAATAAACCAGCAGTGTGACAAGCCTTTTCATACTCTAATCTCCATGATGTTCAACATCGTTCGATGTTGTCGTAAGGCATGTGAATAGCGCGGTTTTGCGGCGCCGGATTCCCTGAATTTCCATCGAGTCCTCCTTGCACACCCTCGATGAGGGCCGGCTAAGTATATGTACGCTATGGAAAAGGCGTAAAGCTCTGGATGTGCAAGGCATATGGTTGGTCGCCGGTCTATCGGCTCCAGACTGAGAGAATGTCTTAGAACCACCCGAGATCGGAGCATCGTAGATT
This sequence comes from Methylocaldum sp. RMAD-M, assembly GCF_017832375.1. Lineage (NCBI taxonomy): Bacteria > Pseudomonadati > Pseudomonadota > Gammaproteobacteria > Methylococcales > Methylococcaceae > Methylocaldum > Methylocaldum sp. RMAD-M. The sequence continues at coordinate 22,877 of NZ_JAFIBZ010000043.1, read as the reverse complement.
AGGCAGGAGTCGCATTATACGGTGCTCCCAACAGGCCTGACCGGGATGGAAAGGATTCTGGTATTCACGGGATGCGAGAATTTCGATGAGACTCAATTCGAGATTTTTCCCTCTGCTTCGATACGAAATCGGTGACTAGACAGTTACACTGGCACTGGCAAGCAGCGGGTCCGCCTCGATCCGAATATCGTGATAGCCAAGCAGACGGATATTAGCCGTACAGCCAAAATCTCAGCTGAATGCGGCGCAAATCTCTTCTTCGGATGTTCGAAACACCGCGTCGGCATTAGCTCCAAACCACAGTATCGGCTTTAAGGTCGCGATAGAGACATGCGGGCTCGGCATTTCCTTTCGAGTAGCTGTCGAGGAAATCCGTGACTGCGGCCGGTGTCAAAGCCTATACGCTCCACGCATCGGTGTCGGGATTCTTTTGTACAGCCATGGCGCATCACTGGATTTTTTCGGCCTTCCATAAGGACTATACTGTACAAGTTTTTACCATCCGTACTATTGTCGAACTGTGACAACGCTCGCTTCCCGTACGATCCTGCTAGTTCTCTTGACGCTGATGCAAGTCATCGCGCCGTGGGTTCATGCGCACACCGGGGGCGAAACGGGCGGCTTTCTGCATGTTCCGGGGCTGGAATTCCTCTCGAAAAGCGGAGAGACATCGGTTCAAGCCGATGCGCCGCCGCTCGATCAGGACGTCATTATCAGCGTTCAGGCCGGATTCTGGGGCGAGGCCGGCAAAGCCAAGTTTTCGCCGATCGCCGATGATCAGCCTTGCCTTCCCTCCATCGCCGCGTCGATTCGGCGATCACAACTAATCGCGACCCCATCTCTTGTCGAGGAATCACCCTCGCCGGATTCGTGTTTCTACCGCAATACCGCCCCGCGCGCCCCACCGTTAAACGCTTGACCAAATTCGCCTTTTAAAGGACTTTCGCTCTCTGTTCCCGGCTTTATCGGGGGCCTGCCCTGTGTGGGCGGGTGGCCTTTAACGAAAAGAATTCAGTGTGGACATCGGGCAATGGGCACGGGAGCGTTTCCCGTCCAGCTTGAGCAGCGGTCACCGTCGTCCCGGCTCGTGACTTTGGGAGAAAAATACCAATGAAGCTTTTAGTGTGTGTGGCAGGCGCGGCTTGTTTTTTCACGATCGCGCCCGTCGCCTCCGAAGAGCGCTTTGTCGATCATTACGATGAGCTGGTGTTCGACGAATCGCTGAGCCTTGGCCAGGTCATCGAGGCCACTTTCGAAAAATACCCGCAAAGCGCTCTCATCGCGGCTTTCGAGAATGAGGCTAAGGCTCTGGAGCGCCGCAGTGCCAGTTGGATAGCGGGTTACCCTGCGGTCTATCTGCAATGGATCGACGATCGTGCCTTTAACGATCGCGGCGCGGTGGAAATACAGACCGGCTATCAAATTCCGGTATGGATGTGGGGCCAGCGCGCGGCGAGCAGGGCCGTGGCCGAGGAAGCGACGCAGAGCACCGCTTTGCTCGCGCGGGCGATAAGGCACGAGGTGGCCGGCCTAGTGCGCGATGCCCTATGGAACCTTCGGCTGGTGGAAAACCGATATGAGCTTGCCGAGCGTATCTACGAGGTTTCCAGGCAGTTGACCGCCCTGGTGCAACGGCGTGTCGATGTCGGCGACCTCGCGCGGGCAGACTTGCTGCTTGCGGAAAGCGACGAGCTGGAGAAAAAGACCGCGGTTGTTCAGGCCGAAGCGGAGGTGATGCATGCCCGCAAGAGCTATTCCAATCTGACCCGCCTGGAGCGTGCGCCGAAATTTTTCGAGGAGGAGCAAAGCCCCCGCAGCACGTTCGACGAGAGCCATCCGGCCCTGGCCGTCGCCAACGCATTGATCGAGCGCGCCCAGGCCGAAGTCGAGTTCACCCGCAAGTCCAAGCAGGGCAACCAGCCTTCGATTCTGGTCGGTACCCAGCACGAACGGGGCACCCGAAAAGAAGGCTATAACAACGAAACCAACTTCGTGCTGCAAATCCCCATCGGCGGTGAGGCCTATAACGCGCCGTTCGTGGCCGAGGCCAATATCGTCCTGACCCAGCGCCTGACTGATCGGGACATCTTGTTGCGGCAGTTGGAGAAGGCGCTGCATGAGGCGATACACAATCTCGAGGTCGATCGCGCCGCCCTGACGATCGCCGAAAGGCGGCGGGAAATCGCCGAGTCCCAGCTCAAAATGAGCCGGCTCGCGTTCGAGACCGGGGAGATTTCGCTGATCGATTATCTCAAGATCCAGGCCACCGCCCAGGCCGCCATTCGCGATGCCGCCGAACGGGCCATCCTGTTGCAGCGGGATATCGCGGTCTACAACCAAGTGGTCGGAGTCACGCCATGAGACTCGTCTTTTTGTCCATGCTTTTATATTTTTGCGCGACGGGACTCGCGGCCGAGAATGCGGTTCAGATTACGGCGGAACAAGCGAAACATTTGGGAATCCGCACGGTGAAGCCGGAAGAGGTTGCAGCCATGCCGCTGGCGCGGGCGCCGGCCCGTGTCGTTTTACCGCCGCAGAACGAATTCGTCGTCAGCGCCCCGCAAGCGGGAGTGATCAGCAACGTCGCCGTACCCCTGGGCGTAAGGGTGAAACAAGGCGAAGTGCTCGCCCGTATTCAGAGTCCCGATTTGCTGGCCCTGCAACGGGAATTGCTCGATGCCGCCTCCGAATTCAATTTGGCCCAAGCGCGGCTGAGACGGGACGAGACTCTGCTTAAGGAGGGCATTATTTCCCGGTTGCGCTGGCAGGAAACCAAGAGCGATTTCGACAAGGCTCAGGCGGCGCTGCGGGCAGCGGAACAGACCCTGGCGGCGTCAGGGCTGGGCCAAGGCGAGATTCGGCGCCTTAAGACTAATCGGCAGCTGAGCAGTCTGATAGAAGTGCGTTCCCCGATAGACGGCGTCGTGCTCGAACGCATGGCCGTGGTGGGGCAGCGGGTGGATAGACTCGCGCCGCTGTTTCGGGTCGGCAGACTGGACGAATTGTGGCTGGAGGTCGACATGCCTCAGGAACGGCTGCACGAGGTGAGAATCGGCGACCGCATCAGCCTGGAAAATTCTCGGGCCACCGCCCGCATCATCGAGGTCGGTCAGCACGTGGATCCCAAGAGCCAAAGCGCTTTGGTACGGGCCGTGGTCGACAGCCCAGCGGAGGATCTGCGGCCGGGCATGCACATAAACGCGCAACTGATGCACAAAAGCACCGACCTGATTTTCCGCCTGCCCGTCGCCGCGTTGGTCGGCCACGAAGGCCGAAACTACGTGTTCGTGCAAACGCCTGAGGGTTTTGTCGCGCGCGAAGTGGCGGTGGCCGGTCTGGAAGCCTATAGCGTCGTCATTCACGAAGGCTTGGACGCGGGCGAGGAAGTGGCCGTGCAAGGCGTGGCCGCGCTGAAGGCCGCCTGGCTCGGCATGGGAGAAGAAGAGTGATCGCACGTTTGATCCAGTTCGCGCTGACCCAGCGCCTGTTCGCCTTGCTGAGCGCCCTGCTCCTGGCCGGCGCCGGCTGGTTCGCCGCGGCCAATCTGCCCATCGATGCCTTTCCGGACGTTTCGCCGACTCAGGTCAAGATCATCATCAAGGTGCCCGGCATGACCCCGGAAGAGGTGGAAGCGCGCGTCACGGCGCCGATCGAGGTGGAAATGCTCGGCATCCCCAGGCAGACCATGCTCCGCTCCATCGCGAAATACGCGCTTACCGACATCACCATCGACTTCGAGGAGGGCACCGATATTTATTGGGCGCGCCAACAGGTGGCTGAGCGCCTGAACGAGGTTTGGGGAAATCTGCCGGGCAACGCGGAAGGCGGTATCGCACCCATGACCACGCCTTTGGGCGAGATGTTCATGTTTACGGTGGAAGGCGATGGCTTGAGCCTCTCCGAGCGGCGAACCCTACTGGACTGGGTGATTAGACCGGCGCTGCGCACGGTGCCGGGCGTCGCCGACGTGAACGCATTGGGCGGGATGGTGAGAAGCTTCGAGGTCATTCCCGACAACATGCGGATGGCGGCTCGCGGCGTGAGTATCGGAGAACTGGCCGAAGCGCTCAAGTCCAACAACCGCAACGACGGCGCCGGCCGTTTGGCCCAAGGCGAGGAGGCGCTTCTGGTGCGTACCGAGGGGCGGATCGTCGACCTGGACGACGTGCGCACTATTGTCGTCGCGGAGCGAAACGGCACGTCCATCACCGTGGGCGACGTGGCCGACGTCCGCATAGGCGCCCTGACCCGCTACGGCGCCGTGAGCCAGAACGGCCAGAGCGAAGCGGTCGAGGGCCTGGTGCTGAGCCTCAGGGGAGCGAATGCCCGGCAGGTGGTGGAAGGAGTCGAGAAGAAGCTCGAGGAAATCCGCCCGGCTTTGCCCAAGGAGGTCAAAGTCAGCGTGTTCTACAACCGCGGCGACTTGGTCGGGAAAGCCATAAACACCATCGTCCGGGCCTTGGTGGAGGCTACCGTTCTGGTGCTGATCCTGCTGGTTCTGTTCCTCGGCGATCTCCGGGCCGCGCTGACCGTCGCCTTCATTCTGCCCATGGTGGCCCTGTTCACCTTTCTGCTGATGAACCACTTCGGCCTGACGGCCAATCTCATGAGCCTCGGCGGGCTCGCCATCGCGATCGGCAAGCTGGTCGACCCGGCGGTGGTGGTGGTGGAGAACATCACCACCCATCTCGCTGAGCAGAGCAAGACGAATCGAGTGCCGCGACTGCACGCGATCTACCGCGCCATGCGCGAAGTCACCGCGCCCGTGGTCTCGGGGACGATCATCATCGGCGTCGTGTTCGTGCCGCTGTTTACCCTGGAGGGCCTGGAAGGCAAGATGTTCAAGCCCTTGGCCTTCACCAACGTGTTCGCCATGAGCGGATCGTTGATCTTCTCCTTGGTCGTGATCCCGGTCGTGGCCTCTTTCCTGATGAAGCGCGTCAAACACGAGGAGCCCTGGCTGGCGCGGAAGCTCTCGGAATGGTACCGCCCGGTCCTGATCTGGTCCCTCGCTCACGGCCGCACCGTGTTGCTCGGCGCGGGACTGCTGCTGCTGTCCACTGTGGGCGTTTATTTCCAGATCGGCAAGACCTTCATGCCCACCATGGACGAGGGCGACATCATCGTGCAGGTGGAGAAACTGCCGTCCATCACGCTGGAGCAGTCGGTGCGGCTGGACCAGCAAATCCAAAAGGCTATCCTGGAGCACGTGCCGGAAGTGACGCGGGCCGTATCCCGCGTCGGCGCGGACGAGATCGGCCTCGACCCCATGGGACTCAACGAGACCGACAACTTCTTCGTCCTCAAGCCGCCGGACGAATGGCGCATGGACAGCAAGGAAGCCCTGATCGACGAAATCCGTAAGGTTCTGGATACCATTCCCGGCATCGCTTACGGCTTCACTCAGCCGATTCAGATGCGGGTCACCGAGATGCTGACCGGAGTGCGCGGCGACGTGGCGGTCAAGCTGTACGGCCCGGAACTCGCTGTGCTCAACGCCAAGGCGGAGGAAATCGCCGCCGTGATGCGGAAGATTCCCGGCGCTTCGGACGTGTTCACCATCCGCAACGAAGGCATGCAGTACCTGGTGGTGAAAGTGGACCGGCTGGCCGCGGGACGCCTGGGGTTGGATGCGGATTCTCTGGCCGACACCTTGCGGGCCCAGATCGAGGGGCTCAAGCTCGGCATCGTCCAGGAGGGCATCCGCCGCACGCCGTTGCTGCTCAGAGGCTCCGGAGAGCCGGCCAATATGTCCACCCTGCAGATCGCCTTGCCCGACGGGCGCCGGGTGCCATTGTCGGTAGTCGCCAAAATCGAGCCGGTGGAAGGCGTGGTGGCGGTCAACCGCGAGCGCGGCCAGCGCTACACATCGGTGCGCAGCAATGTCGAGGGACGGGATCTGGTGGGCTTCGTGGAAGAGGCCAAGCAGGCCGTGGCCGGCCAGGTGCAGTTGCCTACCGGCTATTACATCGAATGGGGCGGCCAGTTCGAAAACCAGCAGCGGGCCGCCGCCCGCTTGGCCGTGGTTATTCCGGTGTCGATCGGGCTGATCTTCCTGCTTCTGTTTTCCACCTTCGGTTCGGTGCGCCAGGCCATTCTGGTCTTGGCCAACGTGCCCCTGGCGCTCATCGGGGGCGTGTACGGCGTCTGGATTTCCGGAGAATATCTCTCGGTGTCGGCCTCGGTGGGCTTCATTTCCCTATTGGGCATCGCGGTGCTGAACGGCGTGGTGATGGTGAGTTATTTCAATCAACTGCGGGTACTGGGGCTACCCATGGATGAAGCGGTGGTGGTAGGCGCAATGCGCCGGCTTCGGCCGGTGCTGATGACCGCCGGCATCGCCGCCTTCGGACTCATTCCGCTGTTGTTCGCGACCGGCCCGGGCTCGGAAATCCAGCGGCCGCTGGCGGTGGTCGGCGTCGGCGGACTCTTCACGTCGACGCTGCTGACCTTGGTGCTGCTGCCCATTCTCTACCGTCGCTACGGCGAATCCAAAGTCGGGTCCAATCTCCTCTCCCTCTGGGAGAAGATTAGGGTGGGGGAGCCAAAACAATGATTTCCTCCTTATTCCATTCGGCATTCGAGTGAACATTCATCGTAGGATGGGTAGAGCGAAGCGAAACCCATCGATGGCGGGATAGCCCCTCGGCTCCGCTCAGGACAGGCTCCGCGTAACCCGCCGATTGGAGGTCGCTTGGTGGGTTACGGCGCACGCGAAGCACAGTGATCGGCAGTCGGTCAGTGCTGATGTGCGCCTAAGCCACCCTACGAAAATGAATGCCTGATTGAAAGCGATTTGGAATTACCCATTCGGAGCATCCCATGAGCGAATTCTTTCTCCTTACCTTGATCGCCCCACCCGGTCACGAGGAACCCATAATCGATTGGCTATTGCAGTACGAGCATCCGAGCGGATTCAGCAGCTTTCCGATCAGCGGCCATTCGAGCCATCCGGAAAGCTTGACCCTGGTTGAGCAGGTGACCGGACGCAAGCGGCAGGTTCGCTTCGATGTGCAGCTCGCCGGCTCCGACCTGGAGGTGTTGCTGGATCGATTAAAGACGGATTTCGCAGGATCGGCGATTCACTACTGGGTTTCGCCGATTGTCGATGCGGGGCGGCTTTGATGGACGGAGAGCGGCTCCGGGCCGATTAGAACAAACGATCGTCCGATCGCGGCGGCGGTACCGGATGAACAGTCTTTTGGTAAGTCGCCAGAATGCGCTGAACATAGTTGCGGGTTTCCCGATAAGGGGGAACACCCTGATATTGTTCAACGGTTCGCTCGCCCGCGTTGTAAGCGGCCACCGCCCATTCGACGTTGCCGCCGAAATGCCGCAACAGCCAGTGGAGATAGGCGGTTCCGCCCTTGATGTTTTCCACCGGGTTCCAGACATCCTTGATGCCGAAACGCTCCGCCGTGGCGGGAATGAGCTGCATCAGTCCCTGGGCGTTCTTGCTGGAGAGTGCGGACGAATTGAAACCGGATTCCGCCTGGATGACGGCTAATACCAATCGCGGATCGATGGAATATTGCGGTGCGATCTGGCTGACCCAACTTTCGACGAGTTTCCGGCTTGGATTTGAACTGGGCTCGATGCTGGCTGTAACCGGTGCCGGTTCGGGCTGGCAGTCGGAGTCGTCCGCAGGGGTTATGCCCTGGTAGCGCACCAGCATCCGCGCCGCATAAACATCGCCGGTCTTGGCCGCACGCATGAACCAGCCTACGGCGACGTCCGCCTTGCGGGAAAGGCCTCGGCCGTTGAAGTACATCCAGCCGAGGTTGTACGCCGCTTGCGCATCCCCGAGCAACGCCGCTTTGCAGTAAAGGCGGTAAGCCTCGGCGTAGTCCTGTTTGACGCCTCGGCCGTGCTCGTAGCGCAGAGCCAGGGTGCGCAGATCGCTTGCCGTGTCGATGCTGTCCTGCGCCAGGACAAGCGTCGCGCTGATACTTAGCAGCCAACCAAGCAGGAGTCGAATTGCAATCAAATTGGGCTCTCCAAAACCGACGGCACTGGTTAAGCAGCGTATGTGCCAATCGTTTGGAATGCGTGTGTCGCCTGCAAACTTGGGGCAAGCCCGCGGCTCGGACGCCGCAACTGTAAAATTTTTCGACAAATGAAGTGTGTCGTACAGGGCGACACCCGATACGGTTCAGACGCGGACCGCACGGTTATGGCTATAAGTCATTGAAGGGCTGGCAGAAACTGGAGATCTCCCGCCTCCGATACGTAAAAGCCCCTGGAATGGCGATAGCCTCGAAGGAAGCATTTCGAGGCGGAAAGAGCGGGAAGATTAGTCCGGGGAGTGTAAAGCAGGTTTTACGGCGACTCGGCCGGATGCAAATGCTTCCAGCGGAAGCAATCGACGGTGTGGTCGTTGACCATCCCGATCGCCTGCATGTAGGCGTAACAAATGACGGAGCCGACAAAACGAAATCCGCGTTTCTCGAGGTCCTTGCTCATCGCGTCGGACTCGGGCGTTCGGGCCGGCACGTCCGCCATGCTCCGCCAGGCGTTTTGCTTGGGACAGCCGTCGACGAAGCGCCAGAGAAAGGCGTCGAAGCTGCCGAATTGTTCCTTCACGTCCAGAAAACGGCGGGCATTGTTTACCGCCGCGGCGATTTTGAGGCGGTTGCGAACGATGCCGGGATTGGCCAGCAGTTCGGCGGTCTTGGCTTCGTCGTAGCGGGCCACGTGTTCGGGATCGAAGCCGTCGAAAGCCGCGCGGTAGGCGTCTCGTTTACGAAGAATCGTGGTCCAGGAAAGGCCGGCCTGTGCGCCCTCCAGAATCAGGAATTCGAACAGCAGGCGGTCGTCGTGGACGGGCGTTCCCCATTCATGGTCGTGATAAGCCTGCTCCAGCAGGCTGCGCTCGGCCCAGGTGCAACGAGTCAATGGTTCCAATGAGTCCATACCGGAGTCAGATCGGACGGAAGCGGGGGTAATCGGCCCAGTTTCACCCAGGCTGTTTCCGGGCTGTGAAAGTCGGAGCCGCTGGAGGCGCGCAATCCGAAACGCCGCGCGTATTCGGCGCTGGACTGGGTATCGCTAGGAGAGGCCGTTCCCGAGACGACCTCGATCGCCTCGCCGCCGCATTCCTTGAATTCCCCGATCAGCCGTCGCATCCAACTGGCGGTGAGTTTGTAGCGCTGCGGATGGGCCAGCACGGCGCCACCGCCTGCTTCGCGAATCCAAGCGATGGCATCCGCCATTTCGGCCCACCGGGTCGAAACATAGCCCGGCTTGCCGCGGGTCAAGAAACGCTCGAACACGTCTTTCATGCTTCCTGCCAGACCTAGCTCCACGAGATGACGAGCGAAATGGGTGCGTGTAATCATGCCGTCGCCGGCCATTTCCCGCGCCGCTTCAAAGGTGTCAGGAACACCGTAGCGGTCGAGGCGCCGGCCGATCTCTTGCGCCCGTTCGAGGCGCGTTGCCTGGAGGCGGCTCAGTCCCTGTTTTAGGACGTTGCAGTGACGGTCGATGCGCAAACCGACGATGTGGATGGTTTTGTCCGCCCAGGTTACCGATATTTCGACGCCGGGAATCAGTTGAATGCTGGCTTCGAGGGCGGCGGTCTCAGCCTCGTCTAGGCCCGCGGTGGAATCATGATCGGTGAGGGCGAGCACGTTTACGCCGGCTGCTGCGGCCTGGCGAACCAATTCGGACGGCGAATAGGCGCCGTCGGAAGCAGTGGAATGGGTGTGGAGATCGTACAAAGGCACGCCCGAGGTTTGAGTCCGGAAAGCCGGGTATTGTACCCGATTTACGGCTGGCGATTTTCGGCTTCCCTCCGGCGAATCGAGCCGTAGGGCACGGCTTAGGAGGTGAACGATAGATCCCGTGCGCGCCGCACCGCGGGTTTCTGGCCATAGAGCCGCGCGTACAAACCTTTGCCGGAAACCAGGGTTTCATGATCGCCCTGCTCGCAAATGCGCCCGTCCTCGAACACGTAAATGCGGTCGGCGTGTTTGATCGCGCTCAAGCGGTGGGCGACGATGATCGTCGTGCGGTCCGCGAGGAATTCGTCCAGACCTTCGTACAAGCGGGTCTCCGTTTCATTGTCGATGGCCGAGGTCGCTTCGTCGAGGATCACCACCTTGGGATCGGCCAGGATCATGCGGGCGATCGCCAGCCTTTGGCGCTGACCACCGGAAAGCCGCATGCCCAGCCGGCCGACGACGGTATCCAGCCGGTCGCGGCTGTCTTCCACCACGTCCCTGAGTTGGGCGATTTCGAGCGCGCGCCAGAGTGCTTCGTCGGGCGCCGGACGGCCCAGGGTCAGGTTGGCTCGGACGGTGTCGTTGAACAGCACCGGGTGCTGCAATACCGTGACCACATGTTCCCGTATCACGTCCATCCCGATTTTGTCCATAGGCGCGCCGTTGAAATAGACCATGCCCGAAGTCGGGGGATAAAGGCCGATCAATACTTGCACCAAGGTCGATTTGCCGCCGCCGCTTGCACCGATCAACGCGACTTTCTCGCCGGGGCGGATGTCCATGGAGATGCCGCGCAAAACCTCGTTGCCGTTCGGATAGGCGAAGTGAAGATCGTCGATGAAGATGCCCACTCTCCTATCCTTTTCGAAGGGATCGATCAGATGCGGGTACTTCGGCTCCTGCTTCAGGTCATTCAATTGGTTGATCCGCTCCAGCGCCGCCTTCGCGCCGAACCAGGCGTACTGTATTCCCAGAATCTCCTGCACCGGGGTCATCATGAACCACAGGTAGCCCGAGACCGCCATCATCTCGCCGACGGTGAGGTCGGAGTAGATCACCATAAAAAAAGCCAAGGCGCGGAAGACGTCGAACCCGAACAGGAAGACCAGAAAACTGACCCGGTTGGCGGCGTCGCTTTTCCAGGCGTAGGCGGCCGAATTCTCGCGAACCGTCCGTGCCGCTTCCATCAGCCGCCCCATGTAGTGCTTCTCCCGATTGCTGGCCCGGATTTGATGGATGGCATCCAGGGTTTCGGTGAGTGCGAGCTGAAAGGCGCCGATCGCGGAATTTTCTTCGCGCTTCAGATTTTTTACCCGTTTTCCCAGCGATTTGGTGAAAAAAATCACGATTGGATTCAGGAACAGGATGAACAGCGCAAGCTGCCAATGCATCCACAGTAGAATGACGGCGGTGCCGGTCAAGGACAGTAACGCCACCACGAAGCGCGCGACGGTTGTGCCGATGAACGTATCGAGCGTATCGAGGTCGGTGACCAGATGGGTCACGACGGAGCCGCTGCCGAGATTTTCGTATTCCGCCATGGAGATGCGCTGCAGCTTGCCGATCAGCCGGCAGCGGATGCGATAGATGGTGTCTTTGGCAATAAAGCTGAACTGCCGCGTCTGCCACACGTTGAAGATCGCCGCAATCAGGCGCAGGAGCAAAGTAAGCCCCAGTATGGCCGAAATATACAGGGCCGGCCCATGCCATTCGGCGGGAAAAAGCCGGTCGAGCAGGCCGACGGCCATGCCGGGCTTGTTCAACAAGACCTCGTCCACCAGCAGCGGCATGAGTAAAGGCACGGGGACCGCGCTCAAGGCCGCGAACACGGCGATCAGGTGAGCGGTGAACAATTCGCGCTTGTGCTCCAATGCGACGGATCGAATATAAGCCCAGGTGAAGCGGTGGGAATTCTGAGGACTGGAATCGGAAACCATTTCTAAGTCGTTAGACCCTAAGAGCGGGATAAATCAGCGGCACGCTTTCGGCAGGCAATCTAGGACCGGGTGGAGAAAAGCGTCCGTAGCCAGCGAGCGTTTTCGCCGGCAGCGGGCCGACGATACGCTCCAGTTCGGACAGCCGAATGCCTTGGCGGACCAAATAACTAATATAAGTGTGGCGCAGGGCGGATGCATCGATCGTTTCGGGCTGCGCAAGGCCGGAATCGACGGCCGCGCAGGCGATCAACGATGCCGGGTCGTCCGTTTCCAAGTTGGGAAAGTCTTCGCTTTCGGCCAACCAAAGTTTAAGGCGCCGAGGGATGGGCACAGCCCTAGGATTTTTGCCGTCGATACGCAGCGTATCACCGGCGTGTTCGAACTGCTCGGCACGCAGTTCCGCGATTTCCTCAAGGCTCAGACCGGATAGAAGCAGGCCTATCGTCCATTTGGTGCTGCGATTGGCCGCTTCCAGTAATACGCGGATCTCCGGCTCGGTCAGTTCTCGTATCGTCGGGCTTTCCAAAGCGGGAAATTGTTCTGCGGGAAGGGCCGACGGCGTTGTCATTCGACGCTCAAGCAAAATTTTTTCCGGCACCGAATAAACGTGGATATCGGGTAAGACTGTCGCAGGCGGCGGGGTTTCCCGGCGCGTGAGGTATTCGTAAAGCCACACGGTGATCAGGCCGAGGCCGAGGCTGCCGCCGAAGACGATACCGCTGTCGCGCCAATAATTCGGCCAGATTGGTCGAGCCGGGGCATAGCCCCGTTCCAAGACCTGGAGTTGAGGGAGGTTTTCGTAAGGTTTCGCTTCGACCTGTGCCAGCCGGATTTCGGCGTCGCGGTAAACCTCTTCAAGCTTTTCGAGGTTTGCGCGCATAGCCTCATGCTCGGCGAAACGGCTTGTGAACTCGGTCGCCTCCTGCTCATGCGCCTCGATTTGACGGCGTATTTCCCGGACGGTCTGTTGAGCGGACGCATAAGCCTGTTGTGCTTCGCTCAATGCGTTCTGTTTCCCGTATTCGAGCTTTTTCTTGATCTCGTCTTCGGTTTGTTTGAGCTGTTCCGGAATAAGCTTGAACTGAGGCTGTAGCGAAAGGTATTGAGACGTGTATCGGCGTTTCAAATCCTTGAGCTGCTGGCGCAGGTCGTGCGCTTTCTTTTCCAGATTCGCCAATCCTTGCTCATCGCTGGGCGGCACCACGGGCTCGCCTCGGGCGATGGCCTCTTTGATGGCGTCGAGCTGGGCTTTCGCTTTGACCTCGTCCTCGGTGGCTTTGTTGAGTGCGGTGTTGAGACCGGAAAGCCGGGCCATGGCGCGGTTATCAGCGTCGTTTTTCGAAACGATGCCGTGTTTACGGCGAAATTGATCCAGTTCCCAGCGCTTTGCCTCGATTTTTTGGGCGAGCTGTTGAAATTCGAGCTGCAAGGCCGTGGCGGTGCCGTCTTTCGTTTCGCGGGTCTGTCGTTCACGGCGCGCTTGATAGGCATCGATCCAAGCGTTAATGACCGAAGCCAGAACCTTGGGGTTCGATCCTTTGGCGTGCAGCTTAACGATGTTGGTCTCGGTTATGACATCGACCGAGAGCAAGGCCTGAAGATCGCCGACAGTCAAGTCGGACAATTCGGGTGCGTCATCAGCGGCTCTTAAGTTTCTCAAAGTTGCTTCAAGCAAAGGGACGCCGAGCAGGATCTCGCTTTGTACAGTAACGTGCTGGACGCTGGCTTTCGCGTCTGCTTCGTCTATGGCGGTAGGCGCTACCGTAAGCAATGCGGCCGTGCTCTCATAGACCGGCTCGCGCAGCCACACAAAAGTCGCGCCGGTCACGAAGGCGAGCAAGAACGCACAGGTAAACACCATGAGACGGTGGGATCTTGCGGGTGGCAGGTCTGCGCCGGAATACCCCAAGAAATCCCTTGGCGGCTGTGAGCTGCGCAAAATTTCGATCGACGGTAGATCCTGCATGGCTGATTTCCCGCGAAGGTTGCTCGTTGTCGTTTACACGCTCGGTATTCTAGCCCGTGTAGGCTCGGGCCGGTCTATAAAAGCACATCACCGATTGGATCAGCTTCCGGGAATGATAACCCGACCGGTATGTCGAACCGTGTTCTCTGTGTCGGCCAACTTTGACGAGATGACGGCCGATGGCCAAAGCATCGGCTGTGAATTCCGCGTTGGCGGACGTGTGGATAGATTTCATTTCTTGTTGGGAAATATGACGGTGTCTCAATACCGACTTTGCCGCACGCTGCTGGAATTCATGTTTTCCTGATACAATAAGCCTTTTCTTTGCTAGGCCTTGACGGGAAATAAACTTTCGTGCGTTCCGAGGGTGCTATCCGGAAGTTCTCATCGATAAATGGATTTTCGCCCACGATAAAGTTTGGCAATCGGCTTGGAATTTTGGTACGGCCTGGTCGCCCTCGGTAACCAGTGGGTGCCGAGGGGCAACATAAAACAACAGCGATATCGGGCACTTTTATGATTGTTAAGGAATCTAGATTACAACAGAGACAGCACAGTTACAGTCGGGACGAATTGATTCAATGCGGACGCGGTGAAATGTTCGGCCCCGGCAATGCCCAGTTGCCGCTTCCTCCGATGTTGATGTTCGATCGCATCACCCGTATCAGTTCCGATGAGGGGCTTTACGACAAAGGTATGATCATCGCCGAGTTGGATATAACGCCGGACCTTTGGTTTTTTTCCTGCCACTTTCAGAATGATCCTGTGATGCCGGGCTGTCTCGGCCTTGACGCCATGTGGCAGATGATCGGATTTTACCTCGGTTGGATGGGCGGGTTAGGGCGCGGGCGCGCGTTAGGTGTGGGAGAGGTCAAGTTTCGCGGCCAGGTACTGCCGCATCATAAGCTTGTGACTTACCGTATTCATCTCAAGCGGGTGATGATGCGTAAGTTAGTCATGGGGTTTGCCGACGCGGAAATGGAGTGCGATGGCAAGGTCATCTATGAGGCTAGCGATCTTCGGGTCGGCCTGTTTACCTCTACAGATGCGTTCTGAGCGAGCTATACAGATATGAGACGCGTTGTTGTAACCGGCATCGGTATCGTTTCCAGCATAGGCAGCAATCAACAGGAGGTAACCGAGTCTCTGCGACAGGGGCGTTCGGGTATTCGGTCCAGTGAAGAATACCGGGAGATGGCATTCCGCAGTCAGGTCTACGGTCCGATCGATCTGAATTTGGACGATCTTATAGATCGCAAGATTCGCAGATTCATGGGAGATGGCGCAGCGTACAATTACCTCGCCATGCAGGAGGCAATCGCCGATTCGGGCTTGGACGAATCCGAAATATCGCATTCTAGAACCGGCTTGATCATGGGGTCGGGCGGTCCTTCCACGGCGAATCTCTTGCTTGCGTTCGACAACTATCGTGAGAAGGGCGTTAAGAAAGTTGGGCCTTATATGGTGCCCAGGACCATGTCCAATACCAATTCCGCCTGCCTCGCGACGCCGTTCAAGATCAAGGGGGTCAATTACTCCATCAGTTCCGCATGCGCGACCAGTGCCCACTGCATAGGAAACGCGGCGGAACTTATTCATCTGGGCAAGCAGGACATCATTTTCGCCGGCGGCGGCGAGGAAGTGCATTGGACGATGACCGTGCTCTTCGATGCGATGGGAGCGTTGTCTTCGCAATATAACGACAGGCCCGAGATTGCATCGCGTCCCTATGATGCCGACCGGGACGGATTCGTTATTTCGGGAGGCGGCGGGGTACTGGTTCTTGAGGAGCTGGAGCATGCCAAGGCCCGTGGAGCCAAGATTTACGGCGAGCTTATCGGATACGGCGCGACCTCCGACGGTTTCGACATGGTGCAGCCTTCCGGCGAGGGGGCTGCGCGTTGCATGAGGCAAGCCATGGAAAGTGTGCGCAACAAGATCGATTACATCAATGCGCATGGAACGAGCACGCCGATCGGCGATATTAAAGAGCTGCAGGCCGTGAAATCCGTTTTCGGCGATGAGGTTCCGCCCATTAGTTCGACAAAGTCGTTGACAGGCCATGCTTTGGGCGCTGCGGGCGTGCACGAAGCGATTTATTCCTTATTGATGATGAATGGCGGTTTCATTTCCGCTTCGGCCAATATCGAAACGCTGGACCCGGGCGCGGAAGGCGTTCCCATCGTGCGGAAGCGGATCGACGATGCCCGCATCGACACGGTCATGTCGAACAGCTTCGGGTTTGGCGGGACTAATGCTAGTTTGATCTTCGGGCGTTATGGTGGATAGGGCGGCAGGCGCTCTGACCGAAAAGCAGCGTTACGAATTCAATAAGCTGCAAAAGAGATTGCGCCGTTTAGTCGGCGAGGCCATCGCCGACTATCGAATGATCGAGGACGGCGACAAGGTGATGGTTTGCCTCTCGGGAGGAAAGGATTCCTACACGCTTCTGGATGTCCTGCTCAGTCTTCGGCTGAATGCCCCGGTTCAGTTCGACATCATTGCTGTTAATCTGGATCAGAAGCAGCCGGGATTTCCCGAGCACGTGCTGCCGGAGTATCTCGCCGGTCGCGGGATTCCTTACCATATCATTGAGCAGGATACCTACAGCATCGTCAAGCGGGTAGTACCGGAGGGCAAGACGACATGCGGTTTGTGTTCCAGATTACGACGCGGGTTGCTTTACCGATATGCCGCTGAGCACGGCATTACCAAGATCGCGTTGGGTCACCATCGCGACGATATCCTTGAAACCTTCTTTCTCAACCTGTTTTACGGCGGCACCCTTAAGGCAATGCCGCCCAAACTGTTGAGCGATGATCGGCGCCATATCGTTATTCGGCCACTTGCGTACTGCCGGGAAAAGGATATTGAAGAATACGCGCGCATCAAAGCGTTTCCGATTATCCCGTGTAACCTCTGCGGCTCGCAGGAAAATTTGCAGCGTAAGGCGATGAAGGAAATGCTGCAGTCATGGGAAAAGCAGTTCCCAGGGCGCTTGGAAACTATTTTTACAGCGCTGCAGAATATAGCGCTATCTCAGCTTGCGGATCGCAATTTGTTCGATTTCATCGGGCTCGATCAGGTACGAGGCGATGTGACTGGTAATCAGGATGCTTCCGTCTCCGCCGGGCTGGAAGTGCTTTTTCTCTGAATGATCCAATCGGTACCTCGTGTTTTCTGCCCGTGCTAGGCGGGTGCGTGGGTTCAAACGTTCCGCCCTTTCTGCCCCTTGCATTTTCGGGAAATCTTCTTTATAAAAGATTCCGTGCTACATGCACTACCAACTAAAAAATCTTAAAGCTTTGGAAATTGAGGAGGATCTTATGAAAAAATTGGCATGCGTTATCAGCTTGGTCATGGTAGCTCTGGGAGTGATTGCTTGCGGTAACTCTCCTGACGGTGACAAACAGAAGATCTCGACCACCGTATCCCCGAGCCTTTAATTTTTTTTGATAAGTCTTTCTGCCCTTTGTACGAAGCGGCAGTAGCTTTTAATAATTAGCTTTTAGCCTTTAAAGGCACCGATATTAACCTGGATGAAGGTTTCTTCATCCAGGTTTTTTTGTGTCACTGAATCATAAAGGCGCGGCTGGTTTACGTACCGTTTTTGTTGCTACGATTAACGGATCGATCCGTTGGGCCGCTCGTGACAGACGTCCAGCGACTTGACAGCGCTAGCTCAGACGGTAAGATAACCGGCGCGATAGCATTGTTCTGCTATTAAGATTTTCGATAAAACCAAATAAGGTAGGTTAAGAAATGGGAGCCATACTAGATTTAGTTGAAAAAATGAGAACCCCGATGGGTATGGTGGTCACTATCGTAGTTATAGCTGCTGCCGTCTTCTTCGTCCGTTGGGTTTTCAGCGACGACGACAAGAAATAGGCCACCAAATGTGGCAAGCATAGGCGTTACCTTATAAGTTTTTAATCTTAGTTAACAATCCTATCCTTGCCACTTCCTCGTAAGACTTCTCCTCCACCGCTCGTCTAGCTGGGCAAATAGCCTAGCCATTCCCGAAACCAATCGATTCTGGTGCCCCAAATCCACCACCCGTTATAATTGCTTGCCCTCTTTTTCTACGAGAGCTGTTTTTCGGGTGCGAAGCTCGCGCCCTCTGGGAAAGCAGTTCGTTGATAGGAAATAAGGGGTTGTTTACATCCTCGCCAAGGGAGGGGGAGGAAATATGCGAATATTCATCACTGGCGGAACCGGGTTTATCGGCAGGAGCTTATGTAAAGCACTGCTTGGCGCAGGTCATCAGTTGACCGTGCTTAGTCGAAAGCCTGAGACAGTGCCCGGAAAGTGCGGGATCGGAGTGGTCGCGCTGAAAAGTTTAGCCGAATGGACGTCGGATCAACATTTCGACGCTGTGATCAATTTAGCGGGAGAACCCATTATCGGCCCCCGTTGGAGTGAGCAACGAAAACAAATTCTATGGAATAGTCGAGTCACCCTGACCGAGCATCTCATCGACGCGATCCGTAATGCCAATTCCAAGCCGACGGTGCTTATCAGCGGATCAGCGGTTGGAGTCTACGGTGATCAGGGGAACGAAATCCTTGATGAAAATTCGCCTCCGGTACGGGGCGAGTTCGGCCAAGAACTATGCGAGGCATGGGAGCGTGTCGCATTAAGTGCAAGGGAATACGGCGTTCGGGTATGCCTGCTTCGGACCGGATTGGTCATCGGCAAGAATGGCGGGTTTCTGCAAAAAATGCTGCTTCCGTTCAAGCTTGGGTTAGGTGCGCGGCTTGGCGATGGTAAGCAATGGATGTCTTGGGTTCACATAAACGATCACGTTGCGATGACTCAGTATTTATTGGAGTCGCCGACTCTCGACGGAGCGTTCAACCTAACGGCACCTGAGCCGGTGCGCAATGATGAGTTTACGCAATGTTTGGCAAACGTCTTGAGACGGCCCGCGTTACTAACCGTTCCTGCATGGCTTCTCAGGCTGGGTGCCGGCGAAATGGCGGAGTTGATGCTGGGGAGTCAGCGGGTGATTCCCAAGCGTTTTCAGGGCCAGGACTTTAAGTTTTTGTATAACACCTTAGAACTGGCGTTGCAGGATACGCTTGCGTCAAACAAACCTCATGTTCCCTGAATTTTTGCACACCGGTAGTAGTGCGAAACTGATTGGTATGCTTTTCATGCTGTAGTCACCGTTATCCGTTGCGAACGGTTATGGCTGGATTTGGGCAACGAAATCGATAAAACTCCGCGCCGGTAACGCGCCTTTATGTTGTCCTGGTCAATCTCGGCAGGCAGATGTATGACCCGCTCAAAAAAACCATAGGCTCGTTCCAACAGAAAATAACGTTCGCCAATGCTTCCCTCGTGCGCATTTCGCTTTTCGCCCCGGACGATTAGCTGATCTTCGAGGATTTGTATTTCGAAATCGTCGGCCTCCATTCCCGGGATTTCTATATCGATCGTAATCCGATCATTCTCCTCCCGCACTTCCGCTGGCAATAAACCCCATCGCGACGCTCCCTGCGTCAATTTTCCCCCTTCGTGAGGAGGCTCGCGAAGTGTAAAGCGCGTGAGTGCATGGGACGCTCGTTGTTTCAAGGCAGACCAGCCTTCGGCAAGCGAATGCAAAGTATGGTGTAGACCGTGGTGTATGTGGTTCAGCGTGGTCATAGAAGGCCCCAAGATGTCATTTACAGCGTGCGCCGGCGTAAAGCCTCGAGTTCTTCGAGTAAATCCAAGGCCAGTGCCGCGCCGGGCAGGTTAACCCCGAGATCGCGTTGCAGATGTAGCGCCGTTTGCAAGCGCCGTAACGCGGCGGTGTTGAATTGCCAATTCATCGGCTCCGAGCCTTCTGGATCGACAATTCCTTCGTTAACCATTTCAAAAATGGATTCCGCGTCGACTCTGCATGCCTCGCATACATCTACCAGAGATAGTTTAATCGTTTCGTCCAATACAATGCCGGACGAGGAGGTAGCGGTCCGATTCGTCATGTTCACGCTCCCATATGCGCTCGTGGATTCATCGGCATGACCTCGGCCATCTTTCTATAGAGAGACTTGGCCTCCGCGGTTGTGGCCTCCGGAATCACGATGCGCAGAGTTACAATTTGATCTCCTGGTGGAGTGCAGGGCAGCCCGCGGCCTTTTAAGCGCAGCCTCTGCCCACTTTGAGAGTTAGGAGGGAGCTTGAGTTCGACTTTGCCGCCTAACGTCGGTGTGGGGACCGTCAGTCCGAGAGCGGCCTCCCAGGGCGTTACTGGCAACTCCAGCGAAATATCCGCGCCTTCGGCGCGAAAGAATGGATGAGGCTTAAATCGTATTTCCAGGTAAAGATCACCCGCCGTGCCGCCCAACCGGCCCGATCCGCCCTGCCCGGACAGGCGAATGCGTTGTCCTTCTTTGACGCCTTTCGGTATCTTGACGTTTAAGGTGCGGGTCTTGTTAACAACCCTGCCTTTTGCATCGATTTCCGGGCTCGCAAGAGTAACCGTTTGAGTCCCTCCCGAGAATGCCTCGTCGAGGCTGATGTAAATGTTGGCATATTGATCCTGGCCAGATAGAGGTCCGGTCCAGCCGCTACGGGGTTCTCGCCGCCCGCCTCGCGTAGCTCGGCCGAATAGGCTGTCGAAAAAATCGCTAAATCCGCTTGCGTCGCTCCCCGTAAAACCGCCACCACCAAAGTCGAAGTCAAATGCCCAGTCGGGTGGAGGCGTAAAACGTTCGCCGTGCTGGCGACCGGCCGCGATTTGATCGTAAGCCGCGCGCTTTTCCGGGTCTTTCAAAACTTCATAAGCCTCGCCAAGTTCCTTGAAGCGCTCCTCGGCATTACGTTCCTTGCTGACGTCCGGATGATATTTGCGGGCGAGCTTACGATAGGCTCGCTTTATATCCTCTTGCGAGGCGTCTCTGGATACACCCATGATCTTGTAATAATCCTTGAATTCCATGAAACAGTGTTCCCTGTTAGATTTTGGATAAGGCTACCGCTGCGGGGTAAGTTATGACATTGAAAAGCCTTAGAAATCATAACAATGTAAAGCAAGCAAGCACAGCTGCGCCGGTCAGGTGGCATGCTTTGGAGCAGGTATCTGCGGCGTATCAAAGACGAACCCCGCTTTCGCGGGGTTCTCGGTTTGACAGATGGGCTAAATGGCTCGTTTAGAAGGCCAGAGAGCCACGCATCTGAACCGTGTCGAGATCTGACGGATCCCCTTCGAGAAGTGCTCGACTTGTCCCGGCGGTGCCGAGATCTATATCGATCACATGGGTGTAGTCCAGCATCAACCGGAACCACGGATTCAGATACCAGTTGACACCGAGGGTCGCCGCTGTCTCGCGTCCGCCACGTTCGCCGGGCGTACCGATCTTGTTCATGTTGACTTGCGAAATGCGGCCTTTGAGTTCCCAGGCGCCCCAGCCGCCGGCCAAGTCAAAGTTTCGATTGGGCGTTAAACGCTTAATGACGGCATCTTTCGGATCGTAGGCGGCGGCCCGCGATTCGCCGGTCAGGCTATACATCACGTCGAAGTGCCAACCGTCGAACTTGGCGTCTTCGGTTCCATCCCCGTTCCGTTGCAAATAGGCCACGTTATATTCGCTTTCGAACGAAACGGGGCCGTAGGCGCCCGTTGCCTCGGCGTTGAAAAACACCTCATCGTCGATATTTCCGATATTCCCGGTATCGATCGGATAGAAGTGATCGATGTGAGTGGGGCGATTGCGATACCGAACGGTTTTGTCGCCCTGCTGCGGTACTCGGTAAGCGGCAGAAGCGCCGACATGGAACAGCTCGCCCGGTTTAAACCAGGGAGCCCAAGTAGCGCGCCCCGACGCGCCCCAGCCTTCGTCGTCCGCCGCGCTGTCAGCTTGCCGTGTTGCCGTATCGCCATAAATGCCAGCTGCGGCGGTCCATGTGCGACCGTAATGATCATAGCGGAGGCCAATCGCACGGTTCACAGAAACATCGGTGAAAGCATACTCCAACGAACGTTCCATAAACGGCATGTCGTTGGAACTCATCATCTGCTGAAAGCTGTACGGTTGCTTGCTTTGGCCGATGGTCCATTCGCCCCAGTCGAAACCGGTGTATTTTACGAACGCGTCCTTGAGTCTGACTTGCTCGTCGGCATAGTCCGGTTGCAGCTTGAATTTCCAGTCGTTGAAGAACTGGCCGGCGACCTCGATACGGACACGGCGGAGTTCGGTGCCGGAGTCGAGATCTCTCTTTGTCGCTTCTTCGTCGGCAGGATCGAAGCTTCCGTTACTAGGATCGTTGTCGTTATAAGTTACAAACTTGTCGCCGGACTGGATGGCGGCGTCCGCATGGAGGCGCCCGTTGATGGCGAATTTGAAGTTTCCGTCGTTCGATTGAAACTGAAGTCCCTTTGCGCCAAGAGTGACCTTGGCGTCATCCGGAGCTTTGGGCTTATTGGCTAAAGCATCGATTTTTTTATTAAGGCGTGCCTCTACGGCTCTAATCTGGTCGCCGTCCCCCTTGGAATTTGCGGTTTTCTTAGGCGTTTTGGGTTCTTCGG
This sequence comes from Methylocaldum sp. RMAD-M, assembly GCF_017832375.1. Lineage (NCBI taxonomy): Bacteria > Pseudomonadati > Pseudomonadota > Gammaproteobacteria > Methylococcales > Methylococcaceae > Methylocaldum > Methylocaldum sp. RMAD-M. The sequence continues at coordinate 737 of NZ_JAFIBZ010000043.1, read as the reverse complement.
TCGCTTCTTCGTCGACTCTTTCAAAGTTGCCGAGTCGTACGCGCCCCGGACCGGGTTCTGCGTAAATTTGCTTGGTCTTGCTGTCCATATAAAGGTCGAGTGCATACGCGTTATTCGCGCCGACTCCGGTAAATGCAACGGACATCGCACAGGCTAAGTGTTTAAATCTCATTGTTCCCCCAATCGTAAAACTGTGCTCGAAGAATTGCGCCTCTAGAGCCGACGCAACTTTTTGGCATATGCCCATTTTTTGGGCTGTTGGTTACATCTCAACAATCGATCGCGCCAAAGCAACAAAAGATTAAGGGGAGACTATGACTATTTCGTTACCGAAATATTACGAACGTATGACAATGACGAACCGCGTTCGCCTCGTCGAACGTATAGCCGTCAGGCATCGATATCCCGCGATCGAGGGACGACCAGAATAGGCCAGTTAATGGTTATGCCCTTGCGAACGAGGGCCAGTAATAGACCGTCTTAAAGACTGAGGTTCCTAAGGGGAGGCGAGATTGCTGTTGCTGCGTTCTAAAATTTAATGGCAATCAGATCATTGAGCTAATGCGTCAAGCTCGTGATAGATATGCGGTCGATTAACTCGCCGCAGGATTGGTTTGGGTTTGGGTGGTAAGTTGACTTTTAAAACCCGAGCAGTTGACAGGGGGGGGTGGGTTAGGGAATAATGTGCAGCTCTTCCGGTGCTGGCGGTTTTGAGTGCCGCGGGTGGCGGGGAGGGA